>NZ_JACEGA010000001.1:2892500-3240833 GCF_014174405.1 Variimorphobacter saccharofermentans | reverse complement strand
CATCCTTTGTTACCTTAAATGGGGTTTCATCTGCATGAAGCACATGACTTTTATAAAGCTCATCATGCATCCGGTCATAAAGAAGCGATAAATATCGTTCACTTCCAGTAATGACCCAGTTAGACATTACCTGTCTTGAGATATTTACATCATACCTTTTAAATTCCTGCTCAAGACGATACAAAGGTAGGGAGTTTATATATTTAGCATTTAATACTGCAGCAAGAAGCGAAGGTGTAACAATGCTATTTTTCAATAGCTCTGAAGGACGATCTGCCCGTACGATTGTCTGATTTTTATTACCGCAATACACGGCTACGTGATGTTCTACAACTTCAAAGGTTGCAGGATGAAAATCAAGTTTTTTATAAACTTCATCAGGTAGCCTACGATAGCTACCACCGAAAAGTTCCTGTAGCTTCTCCTCTGAAAGAAAGTGTTCCTCCACACGAATAGGTAACCCCTCCAAATCCGCATCTCGTTTCCCTTGGGGTTTTACACGACGTGTATGCCCAGACACTACTTGCTCTATTGTTGGCTCTGCAATCTCTCCTGCAGTAGCAATGGTAACCTCTGCTTCGTTAAAACATAATTGAAGTTGTTCTGAAATCTCTATATCAATCTTTTCAGAGGAACTTCCAAACCTTGCTTGATTGGAGACCTTTAGCTGCTCTAATAATAGATTCATGTTTTTGTTTAGCAGCTCCATTTCCCCACGAAGGAGTTTTAGGCTCTCTTGCTGATTTAGAAAAAGATCTATGATCTCTTTCTTAGTATATTTAGTTAATTGGTTTACACTATAGTTTTCTATCATCATGTGTCAAACATAGCATAATAAAAACTGCATGTAAAGAGATTTGAAACAACTTTTAAAAGTTGTGGAAAACATAGCGAAACCGAGTAAAATCAGGGCTTTATGGAGAAACTTTATCCACTAATTATAGCCCTATGCAGTCCGTTTTGGTTTGACTGTGTGGACAACTTTTTTTGGCTCTACTGATAGTCCTTCCATCAACCAACGAAATTGTTGTGATGTCATTTGACGCACTTCATCTTCATTTCTTGGCCATTGGAACTTGCCATTTTCAAGGCGTTTGTAGAGCAATAGAAAACCATCTCCCTCCCATAAAAGTCCCTTGATACGATCAGTTCTCCTTCCGCAAAAGAGAAATAAGGTACCAGACTCAAAAGGATTTAGATGAAAGGTTTTATCAATAATAACAGATAAACCATCTATACCACGCCGCAGGTCGGTATAACCACAGGCGATATATACAGCCTTAAAACCTGTAGCATCATTAAGCATTAGAAAGTACCTCCAGCACCATACGTAGTATATCAGGTGAAGTGTTCTCTGTAACTTCTATTTTAACTTTACCAATAGATATGTTTAGTGACCCTTGATTTCCATTATTGATAGGTTCAATTACATTCATAGGAACAGATGCAAAGGAAGGTGATACGGCTACATTGCTTTCGGTTAAAACTTCACATGCAGCTTCACGAATCTTTTTATACCAATAATAGTATGAATTACGATTAACATCGTTTTGTTTACACCAGTCGTCTACTTTCATGCCACTGTTACGGCAGTCTTGAATTATAAGATGCCATTGCTTTAAGTTATATTCCTTTTTCATATTTTTTGCATTCATGAAGATAACCTCCTAAGATTGTTTGAAAAGTTTAAAATGTTGTCAACTTTTTCAACTTATTCAACTTAGAGTATTATCCCATATGTGATTTTATTTTTTAATGTACAAGAGATTTACCGTTTACGACAAAAATTCTAAAAAGCTATTACTCCATACGGATAGATGAGCTCCAATTTCGTAAGCGGTAGATAATGGGTACTCTAGACCGCTGTATAGATTTTTGAGAAAATAGACTTATTATTTAACCGGGTCAAAAAAGTTCAGTGCTCAACTTTTTTGACTCCTTACAAGGAGGTAAGTCTATGAGCTCAACAACAAGTATGATTGCCACACGCTATCGATTGCAGGAATGGGCTGAGCAGGTTCGTGCCTGTCAGAATCGACCTGATGGAATGAAAGTCATCGATTGGTGTGCACAAAACAACATAACCAAAGCGGATTATTACTATAGACTTCGCAAGGTTCGGGAAGCCTGTCTCGAAAGCATGCCAAAGGACATGATTTCAACATCAATTGTGCCGGTACCGGCTGAAGTCATGAATCCTAAATCTGCTCCGAGCACAAGTACAGGTCTGGATATCTCTGTGAACGGCTTTTCTATTCATGTGACAGAAGCTACATCATTAGATCTACTGTCTACAATACTACAGGTGATCTCTCATGCTCAATGATGCCACATGTTTTAAGCAAATCTACCTAGTGACTGGATATACAGATCTTCGTTCCGGTATTGACCGTCTGGCTGGTATCATAGAAACGCAAACCGGTATAGATCCTTTTTCGCCTGATACACTTTATCTTTTTTGTGGAAGAAAAGCGGATCGTATAAAGGGGTTAGTCTGGGAAAAGGATGGCTATCTCCTGCTATATAAGCGCCTCGCAGCTGGTCAATATCAATGGCCTCGTAATGCTGCAGAAGTTAGAGTTCTAACCCCACAGCAATTCCGTTGGCTAATGGAAGGGCTTACCATAACCCCGAAGAAGTCTGTAAAGCCGGTATCACCGGAGTATGTTACATAAGCTTTGTGCAAAACAGAGAAAATATATCTTGTTTTTACACGTTTAAAAAACGTAGAATCATCTATAAATGATTGCCTTCTACATACCTTCAGGCAGCGATATATAAGCGATATTTATCAAAAAATAAAATTTGACATTTCGAAAGGCATTTAATTACCACTCCATTACGGGATTCACAAAGCCTTACAACCATAGGCATTATGACGAAGCTGTCAGAAAATGAAATTCGCCAAATAAAGCATAATACGCTATAATAGACTTAATGAAAGGATGGTCTGTTATGGCAATAAAATATACCGAAGAACAACTGAATAGCTTCGATAAGGTCGTATTGGTTCAGTTGCTTCTAGCCAATCAGGAACAGCTTGCGTCCATTGACCAAAAACTTCAATTGGTGCTTGAACAGCTTGCCACAGCAAACCATAAACGCTATGGCAGGTCTTCTGAAAAGCTAGATATCGATCAGCAGATCGCCTTTAAAGAAGTAGACGATCAGATTGTGTTTTTCAATGAGGCAGAGGCAGTTGCCAACCTAGGCGAGATCGATGTCGAAGATGAAGATACCGTAAAATCAAAACCAACGAAACGCAAAGGCAAACGAGAAGAAGATTTAAAGGGACTTCCTATCGTTAAGATTGAGCATACCATGTCTGAAGAAGAACTCAGAAAGGAATTTGGCGGATCAGCATGGAAACAGCTTCCGGATGAAGTGTACAAACGATATAAATTCACCCCGTCTAAAGTAGAGGTGGAAGAACATCACGTAGCTGTTTATGCCAGTAAAAAGGATGATCACATAATAAAAGCAAAGCATCCGGGCTATCTTCTTAGAAATAGCCTGGTATCTCCATCGTTGGAAGCTGCTATCATAAACGGAAAATATGTCAATGCTGTTCCTCTTTACCGTTTGGAAAAAGAGTTTGAACGATATAATCTTAACATCTCCCGTCAGGATATGGCAAACTGGACCATCCAATGTGCAGACCGATATCTGGCAATCCTATATGATTATCTACATGAACGGATTTATGATTATCATGTACTTCAGGCAGATGAGACACCAGTCCTTGTTAATAAGGACGGGCGTACTGCCGGATCTAAGAGTTATATGTGGGTCTACCGTACGGGTAGGATGTATCAGGACAAGCAAATCGTCCTATACGATTACCAACAGACCAGAAACACAAGCCACCCAAGAGAATTCCTTAAGAATTTCAAGGGAGTCTGTGTTACCGATGGTTATCAGGTATATCACACCTTAGATAAAGAACGTGACAATCTGACCATCGCCGGTTGTTGGGCGCATGCCCGACGTAGATATGATGAAGCGGTCAAGGCTCTTCCTGAGAAAGATCAAAAGAGCAGCCTTGCATATCTGGCATTAAAGCAGATACAGGCAATCTACCGGGAAGAAAAGCGATTAAGCGAGCTCTCACCGGAAGAAAGACTGAAACTTCGCCAGGTCAGTGTGAAACCATTGGTAGAGGCTTACTTTGTATGGGTAAAAGAACACATCGGCAAAGTTCTTTCAAAAAGCAAAACATGGAGTGGATTTAACTATTCCATCAATTAGGAAAAATATCTAAAAGCATTCCTGGATGATGGTGAAGTGCCAATGGACAATAATGCTGCTGAACAATCAATCCGTGGTTTTTGTATCGGTAAGAAAAACTGGGTAATGATCGATACCATCAATGGGGCTAAATCCAGTGCCATTATTTACAGTATTGCCGAAACGGCGAAAGTAAACAATTTGAAACCTTATAATTACTTCGAATATCTTCTGACAGAAATCCCGAAGCATCTGGATGAAACAGACCGGAGTTTCTGTGAAGACCTGCTTCCGTGGTCGCCAAAGCTGCCTGCGGAATGCAGAAAATAGGTAAATATCTTCGTCACTCATCAGAGTGGCGAATTTTTATAGGGGTACTCACTATCTACCGTTTACCTATAATCGCAAAAAGCCCAAGGGAAAGAAAGAGAATGATCTTTCTGTTTTTGAAGTGGAAACGGTGAAGCATAAACTTACCGGAGATGATCTACTCTGCGATGATTGTGGGCATAAATTTAAGGTGGTCTCTACCGAAGTAAGCCGCACTCTAAAATTTATACCTGCTCAGTTCATTACCGTAGAGGATGTCGTATATGTTTATTCCTGTACCAACTGCAGTAAAATGAAAAGAACAAAGAAAGATCCCTCCCTACTGAAGGGAAGCATTGCAACCCCTACCCTTGTGGCTGGCATTATGAATTCAAAATACGTGAATGGAGTGCCCCTCTACCGTCAATCGCAGGAATTCAAGCGCTATGGGCTGAATCTGGAAGACAAGACCATGGCAAACTGGATGATTCGCTGTAGCGAGGACTATCTCTATCTGATTTATGAAAGGATGAAACAAGCTTTGTTGAAGGGACACTATACCCACTGTGATGAAACCAGATGTCAGGTGCTAGATGAGCCAGAACAAAAGGCATCGACAAAGAACTGGATGTGGGTATACATGACCGACGCACTCAGTGGAGGTCCTCAAATGGTAATCTTTCAGTATGAAAGAACCAGAGGTGGCTATCATCCCAAAACCTTCTTAGAAGGATATACCGGGTATTTAACCACTGACGGATATAGTGCTTACCATGGGCTTCCGGACAACATCATAGTCACTGGCTGTATGGCACATGCCAGGAGACGCTTTGATGAATGTCTTACCATTCTGAAGAAGGATCTTAAGAATGGGGAATGGAAAAACTCGATTGCATACGAAGCTTTATGCCGTATAGGTAAACTATATGACATAGAGGCATCTATTCGGGAGAGTTCTCCAGAAGAACGATATCAAGTGCGTCAGGAGCAGGCAAAACCTGTTGCTGAAGCTTATTTTGCATGGCTTCGTACAATGGATACAGAGGAACTAGATCATAAGTCCAAAATCGGGGATGCAATTCTCTATTCGATCAATCAAGAGAAATATTTGCTCCGATATTTAGAAAATGGTCACTTGGCCATCGACAATAACGATTGTGAGAGGAGCATCAAAACCTTCGGAATCGGACGCCGCAATTGGCTGTTCTGCAAAAGCATCGCTGGAGCACAAGCAAGTGCCATAAGTAAGCGCTCGACAATAGAGTGCCTATTCTATTTTAGAGATCCATGTGATAATAACTCTAAATATTGAGTTAAAGTTTTTCAAGTTTTTCAACTTGAAAAACTTTAGAAAGGAGTTGTGAAACATGGATGAAGTTACCTATGTAAAAACAAAGTTCCGTCAAGAACAATGGGAAAAACTAATTGAGGACTGTCAAAACAGTGGGCTTAAGGTTGACGACTGGTGCCAGAAAAATCATATCAGCCGTCACGCTTATTACTATTGGCTTCGTAAGATACGTAAAAAAGCATGTGAAGCTATTCTACCCGCAATACCTAAGCAAGATTCACAAGTTGAGTTTGCCAAGTTTGAAATAGAAGCACAGCAAACCAATCTTATGGCATCAGTCATTATCCATCTTCCATCTGCTACACTTGAAGTACATAATGGAGCAAGCGGGCAGACTATTGAAGCAGTGCTTCTAGCACTGAAAAATATATGCTAGGCGATATTACTGTAGCTAAGAACATCTACATTGCCTGTGGCTACACAGATATGCGTAAATCAATTGATGGACTAGCTGCAGTGGTACAAGAACAGTTCCATCTAGATCCTTTTTCAAAGAGTCTCTTTCTTTTCTGCGGTAAACGCCGGGATAGGCTCAAGGCACTCCTTTGGGAAGGAGATGGATTTGTTCTTCTTTATAAAAGATTAGAGAGCGGAAATTTCAAATGGCCTCGTAGTCAAGATGAGGTAAAACTCCTTACCTGGCAGGAATTTCGCTGGTTAATGGAGGGACTTTCTATCGACCAACCAAAGGCTATTAAGACTGTCAAACAGGGTGCTTTTTGTTAAGTGGAAAGTGACTGAAAGTATTGATTTTACTAGCCTTTTAGCTGTTTTTATGGTATAATAAACCTATCAAGTTTAGAATATATGGTAGGAGAAAAACCACTGATGAATAATAAAGATGCTTACATTGAACAGCTCGAAAATACAATAAAAAAGTTACAACTACAAGTAGATAATCTTACGGAGATGATACTAATACTTCGGAAGGAAAAGTTCGGTTCATCCAGTGAAAAAACTCCTAAGGATGATATTGAAGGACAACTACATTTGTTCAATGAGGCAGAAGCTTATTCTGATTCTCCTGATCCAGAACCTATAACCAAAGAAGTAAAGGGTTACACCCGGACTCATACAAAGACAAAGAGAGTAGAAATTATAAAAGATCTTCCTGTCCGTGAAATCCTGTGTGAGATTCCTATAGAGGATCAGTACTGTATTCAGTGTGGGAATAATCTAAAACCAATCGGTAAGGAAACGGTTCGTGAGGAGCTGGAGTACATACCTGCTAAACTACGTATTGTTCGTTATGTCCGAATGGCTTATGAATGTCCTAAGTGTAAACATACCGACAAACCCTATATAGAAAAGGCACCTACACCGACATCTTTAATGAACCATTCACTTGCATCACCAAGTTCTGTAGCCAACGTAATGTATCAGAAATACGTGAATAGCATGCCACTTTATCGCCAGGAAAAGGACTGGGAGAATCTCGGTATTGCCTTAAAACGTAGCACTATGGCTAACTGGATTATACGTTGCTCCCAAGATTATTTCTATCCTGTAATCCAGTACTTAAGGAAGAAGCTACTAGAAAGGGATATCATTCATTGCGATGAAACACCTATCCAAGTACTGAAGGAGGATGGTAAAAAACCTCAGACGAAGTCCTACATGTGGCTTTATCGCTCTGGTAATGACGGGAAAGCTCCCATCATCTTGTATGATTACAGACCAACAAGAAACGGTGATAATCCAGTCGAATACCTAAAGGGGTTCAGAGGATATCTTCATACCGATGGATACGGTGGATATAACAAGCTTGAAGTTATCCGGTGCGGTTGTTGGGCTCACCTTCGAAGGAAGTTCATAGAGGCTATTCCTGGAAAGAAGGCAAAGAATGCCCCACCTACCAATGCAGAAATCGGAAGGGACTACTGCAATAAGCTCTTCCTTATAGAGGAAAGTCTTAAGGAACTGTCCCCTGAAGTTAGATATACTAAGCGTCTTGAACTGGAACGCCCAGTCCTTGATGCCTTTTGGTGCTGGCTTGAAAACCTTACGGTATTAAATGGCTCTGCTCTAGGTAAAGCTGTAACGTATGCAAAGAATCAGAAGCCATATATGGAGAATTATCTTCTTGATGGAAGATGCTCCATTTCAAACAATACAGCAGAAAACAGCATACGTCCATTCTGTATTGGCCGTAAAAACTGGCTATTTTCAGATACACCGAAAGGAGCTGAAGCAAGTGCTGCAGTATATAGCATAGTCGAAACAGCAAAAGCAAACGGACTTAATGTATATACATATCTAGAATACTTATTATTGTATATGCCTGATACGGATTATCATAATCACCCAGAAGATCTGAAATTTTTGATGCCTTGGTCAGAGGCAGTACAAGCAGAGTGTGGTAAGTGATTATTTGAGACTGACTAATTATCATAGTCGGTCTCTTTCTTATTTACAAGGCACCCTGTTGTTAACCGCTTACTGCCATAATCTATAGCATAACGGAAACGGCAAAATTAAATGGTCTGAGACCCTACTTCTACTTATCCTATCTATTAGATACGATGAGACGTCATCAGACAGATACGAACTATGACTTTATAGACAATCTACTTCCATGGTCAAGCTCTCTTCCAGAGAATTGTTATGCGCCAAAAAAATAAACTGAAACAGTACTATCTTGAAGCCTTGCTTTGCAGGGCTTTTTTTTATTGAAGGGATAGTATATCAGAACTTTTTGTTATTGAGTAGGTACGGATAATAGTGTGGTTACTAATTTACAATGGAGCTTTAGTAAAATATTATCTGAAACAGAAGTGGATCTTTGTTATATCTTTGAAATAAAAAATGATTCATTAAATTATTTAGACCTTACAGTAAAAAAAATTAATAATGAATGGAAAGTTTCCTCTTATTCATTATCGAAGTAGGAGAAGTAATCACTAAATAGGCTTATTACATGCGAAAGAGGACGACACTCGAGCTTTATGAAGTGACCTCTTCTACTATTAGTTTAACTGATTATCTGTTCGTAATTCGTATTCGAATTTTTGAACCAAATTTTTTAATAGAGCTAGAGTCTATAGCAAGTTCTTTATGATGTGTAGAGCCATCTTTTAAAGTTATATCTACCTTAATTTTTGTATCATTAAAATGATAAATACCATTTTCATCAACGGTACCTGCTAATACTAACCCATATTCCTTATTATATTGATTATCATAATTAACAGTATACGAATTTCCAATAAGTTTAGTTATACTTGCTACACCTACGCCCTCCGCTTTGTAACCAAATATAAAATCATCTTCTTTGCTATACTTAGAAAATTCATTTGCAGGAACACTAATGTTTTCTACATAGTATGCAGCAGCACTTAATCGATTATTTACATTTACATCTTGATTCGAACAGGTATAAACTATTGTTTCAATATTGTCTCCTTCACATTTTAAGTTTAAATTATAGTTTATAAAACATTTTGAAGAGTCATTCCCACCGTCAATTTGATTGGCATTTAGTTTAAAACTTATAAAATCTTTTGTTAATTGAACTTCATCTTCTGCTGCACATACTTTTATAGCAACGTCAAACGTGTCTTTTGATAATCCAGGAAAGTAAAATAAGATCAAAACTAGTAGATAAGTTAATATAAAAACAGGTATTAGTTTTATATACCTTACTCGTTTTAAATTATTTGAATTCTTTCTTAATAAATCTTCTATCTCAATTTTCTTTATAGTAATTTCATCCATAGATTTTTTATACTGGTTTATATTCATATTCATCCTCCAATACATTTCTTAACAGCTTTCTACCTCTATGAAGTAATGACATAACGGTATTTTCTTTTATATTTATAGATTTACTAATTTCGTTAATAGACATATTTTCATAATAATATAAATGAATAACTAGTCGATATTTAGGAGGTAACTCCATAATAGCATAAAAGACAGTGTGCTTTTCAGGATCATTAAATGGATAGATATCCTCTAGCGGGATTTTTTTGACATTCCATAATGAACGACAAAATTTTTTACATTCATTAATGGTCACACGAATCAGCCAAGCTTTTTTATGTTCCTCCTCCTGAAAGTCAGTAGAATCAGTCATGTATTTAATTAATACATCTTGAAGTATATCCTCAGAAATCGTTTTATTTCTTGTATAGGAAACTGCTACTTTAAATATAGTTTCTTTGTACTGACTAATTGTTTGAATTATTTCTTCCTGTGTTCTAGTAATTTTTTTTTTCAAGGTAACCTCCTCTCTATATATAACATCCATGAAAATATTAAAATATTGCATATTCTAAAATTATTTTGTCGTGAGTTATTTTCTCGAGTTATTTTCTCGTGGAGTGGTTTTTTCTCGTTGAAACCCTTCTTCCAAGCTATGGTTGAAAATTTATACGATTGTACACTTACACTATGCATCGCTTAGATATTCGACCTATAGTTCATTATAAAAAAGCACTCCAAATATTTTCACATTTTTGAGTGCTTTTTATGAATTGTCTTTTTATATATTACCTACCAGTTTTCCCATATAAGGAAGTTCAATATAATGATCAATACCATTGAAATGCGCAGTAAAACCATCCCAATACAATGTTCCAGTTACTTTATAACCACAACCAGTGTCTTCCTCCCAATATATGGATGATGGTGCTACAAAACCTACTGGAATATCATAATAACGAACCCATCTAGTAACATTAAGAGTTACTACCGTATTAGGTGTTACTGTAGATGAGTTGTTTTTTATTTCATACACTTCATATTTCACACCATCTGTAGTGTAACCTTGTCCAACAAGAATAGTATTCTTTACAGTTGGATATGTTACTTGTGATTTTGTTGCTGCAAAAGCCGTAGTAGAAAAACTCATCATTAAAACACATAATACGAATAAAAAAGATATAAATTTTTTCATGTACTTGTCTCCTTTTTTATTTAATAATACCATATTATGGTATTATTGCAAGTATGAATTTGTAATATTATAGAATTTTTATCTTGATTCTGTAAGCGCACCAGGAAGAGACAGTGAGAATAGATCAAAAAAAACACCTTGTTATGATATGCCCCTTGTCAAGTATCTGACTGTTAATAGTATACCATCTCAACAATTTTATCATTCTCCACAGTAATACCTATTCCATGCCTTCTATTCTCATCATAATCATTGTATTCCTCGTTCTTCTCATCCTTTGAAAGATAAAAATTATATCTATTGGCATATTCTGTTTCCTCACATACTAGCCCGATTTTCTTAAGCTTCTCTACTGCATCTTTAAATGACATACCTACCGAAATGCCAAGAAAATGATATCCAGGAAGCTTCTTGCGAAGGTAAATAAAATCAACTTCGTAATCATAATAGTAGATATCAATTCCCTCTTCATAACCGATATAATTATTTCCTTCATAATCACCTTCATAGTCATCAGGTCTTTCTTCCAACAGTAAACCAGAAGCCTTCAGAAAATCTTCTTCCGATAGCTCCACATAATCATATAGGTCAATTTCCGCTTCATTGACTTGTGGTACAAGATTCTTAAAATCATACTTAAACGGCTTAATGAAATAATCGCCGCTGCTACCGCTAGTTACAAAAAAGAGAGCCAATTTATCCTCTGTGATATAAAAATTCATTTCCTGCTTTGATAGCTCTGTAATATACTTGTTCAGGTCATATTCATTGCTTTGATTTATTTCACCCTTTATTTGCTCTGTTAAATCATCAATGTGAACTCCAATATCTGATAAGCTTAAAATCTTTCCTGTTGATATATTTACGGTATAGCCCCACCCCAAAGGTACTTCTATGCCATAATTCATCCTACCACAATAATAAAAACTAAATACATCTTCTGAATGATAGGTAATTGTATAAGTCAGTTCCACGCAGCTATTATATAAATCCAAGTACTGATCACTATTACTGTTATTTACAAACCAATTGATAATTCGATTGATATTATTACTTCGTATTGCGTCTCCTTCAATCTCGACAATAGGGTACTCCATTAGAAACTTGGTATTATTCTCAGTACTTTCGTAAACGGTAAACCACAGCTCTGAAAGGTAAATATTTTTCGCACTAATTATATTAAGAAATTTAAGGCTTTTGGCTGCTAGATATGATAAAATAGTAAAAACTTTTTCACAAAGGAGAATTTTTATCATGTCTAGAGCTTCTAGAAGGGAAATTAAAAAAGCATTTCAGAAAGATATCGTTGAATTTTTAAAAGTTCAGAAGCATTTTCTGCCAGATTTAATCAAAGAGTTAAGTGCGGTAAGGGATCCAAGACATACATCTTATACCGATTATGACATTGAAGAGATTTTATATACCGTTATCATGAAAAATGTATGTACCATATCTTCTATGCAGGATATGACTGATAAGTTTAATACCGAGGAATGTGCGCATAATCTTTGTCTGATCCTTGGAAAAGAGGAAAAAGAATATCTTCCTCATTATGTGACTATCAATGAATGTCTGGAGAAGCTTGATCCAGAAGAACTACAGAAATTCAGAAAGCACATAATTAAAAAGTTACTTAGAAAGAGGAGTTTTGAGCACGCAAGATTTCTGGGTGAATATTGGATGGTAATAGTCGATGCAACACAGTTGTTCTGTTTTAATGAAAAAATAGATGAACACTGTTTAAGAAAAACTATTAATAAAGGAACCAAAGATGAAAAAACCTACTATTATCATAATGTATTAGAAGCTAAGATTGTATTAGGAGACAACCTGATTATCAGCATTGCTACAGAGTTTATTGAAAATGAAAATGAAGATGTTGAAAAACAGGATTGTGAAAGAAAAGCCTTTAAAAGACTGGCAAAAAGGCTGAAGAAAGACTACCCAAGATTACCGATTTGCATACTTGGTGACAGTCTGTATGCTTGTGAACCGGTATTTCAAATCTGTAAAGATAATAGATGGGGATATCTTCTCCGATTTAAAGATGGAAGCATCCCTTCTCTTGCAAAAGAGTATCAAACCATCGTTGGAATGGGTGAAAATGAAGAAAAGATTATAAAAGAAGAGAAAACACATAAAAGGAAAGCTCGCGAGAGTGTTAAGCATGAGATGAAATGGGTATCAGAGCTTTACTATGAGGGTCATAATCTCACAGTAATGGAACTAAAGATAGAGAAAGATGGTGAACCGGAAGGAAGCTTTCAATGGATCACCGGGTTGCCAATCAGAGGAAAGACAGCCTGGGAGTTTGCACAGACCGGAAGGAAACGCTGGAAGATTGAAAATGAGGGATTTAACATCCAGAAAAACCATCGTTATGATATAGAGCATGCAAACAGCCTTAATTATAATGCTATGAAGAACCATTATTTGCTGACACAGATAGCAGATGTACTGTTACAGCTTTATGAAAATGGAATAAAAGGATTAAGAGAAATAAAAAGAACAATAAAAAATATATCTTCCGATTTGCTAGCAAGCTTTGGTCGGCAACTAACAAGAGAAGATATATCCTATACAGAGAAACGCACATCACTAAGCATTTCTTGATAGGAACAGTATACCAAAGGAAGTGATATCTGAAAAGAGTAAATTTAAAAGAAAATAAATCCACAGATATATGAGATTAGAAAATAAGTCTAAGTATACGATGTGGATAACTTACCTGAGAGTTCATAAAACAGAGGATAGATATCCACAATTACTGTTTTAGGTGAATTTAGACATACTTAAAGAAGTTTACCTTTCAGTGCTGCGTAATGATTAGGGGAGGAGATTTTTTTTGAGAAAAGTGTTATAGTAAAGATGTATATGAAATATCTTGAAAATGCTAACCGAGTAGAAATAGGAAAAACCTATGTTAGTGGGAAAGATATGAGCATGCAAATAGAAGCTAGAAACTTATTATGAGAGATTGGAGGTATTAAATTTGATTATTAAATGGTTTCCACGTTCATGGATTCAAATAAGGACGTCTGAACACATTATATATATTGACCCATCATATATGAGTACCTATTATAAAAAGTATAACAAGAAGATCGTTTTTTCCGAATTAGAGGATGATGCTTTACCAGAAGAATTGGAAAAGGGGGATCTGATTTTAATTTCTCATATTCATAGAGACCATTGTAAGGAGATTACAATTAACCGATTAAGTGACAAAAATACGATAATATTAACGCCAAAGAGATACATAAAAGAAGGGAACGATAACATAAAAATTATTACTCCGAATAGTAAGTACAGACTTGGCAATATTACAGTTGAAATTGTGAATGCGTATAATACCAATGAGGGAGCTTCTGTTAAGAAGGTGCATAAAATTGGAGAGTGTGTTGGCTTCATCATTAATATTGATAATAAAAGAATATATTTTTCTGGAGATACGGATATTATCCCTGAAATGAAGGATATCTGTAATATTGACATTGCAATCGTCCCAATTGGTGGAGTTTTTACAATGAATATAGACGAAGCAGTGGAAGTAATGCTTTCTATAAAGCCTAAATTCGTAATTCCAGTTCATCATTTGAAGGAAGATCCACTAGATTTTAAGGCAAAAATGGATAAAAATGGTTCTCATACATTGCTATTGGGCATAGGAGAAGAGATAGAATTATAAAATCATTTACCGGTATAGTCGTTGCTCAGAAATGAATACATATCTACGTCAATATAAATTCCCTTGTGCCATATAGATACATAAACATTGTAGTGAATAATAAGGTGGTTTTATGTAGAAAAATCATTTGATTTCTGACAAAAGGAGAGTTACTATATTTAAAATAACAGGAAAGGAGAAATTCAGATGTTTCGATATGTACATACGAATATTATTGCAAAAGATGCCCAGAAGTTAATAAAATTCTATAAAGGTGTATTGAAATGTAGAAGCATAGGTGAGACAAGGGATTTACGGGGAGAATGGCTTGATAGGTTAACAGGAATTTCAAACGCTCATATCGTTGGAGAACATCTCTGTCTTCCGGGATATGATAAAGACCACCCCACGCTTGAAATCTTTTCCTATGATACAGTAGAGAATTCCTGTAAAACGATAAATAAATCTGGAATGGCACATCTAGCTTTTGAAGTAGATGATGTGGAAAGCACATTACAGCTAGTGCTTCAAAACGGTGGAAATCAAATTGGAGAATTAGTAAAAACAGAATTTGCAGATGGAAGAAAAGCTGTTTTTGCTTATGCAACTGATTGTGAGGGAAATATTATTGAGCTACAAAGCTGGTCTTAAGTAATTTCATTAATAGAATATGAATCTGGGGGTGCCACATTGATAGGGAAGCTACAAGAAGTTATTGATTATCTTAATAAGAATATGACCGACCCGGTTCCACAATATATATTGAAAAAAGAAATAATACATAATCCATCCATCGAGGCTGAGTATAATAAGCTAAGAGAATCAAAATGGTATCAGCAAATAGCTACCGAACAATGGAAAAATGGCTCTTGGGGAAGATTTCATACTCAGGATACAAAATCACAGTTGAATCAGAAATTTAAAACTACAGAATCAGCACTAAGGCGTGCCCGTGAATTAGCACTAGATAAAAATGATGCAATGATTGATAAAGCGATTCAGCTTATGGAAAGGTATTTGCTGGGTAAGGAGGATTGGCTGGATGTAAATGAACATCATTTCGGTTTTCAAATTTCACTTAAAACGATCATTGCGGCAAATCTGTCTTTATTTGAACCAAAACATCCCTTGGTACAGACCAGGAAAGAAATATGTGCTTATAACCTTTCCAAAGCGCTTGCTCATGGATCCTTAAATGAAGATATTTGGGAAAAAGAAAATAGAAACAGCAAGGAAATCCTATTGAGATCATATATGGTATATATTATCTGGCTTTTACAAGATAATGATTTCTTCGATGAAACGAAACAGAGAGCATACCTAGAGTATATCTGGAACAGAAAAGAGGGTATTTATTATCGAACCAACAGTCCATTATCTGAAGTTGAATATTTGGAATCAAAAAACTTCCTCACATGGCTTTCTGGTTTAGAAGAGGTAAGTAATTTCTCTCTGTTCCCTGAATTTGCTAATCATGGAATAGCAGAACATTTATGAAATGAAATTCAACGACTAATGTATCAGGATGTTATCCTGCCGAATTCAATGCCTATATTCGGACATTATTCCGAAACATGGTCTAAGAAGAATCTTCGAAAAAATGATATGATTCTGCGGATTTTAAGAATTCTTATAAAATGTTAACACTCACTATAGTATCGTGCACTATCATGTATATTTTACATATATTTTGTAGACTTGTATTTGCTTTTATGTTAAAATTGGAAATGAAATGCAGATATGTTTAAAGTTATTCCTAACAATAAAACTTATTTATTTGGCAGGTAATACATTTACCTGCCATATCCATATAAAATTAATATTTTAAGGACTTAACATAATTCGATAAGGAGAGGTGAATATGTTATTAGTATATTTACATAAAGTTCAAAAAGAAATTGCTTTATCTCATGCAGAGTTCGTTTCAGATGACTATCTGCATGAGGGATTATTTTAGTCATCTAAGAACGTACTTTGCACATTTCGCTATAATATTAGAATGGAGTAAAGTACAATGGATAGAAATTATTTAAATCAAATAAAAGAATTGAAGAATTTCCTGATATTATGGATAAGCCAGAGCTTCTCCACACTTGGAAGTTCGATGACAAATTATGCTTTATTAATATGGGTATATCAGCAGAAGCAATCAACAATTGGTGTTGCATTATTAGCGGTATGTACTTATTTACCTTCTGTACTACTCAGCTTTCTGGCTGGTACGTTTGTAGAACAAAACCCAACGATATGGATTGTTTTTAATTTCCTGGGGAATTTACCATTATCACTATTAAATGCCAATATGATGTTCATTATTCGAACTCATATTCCGATAGAGATGCAGGGACGTGTCTTTTCAGCAAGAGATACCTTGCAGTATTGTACAATTCCATTGGGGTATTTATTAGGAGGTATTCTGGCAGATTATATATTTGAACCATTTATGAATGGGAATTCTGCTATGAAGCATCTTATTATGCCAATAGTAGGAGATGGAAGAGGCTCCGGCATAGCGTTAATGTTTCTGTTTACAGGAGTATCTGGAACGATAATTTCACTCCTTGGATTAATGAATAAAGAAATAAGGACACTTGATAAAATTGCATCAAGCAAATAAAAGGATTGAATATTGTGATGTATGTATTAGGTGGACTGTGATGAATAATGAATAAAGAAATAAATAGCACCCAATCATTAAAAAATGATAGGGTGCGATTTATTTCTTGTATATTTTCTTGGTCTATCGAAGATGATGGGAAAGTTTAAACCGGCCTGGGGACATTCCTGTTACATGAGTAAATTGCTTCGTAAATGAGTAAGTATCACTATAACCAGTAAGAACAGCCGTTTCTTTTATGGACACTCCTGATAAAAGCATAAGCCTGGCGTGCTTCATTTTCTGCTCAATTCTATATTTAGAGGGTGACATCCCTACTATTTTAGTAAATTGCTTACGAAAATTCTCATAGCTCATATTGATGGCAGAGGCAACATCCTTTAATGGAACATCGTTATCGACTTCGGAGGATAGAAGACGACAGGCTTCTTCTATAGAGTGAATTAATGCATCTTTAGGAGGAACCTTTTGAATGCCATTTAGAGTGGATAGAATCACCTCCTGAGCTTTCAGTGACAGATATGGAAGCTGTGAATCATTTGCTTCTTTCAGCTGTTGCAGCAGTCTGGAAAACATTTGTATTGTATTGTCATCATAGTATATTTTGCTCACGGGAGAATCGGCAGGAAGAAGATCCAGACTTCGTAGATAATCATAGGTAGTGCGTCCTATGCTGATAAAAAATTCAAGCCAGTTTCCGTCCGGAATTATTTCTGTAGAGTGGTTTTCACCTGGAATTCGTTGAACAAAATCACCGGGATGAATCGGGATCTTAACATCGTCTTTTGTATAATAAAATCCACTACCGGACAACAACACAAAACAGCTGTAATAATCTATTACAAAATTATACTGCGATTGCTCCTTTAATGGCTTCGTCATATAACCACAGGCCAAAATTCCATCTGTAAAATTAGAACCGATGCATCGATATATTACATCTTTTTTCATAATTGATTCTATCATAAGCCCATGCTTCTCCAATCCTTTTTTATACCAAAATGGATAAAAATATGACCATATAAAACATTTCATTATAAAAATAAGATACTATATAATAGAGCTAATGACAAGTACCTTAAACACAGAGAAAGGAGTGTATAAATGATGAATAGGATCTGGGAAAATCAACATGTAACACAAAAAAACAGATATCCGATGCATTCTCCATATGGTGCCTATGAAACAGTTGAACAGGCACTTGACGGTAACCGTTCGATATCAAAATATGTTCAAAGCTTAAATGGATTATGGAAATTCAAATTATCAGAGAATCCAATGGACACACCGGAAGGCTTTGAAGCGGTAAACTATAATGACTCTGACTGGGAGGATATACCGGTTCCCTCTAATTGGGAACTTCAGGGTTATGGACAGCCTGTTTATACCAATATCTTATATCCATTTAAGAGAGAAGGCGCAAATTCTCATTTTGAGATAGAACTCGCAGAGGGTGAGGTTGTATTGAATGCGCCTTTTGTACCGGAAAAGAATTTGACCGGATGCTATCGTACTACATTTGAAGCACCTGATTATTATAAAGGAAAGGATGTATTTATTGAATTTGGTGGAGTGGAATCCTGTTTTTATCTATGGGTGAATGGTATTGAAATAGGATATTCCCAGGATAGTAAACTGGATGCAGCCTTTGATATTACGAATATTATCAAAACCGGAACGAATACGCTAGCGCTGAAAGTATTACAATTTTGTGATGGAAGCTATCTGGAGGATCAGGATTACTGGCACCTATCCGGTATTCATCGTGATGTAAGAGTCTATGCGAAGGAAAAACAAAGGATTTTTGATTATAAGGTTGAAACACTGTTTCAAGGAGATAATTATGATAAAGCGGAGCTGAGAGTAATGCTCCAGCCGAACAATACAGTGAGGGGGTATGGCGAATGCCACGTTAAGTTAAGTCTTTATGATGCTGAAAGAAGACTGATAACCGCATTTCAAAGTAAGCCTTATGCACAATGCGGCTTTTACCTTGGTCCCAATTATATAGCATTTCCTTCCACCTGGATTGAGAAACCAAGGCTTTGGTCTGCAGAGGACCCATATCTATATACATTAGTTATGGAGACAATTGATGGTAGTGGAAAGGTAACCGATATTGAAAGTACCAGAGTAGGATTTCGTAAATTGGAGATTCGTAAGGATGGGGTACTTTGCATTAATGGAAAACGATTAATTGTGCGAGGCGTTAATTTGCATGAATTCTGCCCTGAGACTGGAAGATATGTATCTGAGGAGTATATGAGACAGCAGATTACTCAAATGAAACGGTTGAATTTTAATGCAGTCCGTCACAGTCACTACCCGCATTCAAGCATATGGTACGATTTGTGTGATGAAATGGGGATGTACCTGATTGACGAAGCCAATATTGAAACTCATGAATATGGTGGACAGCTCAGTGCATCAGCGGAGTGGACAGCAGCTTATATGGAACGTGCATTAAGAATGGTACTCAGGAATAAGAATCACCCCTCTGTTATTATATGGTCACTTGGTAATGAATCCGGTGCAGGAGCTAATCATGCTGCAATGTATGGCTGGATCAAGGAATATGACAAGACAAGATATGTTCAATATGAATCCACAAACCCAGGAAGTAATATCTCTGATATTATAGCCTCCATGTATCCGCCCAAGGAATGGATCGAAGAGAAGATGACGGATAGTACAGATCTACGCCCCTTTATTATGTGTGAATATGCCTATGCGAAAAGCAACAGTAACGGTAATTTTAAAATGTACTGGGATATGGTAGAGAAATATCCCCGCTTCCAAGGCGGTTTGATATGGGATTTTCAGGATAAGGCATTGGTACAAAGGAGAGAAGACGGATCAGTCAGGTACGTATATGCAGGAGCATTTAACGAGGAAGTCAGGGATCCTGTTGAAGATATGTGTCTGAATGGAGTAGTATTCCCGGATCTTAGCTGGAAACCTGCAGCATATGAGATAAGAAACTGTCAGGCTCCGGTAGAGATAACATATAACCCTAAGCAGCCCTTTATGGAACGAAGCGAGTACTATATTAAAAATAAATATCTCTTTCGGGATCTTGGACATCTCAGGATTCTATGGGACTTACAATGTGATGGAAGTATCATTGAAAGTGGGGAACTGAAGCAGTATTTGACACTACCGGGAATGTCGGATCGCCTTGAACTTGAATATACTCATGAGAAAGTGTATGGAGAAGCATTTATTAACCTGCGTGTGGTGTTGAGGGAAAATTCATCCCTTGGTAAAGCTGGAGAGGTAGTTTATACATGTCAGGTTCCTGTTGAAGAGTCAGTATTAAGAGATCAGGAAGTAGTGATTCATGGTGAAAAGCTGACGATGAAGGAAACGCTTGATGAGATTTTGATTGTCGGCGATACTACAGAAGTTCGTTTTGACAAACACAGGTGTCATTTCACAAAAGTGTTTTTACATGGGACAGAGGCTTTTGCCGGAGGTATCGATAATTTCTACAGAGCGGCAACCGGAATTGACGAAGGAACAAAGCATCCTCATTTTAATTATCTGGCTGGCTGGCTGGAAGAGGAACTGAGGGAACCGAAGATCTCAGTTCACAAGGTGGAAGTCGCTGCAACAGATACTCAAATATTCATATTTACCAAAGTATCCTATAATCATGAAAAGCTAGTTGTTAATACACAGTATCGGATTGGAAGCAGAGGAATAGAAATAAACAAGACGGTAATTAATAATTGTATTAGTGAAACAATTCCAAGAATTGGACTATCCTTTGTGTTAAATAAAGAGAAAGATCGAATCACCTGGTATGGAAGAGGGCCATGGGAAAATTACAGAGACAGAAAGGAAGCGGCCCATATAGGCTGCTATAGCAGCACTGTTGCCGAGCAGTATATTCCATATATAAAGCCTGTTGAATGTGGCGGGAAAGAGGATGTCAGATATCTGGTAGTACAAGACAGCTCAGGCCGTGGAATACGAATTACCGGAGCCATTCCTTTTCATTTTGATATTCATGATTATTCTATTTTAGCCTGTGATAAGGCTAATTATGAGGATGAACTGATCAGAGATGGAAATATCTATATGAATGTGGATTATCTTCATGCAGGCTTAGGCGGAGACAATGGCTGGTCAAAAAACATACATCCAGAGTATCGTATTGGTAAAGGGTATTATAACTATCAAATAACTATCGAGGTATTATGTTAAAATGTGCATGGAGTGATTAAGGAATACTTAGAACTAGTCACTATTAGAAAAGAAGGGGATGTTTCATAATACATTCGCGAGGACAATTACTTACCTCACACACAGACGGAAGGACATATTACTGATTTTATATGTCTCATGCGAATAAGAATATTCGCCTGATTCATACAAAATACAACAATACGTTCTTCCGACAGTGCATTATGGTAAGTAATTATCCCCGCGGATACATTATGAAACATCCCTTTTTTATACAGATTGCTCTATTTAATGACGGAAAGTTACATGAAACTTTCTGTGGTGCTTGTATTAAGTTAATTTTATATTGAAGTTTAGAAAATGATATGCAATAATTGTTAAAGATAAACAAATATTTACAAAAATGTCATATATCAAAATACACATACTTCACTGATCAGATATATAGAATCACCGCCGGAGTATATAGGAAGGGAGGATACCTTTATGAAAAAGACTGCCACAAGGGCAGATGTCGCAAGAGCAGCGGGTGTTTCGGTTGCTTCTGTGAGCCGTGCAGTAAATAATTCAGGTTACATTAAAAAAGATACTAAGGAGCGAATATTGGAGATAGCAAAGAATATGGGTTATAACCCTAATCCAATCGCGTTATCGCTGCAGAGTCAAAAGACTAGGCAACTTATTCTTTATCAAAACGACATTATTACGTCGTACAATCTTCAATTTTTTAATGGCGCAACAAGAGCTGCTTATAAACGGGGATATTCAATATTTCTTGATATCAATTGTGAATTTGATAAAATAAGGAGACATTTGGTTGATGGGGTTATATTTTCTTTAGAAGCTTTAGCTGAAAAATACATTAACACAGTGGGAGTAAATTATTATTTACCAGTAGTTGTTACCTCAAACGATGCAAGCTTCTCATTTGCCCATCCAGTCCATAATGTCCTGATTGATAATCACAAGGTAGTTAACATGGGTATTGATTACCTTATGAATAAAGGACATCGGAAAATTGGAATGGTATTACAAGATAAAGGAAAGAACAGCGAAATAAGATATCGGATATGGAAAACACGTATGGAGCAATATAAACGTGATTCTGGTATAAATATAGACTTAGATGAACTCGTCATACGGGCAGAAATAAGTAATAGCGAAAATATGCATATTGGGCACCTTGATCCAACACTGAGATTGCAATCTTCTGATGACAATTATACAAATTATGCGTCCTTCAGTATAGGAAAAAGAGCAGCGGAGATATACCTGAAAAGTAACACCTCAGCAACGGCCTTATTGTGCTTTAACGATGATATAGCGTATGGTTTCATCAGAGGTGTGGAGAAGAATGGGGTTCGTGTACCCGAGGACATTTCAGTCATGGGGATAGATGGTATATATTTACGAGAATGGCTTGAAAAAAAAATAACAACAGTATCTATTGATCCGGAAAACCTCGGTACTCTTTCCACAAATGTTATGATAGATATTTTGGAAGATAAAAATCCAAAGTACATAAATTGGACTTCACCAAAGATACTTGAAGGAGAAACAGTCAAAGATATTACGGTGCGTTGAGTGAAGAAAACCGGAGTTATAAAGTGGTGATATCAAAAGAACAATATATAACGAATTCTGTCCCTCGAATGAAATATGTCTCAGACAATTTCGTAACATTTTAAATGTGTACCTGTGTACACATTTTTTGTAATTGACAAATATTACCAATATAGTAAATAATTGGTATATAATCTATGTACATAGATTACAAAGTAATGAATAATATAAGGAGGGAAAGTAGTGAAAATTAAGAAAACTATCTCAGTTATTTTAGCTCTGGTGGTCGTATTATCCATGGTAGCATGTAAGAAGGATGACACTGACACCATGGCTGAGCCGACCAAGGCTCCGAGTTCTGAAACGACATCACTTGATGAATCAGATTCAACAGAACCGGATACCAATGTTTCGGATGATCCGCTGGCAGATCCATATGGGGTACTTACACCTGACAAGGATACTACACTTACTGTGTGGTTAATGTCTGCAGAACAAGCGCCCGCACCGGATAATAAGATAAGTAAATTGCTTAAAGAGAAATTAGGTGTAACAATTCAATATGATATCGTTACCCCAGACAATGCTGACCAGAAAATTGGCGTTATGCTGGCAGGTGGAGATTATCCTGACCTAATTGGAACAACAGACTTAAAGTTACGTCTTCTGGAAGGTGGCGCATTGATTAAGCTCGATGATTACCTTGCTACAGGCAATTATCCTAATCTTAAAACGCATGTAGATCCGTATATCAAAAAAATGAGCTATAACGGTTCAGAGGTAGAACCAGGATTATACATATTCCCGAACTATAATCGTTTCTATGGCGAAATCACCGGTGGTACACACTGGGGTACAGCATTTTGGATTCAGAAGGCTGTGCTTGAGGATGCTGGCTATCCGGATCTTACCAATATTACAATTGAAGGATATTTTAAACTGATTGAAGATTATATGGCAAAATATCCTGAGATAAATGGTCAGAAAACGGTAGGCTTTGCAGTTCTTGCTTCCACTGGACGTGAGTGGGGTATGACGAATCCGCCGAACTTCCTTGCAGGTAATCCTAACAACGGTGGTGTCGTTGTTGATGAAAACAATAATGCAACAATCTATGCTGACAAGCAGATTGCAAAAGACTGGTTCAAGATCTTAAATGAAGAATATGCCAAAGGTGTAGTAGATCCTGAGTCCTTTACAATGAATTTTGATCAATACATTGCAAAAATTGCAACTGGTACCGTACTTGGTATGCATGATCAATATTGGAACTTCCAGAATGCTACAATTTCTTTACAAGGATCCGGAATCGACGAAAGAACGTATGCTCCGGTCATGCCTGTTTACCCGGGTGCTGAACCATACTATGCAGACCGTGATGTTATGAATACGAACCAAGGCTTTGGTGTATCAGTATCCTGTAAACAGCCTGAGGTCGCACTCAGATTCTTAGATATTATGCTGAGTGAACCTTGGCAGAAGGTATTGTCATGGGGTATTGAAGGAGAAGACTATGAGGTTGACGAAAACGGCATGTTCTATCGTACAGAACAGCAAAGAATTAACTCCAAGGATTTAACATGGCGTTCCAGTAACAAATTATTAGCGTTACTTGACTTACTGCCAAAGCACAATGGACAGTTCTCGGATGGTAATGCATACGGACCAGATGACCAGCCTTCTGAGTTCTATGATACGTTAACTGATTATGATAAAGCTTTCATGAAGGCTTATAACAAGAAGACATGGCGTGAGTTTGTAAATAGTCCGCCTGATAACCCGGTATATTATCCATGTTGGAATATTACACTGAGTGATGAAGCAAATGAGGTTAACCAACAGCTTACTGATGCAGGAGTACAGTATTTGCCCAAAATAATTACAGGTTCCGTTGATGATTTCGAAAGTAATTGGGCTGAATATGTAGATGTTATAAAGAAAATAGATGTAAAAGTTTATGAGGATGCTATAAATGCTGGCATTCAGGAACGAATTAAGCTCTGGAAATAATGGCTAAAGGTAGGACTGTGGGGGGTCAATGACCCCCCACATTATGTGGGAGGTACCAGGTTGAATAAAAAAAGAAGAAAAAGTGTGTGGGCTACCTTATTTGAACAGAAAGCCCTGCTTATCATGAGTATACCGTTACTTTTATATCAGATTTTATTCAAGTATATACCAATATACGGTTGGTCTATGGCTTTCCAGAAGTTTAAACCAGGCCGCAGTATGTGGGAGCAGGAATGGGTTGGATTTGATAATTTTAAGAAACTGTTTACAGGAATAAATGGAGAACGCTTCATACAGGACATCATAAACACATTGGGGCAGAGCATACTGACTCTGGTTCTTGGTACAGTATTTGCCATTATCCTGGCACTGATGCTGAACGAAGTAAAGGACGGAGTGTTTAAACGAGTGATTCAAAATATCACATATATGCCACATTTTCTTAGCTGGATCATTGTGGCTGGAATTGTTTCAGTTGCACTTTCGGCGCCAAGTTCAGGTGGTTTTATTAATTCAGCACTGCTGTCATTACATATTATTGACGAGCCGATACAGTTTCTGTCGAAACCCGAATATTTTTGGGGAATTGCTGCATTAAGTCATCTATGGAAAGAATTGGGATGGAATACTATTTTGTACTTAGCTGCAATAACTGCCATAGACCCATCGTTATACGAAGCTGCGGAAATGGATGGTGCGGGTCGGTTTAGTAAAATATGGAACATTACGCTTCCGGGTATTCGACCAACCATCGTCATACTGTTGATTATGTCCACAGGTTATATTTTGGAGGCAGGATTTGAAATTCCATATTTCTTAGGTAACGGCTTGGTAGTTGAAAAATCAGAAACAATTGACGTATTTGTAATGCGATATGGTTATCAGATGGGAAATTACAGTTTAGCAGTTGTGGCGGGTATGTTTAAAACAGTGGTAGGTATTATTATCGTTGGGATTGTCAACTTTATTGCTGGTCGTCTTGGCGAAGAAACACTGATATAAGGAGGCGTGTGTGTGAAAAATAAAAAGTGGAAACCAGGGAACATAATATTCACAATAATAAATACAGGCATCCTGATATTCTTATGTATAATTATGATTTATCCGCTATTAAACACATTAGCGATTTCCTTAAATGACGGAGCAGACGCAGTAAAAGGTGGAATAACGATTTGGCCTAGAATTTTCTCATTAAAAAATTATGATATTGTCTTTCATATGTATACGATTTATGATGCGTTTTTTATTAGCGTTACAAAGACAATTGTTATTGTAATCACGAATATTTTCTTTACATCTATGTTGGCGTATGCCCTTAGTCGGAATGAGTTTACATTAAGAAAACCAATTACGCTAATATTCGTGTTAACAATGTACTTTAACGCCGGTCTTATCCCTAATTATTTATTGATAAAGGACTTAAATATGTTAAATACATTTATGGTTTACTGGATACCCAATATCATCAGTGCGTTCAATCTAATTGTCATACGAACCTATATAAAAACAATTCCTGAGTCGCTCCCGGAGTCAGCTAAAATAGACGGTGCAGGACATTTTCGTATATGGTGGCGTATCATTATGCCGCTTTGTAAGCCAACTCTTGCGGTTATTGCTCTATTCGTAGCAGTAGGCAGCTGGAATAGCTGGATGGATACGTTACTGTATAATTCGGGAAATCAGAAGCTGTCCACGCTTCAATATGAATTGCAGAAACTACTGGCGAGTGCAATGAATGCAGGGACAAATCAAGGTGGTATGGCAGGTGCACAGGCTGTAGCCGGTCAAGGTGGCACAGTAACGACACCACTGGCTTTACGTGCGGCAATTACAATTGTGGCTAGTGTACCTATTTTATGTGTATATCCATTTTTACAACGGTACTTTGTATCCGGACTGACGGTTGGGGGAGTAAAAGAGTAAATTATTATTATATATTATTAATGTTAAATTTCTATAAAAAGGCAGTCTGTTTGGGCTGCTTTTCTATATGTCCTTAAGTTTACTTTATAAGGAGAAATTCTTGACTTGGCCCATAGGGCAAGGAATATCCTTTTATATGCAAAAGGGAGGATGTATTGTATGATTGAATTAGCTGATTGGACATTCATATTTTTCTCAACTTTAAGTTGTATTTCAAAGATTAAATACAACTTTGTATATATGGAATTAGCTTGATTTTTTGATATACTTACAATAAAAATGGAAAGAGGTGTATGGATGTGTTTGATGTAAAAAAAGCCGGTGAGAAAATAGCTAGCCTTCGAAAAGAAAAAGGGATGACACAGGAAGAGCTAGCCGAAAAATTGGGTGTGAGTCCTCAGGCTGTAAGTAAGTGGGAAAATGGTAATGCTATGCCGGAAGTTGCATTACTAGTAGATTTATCGCAAATCTTAGAGTGTTCCACTGATAGCATACTCAATCCATCAGATTTCAAAATAAACAAGCCAAATTTCATTCAAATGCTTTTACCATATCAGGATGTAGCTCCCTATACTGGCGCATATTGGCCTCACGGCATGGCGTTTCCGGCAGTTATGACAGCACTCAAACTTTTTATGGGACTGGAAGAACGACGTAATTATAATAATCATCAGATTAATGATGATCAGGAATACATCTTGCAATCAGGAATATCAACCCTGGCGTTTGGTTTTTCACACTATAACAAGGAATTCATTCATGACTGCTTTCAAATATATGGCTTTGATTACAAAACGGTTACAACAAATCATAGGACATTTGATGAAATAATTGCGATCATCAGAAGACAGCTTCAGAAAGGATACCCTGTCATTATTCAAGATAAATCCAACAATGCGGCCTTTTTGTTTGTTACTGGAATTATTGCAGATGGACATAAAATCCGTGCCCATGAATTTGTAGAAGGTCTTGATGAAAAAAACTTCAATATGAATCCATATGATATGGAGACTCTAGATAACTGGTTGAAGCCTGATATGGAAATCCTATTACTTTCCCATATTGATTATAAACTGGATATTGAGGAAGCATGTAAGAAAGCTTTATATAATTATTGCTTGATGATGTCCGGAAGATGGGATAAAGAGGAGTTTATTAGCTCAGAAACTCCTGATTCGTTTCGACAGTTTATGCATTATGGTTCTGATGGCTACTGCTCTTATATCAACTATTTACAGCGCGGCTCCATGGAAGGCTTCTATCCGCAGCAATGCATTTTCCATGAAAGTAATGTCAGTACATTAGGCTTTCTTCAGATGTGCAAGGAATATATTAAGGACATCAACCAGCAGAGTTTAAATGCAGCGATTGATCGATATCAAGCCTTGAAAGAAAACTCATGGGAAATCATTAATATTTCATGGAACGATCCAACACACACGGAATCGGATGCTGAAAAAGCGAAGATGATTGCAAATATTTTAATTCGTTCAAATGAAATTTTCAGAGATGCTGTGAAAGATATCATAAAAGCGATTGATTTTACAGCATGAGATAAAAACCTTCCCGGACTCGCCAAAGTACAGGGAAGGTTTTTATGTTAGTTAAGCTACTATCTCAAAGGTAAATATAACAGGGTTAAGAATATTTGCGCTAAGAGGAGACACGTCAACAGAATAATTTTCAGTTTAATACCCAATGCTTTTTGGAGCTCATATAAGCGCCCTCCTGCGCATCTTTCGAAATAAGTTTCAATAGTAGCAAGTTGACGGAAATTACCCTTTGGCGCATGCTTATAATATCCATGCTTACATGCAAACTTTACTGTTATGGTATTATCATCATTCAAAACAGCAGTTCTGCCAAAAGTACGTGTAAATAGCTCCAGTCTTTCCACTAGAGGCTTATCAGCGTGTTCAAGTGAGAAGGCTGTACGATCTTTATCGTATCTAGTGCCACTGCATGCTCCGTGTTGTTCGAATAGTCGGAAACGTTGTTCCTTGGTGAGTTGCTCCTCCATCGCTTTTAGAAACTTTTCCTCACGTTCGTCTCCATGATATGTTTGTACTAAATCTTCAAACAACATCAATTTATCAGTTGGAATTTCAGCTTTGTGCTTTTTCATAAGTTTCAGTAAAGTTTTCATAAACCCTCCTTTAATTCTTATAAACTGATTAATGTAAGTATACCATATAACATAACAGAACACAAGTTCGAATATGATTTATTGATATGCTTTGTGGTAATCTGGATATCAATATTGACATTGATCATTTTAATTTTTTAGGAGATTTAGCAGAAGATATTAATCAAATCAATAGTACCTTTAATGCATACATAAACGAGATATCCCATATATTAGCCCATCTGTCTTTTTAAACCCGCGTTGCCTGGGGAGGATTACAGTTCAACGAAATATTTTCGGCAGGCCATGAAGCACAAGCAAGAATTATACACATCCTTAGAATACATATCGAAAGCAACAGGAAATTTATGCAGGACAATTTCGTTCGCTTATCAAGGCGTTGATGAGGAATTTTATGTGATATGCATCGACCTGTTGTGCAGGTTTTGAATCGTCGAGACATAGCCTGATAATATAAAACCAAAAGGGTTCTCTTTTAATCCTTTATGTTAATTTCGGCATTAGAGGCGTTAATTTCGCCATTTTGTGTTTTGAGTTATTTTTTTCGATATATTAATAGAGTGGAAGAAATTGAAACTTCATTACCAGAACGAATCATAGTCATATGATTTTTCTAATATTATTCGAATCATAAAGTTTCATAGGTAATTGCGAAACTATATAACAGAAAGTACGCTTTGCGAATTTTCTGTTATTAAGATATCCTAAGAGTTCCGCAATTGCCTAATAAAGGTTAATACAATAAGGAGTGAAAGTATGAATAAGAAGCATAAGCGAATCTTAAGCCTTTTGTTGTGTATTGCAATGTTGTTTACCATACTACCAACAACAGCTATAGCGGCGGATGCAACAGAGACTGTAGGGGTGAGTACAAAAGAGGCTTTGTCAGCCGCTTTGGGGACAGGAGGATCCGGCAATGTTGTTCTGGAGAGTGATATCCTAGATATCACAAACCAACTGACGGTAGGGCGAAATGTGACACTCGACCTTAACGGACATCATATGAAGATTTTTATAACTGCTGGTAAAGAGAATGGTATTAAGATAGCAAACAATGTTATATTAACAATTATGGATAGTAGTAATCCTTCAACTGGCAAGCTTGAAATAGGTACTAATATAAAGGGAGGATATAATGGCTACGGCGCAGGAATTAACACTACAGACGGTACACTGATTATCGAAAGCGGTACGGTGATTTCCAATGGAGAGGTATCTGCTACGGGTATTGGTGGCGGCACAGGAGCAGAAGGTACTGCCGGTAATATTATAATCAACGGTGGTACAGTCATTGCCAATTATATTGGAGATAGTATGTTTTTACATCATAATACAGTCACGATTAACGGTGGAACAGTTAAATCATTATTCATCAGTACTCCTGTCAACAGTGCCGGAGAGGCTCTCTCTCTCGTTAAGCTAACGATACCTGGACAACCGAATCAATTCGTTACAGCGGCCAACATTGGCGGGATAGACTATGGTATCGAAAGTATATCAACAGATGATGATGGCTTGTTATATCTTTGGCTCCCGGCTTCCATTGACGGTAAACTTATTACAGTCACTGTAAATGATATAGATTACGGAGTAACCTATCAGCGTCCTTATAACGGGGGTGGCGTTGAACAGACCATGGAATCTGCTGTAACTTCCATAAGCATTGAGAATGAGCCAATCAAGCTCACTTACATAGAAGGAGAAGCTCTTGATCTTACCGGGCTTAAGGTGATATTAAATAGGAGTGATAATTCATCAGAGGAGGTAGCCTTTCATGAGTTTATTAGCAATGGGATTGTCACTACACCAGCAAATGGAGAAGCAGTTTCCGTAAGTGGCAGCGCAGTCACCATCACCTGCACACTATACAATAAATCGGTGAGTCAGCCTATTATGGTTATTCCGTTAGATGCAACAATCAGTCCGACAAGTATCAGCTATGATCTTAACGCATCGGATGATATAAGCACTGCTATCACCAGGAACGCGAATAGTACCATTACGGATGTAGTATATGGCTCAGTCTCATTGCCAACTGAGGCTTATGCTGTCTCCGGAAACGCATTGACTATTAAAAGCAGCTATATCAATGGGCTTGGAGTTTCAGAAGGTGATGTATTGCCATTTATTATTTCCTTTGATATGGGAAAACCGGTTACCCTTAATGTCAACATTGTGAATAGCTATACTCCATCCAGCAATGCCTTATTGAGCCATCTTACGGTAAATGGGAACCCGATCAACGAATTTGATCCAAATATCACGGAATATCAAATGACACTACCTTCTGGCACCCGTTCCGTATTGGTTGGAGCAGTATCGGAGGATCCACATGCCACAGTAACAATTACGAAGCCACAGAGCTTGCCCGGTGATGCAATAGTTTCGGTGACTGCCGAGGATGGGATTACCACGAAGAACTACACGATTCATTTAACTATATTCCAGAGTAATGTCAGCTCCGGTGGCGCTGGAGGTAGTACCGAAACCACAAGTAATACACCTTCTAAAGAGACTAAGTCGATATTTAAGTCGAATCTGCCTACGATAGGAAAGGCTTATATAAAAGCCAAGAAAGGAGCCGACAACTCTGCTACGGCAGTAATTTCAAAGAAAATCGTTGCTAATACGATGGCGAAAGCACAGACAGAATCAGTAAAACAGGGCAAAGCCGAAGACGGTATCAGCATCTTGCTTTCGATCAGCAGGCCCGCTGGAACTGACTCACTTAGTGTGGTATTGTCACAGGATATATTGACACAATTGACGACGATTGAGGTATCAACATTGGAAATAGAATGTGATTTGTATAGACTGTGTCTTGATCTGGAAGCCATAAAGGAGATACAGAAGCAGAGTACCGGGGATATTACCATCCATATCGAGCCAGTAACCGGTCTTACTGGTGATGCGAAGACAATGATAGGAAAAAGACCGGTATACAATATTACCATTAGCTATGTGAAGAAGGGTAAGACGGTTCACATTACTTCCCTTGGTAAGGGAAATGCTACCCTGTCAATTCCCTACACTCCTGGTAAGAAAGAGAATGTGAGCCATTTATTCGGAGTGTATGTGGACAAAAGTGGTAAAGCGACCCGTATAGAGTCTTCCGCCTATGATACGAACAGTGGGAGCATAATGTTTGACAGTAATCATTTTTCAGTATACGGTGTTGGTTATTCGACGCCAAAGGAGAAATATACAGATATCTCTACTCATTGGGCGAAAGAATCCATTGACTATGTGGCAGGGAGAGGACTCATTGATGGTACCACAACTACAACCTTCTCACCGAATATGGCAATCAGTCGGGGAACGTTGGTTACAGCCCTGGGAAGGATGGCAGGAGTGGATGTAAGTAAGTACAAGACCGATTTATTTACGGATGTCGAAGCCGATCAGTATTATGCACCATATATGGAATGGGCTTATAAGAACAGTATCATAAGCGAGGTTAGCAGTGGTAAGGGTGCACCGGATCAGGCTGTTACCCGTGAGGAAGTTGCATTGATACTCAGTAATTATGCGAAAGCAACCGGTTATACGCTTCCTGTTATCCGAGAGGCAATATCCTTTGCAGATGCTGATCTCACCGGAAGTACCTATAAGGAGGCAGTAACCTCTATGCAACAGGCGGGCATCGTGATGAGTAGAAGTGACAGCAGGTTTAGTTCAAGAAGTAATGCGACCCGTGGTGAGGTTGCGGCAATGCTGCACCGGTACATTAAGCTGAGCATTGACCCCGCTACAGCACAGGGATGGGTTGTGAACGATGCCGGGCAGCGCTTGTATTATAAGGATGGCATAATGGTATCCAACTCATGGCTGGAGATTAATGAGAAATGGTATTACTTCAAGACCGATGGCTCCCTTGCAGTTAGTACGAAGGTGGATGGGTATGAGGTAGACGAAAATGGCGTGAGAAGAACCAAGGAAAATGAATAAGCTATTATAACAGTAAAAGAAAATCTCATATTAACTTAACTCTTTATCAAACCTTGAATATGATTTATAATTAAAATCAATCAGTAAATCTTTAGTCAGAAGTAATGAAAGGCTAAAGATACTGGTTGATTTTTTATATAATAAGGTATTCCTCAATATCATTTTATATAAAATAAATGAATGACTTATAGAAAACTCCATAAAATCTTCATATTCGAAGTATATAATAGTTATGAACTAGGATTACTTATGGAAAGCTTCTATTATAAACTTCAAGATATGGCTTATCTATAAGACATAAATGTGGTTTGTAAGACGGATTGTGAATATAGATGCTTCTAAGAAAGGACGAACCTTATGAATAAAGAAACGATAAAGATTAGTGGTATGACTTGTGCGGCCTGTGCACAGAGAGTACAGAAAGCAGTCAGTAAGCTGGAGGGTGTAGCAAATGCAAACGTGAACTTTGCTACCGAGAAATTATCTGTAGAATTTGATGATCAGACAACCTCCATGACTGCGATTAAAGAAGCGGTAGAACTCGCTGGATATGGTGTGATTGAAGAAAGTAAAGGGAATAAAGTAACAATTCCTATCGGCGGGATGACTTGTGCAGCCTGTGCACAGAGGGTTGAAAAAGCTATCGCAAAGCTAGAGGGCGTTAATAAAGTAACGGTTAATCTGGCTACGGAAAAGGCAACGGTTGAATATGATACGCAGAAGCTCAGGCTTTCTGCGATAAAGCAATGTATTGAGAAAACAGGATATAAGGCATTAGAAATTGATAAAAATACGGTGGATGAAGATAAGCTTCGCAAGGAAAAAGAGATTAAGACACTCTGGATAAAGTTTATTGTTGCATCTGTTTTTGGACTTCCCCTTTTGTACTTTGCCATGGTTCCTATGGTATCCTGGTGGCCGTTCCCGATACCAATGACATTAAATCCGATGATGTATCCCCTGAGATTTGCTTTATTACAGGTATCGCTTACTCTACCAATTATTATAGCCGGATATAAATTCTATACAGTGGGTTTCAAAGCCTTGATTCAAAGAAGCCCGAATATGGATTCATTAGTAGCCATCGGAACTTCGTCTGCCATATTATTCAGCTTATATAACACGTATCGAATTATTCAGGGCGATCATATGGCTGTAGAATCATTATATTATGAAACTGCTGGTGTAATTATTGCCTTGATTTTACTTGGTAAATCCTTAGAAGCAGTATCAAAGGGAAAAACCTCTGAGGCGATTAAGAAACTGATGGGTCTTGCTCCTAAGACAGCAATAGTAATCGAAGATGGAAAAGAGATGGAAGTACCGATTGATGAAGTTGAAATCGGAGATATCATTTTAGTAAAACCCGGCGATAAAATTCCGGTGGATGGCGTTGTTCTAGAAGGGAATACCTCAATTGATGAAGCAATGTTAACTGGTGAAAGCATGCCAGTTGATAAGAAGGCAGGAGATAAGGTATTTGCTGCAAGTATCAACAAGAATGGTATGATTAAGTTCAAGGCAACGAAAGTAGGAAGCGATACGGCTTTAGCACAGATTATAAAGCTGGTGGAGGATGCTCAGGGCTCCAAGGCACCGATCGCTCAGATGGCGGATATTGTATCCGGATACTTTGTACCCGTTGTATGTACGATCGCAGCTATTGCTTTCTTGGCATGGTTCCTTACAGGACATTCCTTAGCCTTCTCATTAACGATATTTATATCGATACTGGTTATTGCTTGTCCTTGTGCTCTGGGTCTTGCTACACCTACGGCAATTATGGTTGCTACTGGCAAGGGAGCCGAAAATGGTATATTAATTAAGGGTGGCGAGGCATTAGAAACCACTCATAAGATTAATACAATCGTATTCGATAAAACAGGAACGATTACGGAGGGAAAACCGGAGGTAACTGATATAATAACAACTGCAGGGATACAAAGAGAGAGGCTTCTTCAAATTGCAGCCTCTGGAGAAAAGGGCTCCGAGCATCCTCTTGGAGAAGCGATTGTTCGCCGTGCTGAGATGGAATACTTGGAGTTGAAACAAATAGAAAAGTTTGAGGCAATTCCGGGTCATGGAATTGAAGTAGTAATTGATGATATCCATGTATTAATTGGTAATAAAAAGCTGATGGATAGCAGAAAAATATCATTAGAAGAGTTCAAGACAACATCCGATCAGCTTGCAGGAGAAGGTAAGACTCCAATGTATGTTGCAATGGAAAATAAGCTTGCGGGTATCATCGCAGTAGCCGATGTTGTTAAGGAAAGCAGTACAAAAGCAATCAAAAAGCTTCAATCTATGGGTATCGAAGTTGCCATGATTACAGGCGATAACCGGAAAACAGCAGAGGCAATAGCAAAGCAGGTGGGAATTGATCGAGTCCTTGCAGAAGTGCTTCCTCAGGATAAATCAAATGAGGTTAAGAAGCTTCAAGGAGAAGGAAAAATGGTATGCATGGTTGGCGACGGAATTAATGATGCTCCAGCACTGGTACAGGCAGATATCGGTATTGCAATCGGTTCTGGTACGGATGTAGCGATGGAATCCGCAGATATCGTTCTTATGAGAAGCGACCTTATGGATGTTCCTACCGCAATTCACTTAAGTAAAAGTACTATCCGTAATATCAAACAGAATTTATTCTGGGCATTTGGCTATAACGCTGCCGGAATACCTGTTGCAGCCGGTCTCCTTTATCTGTTCGGTGGACCATTACTGAATCCGATTTTTGCAGCTGCAGCCATGGCCTTCAGTTCAGTCTCTGTAGTAACCAATGCACTAAGGTTAAAGAGATTTAAAGCATATCATTAAGAGGTTGTGAGCTGAGATACCGATAATTCAGACCATTTGATGAGCACTCTTTCCATTTATATGGAGAGGGTGCTTTTTCAATAGAAAATATGTTATAATAAATTAAAGCATATTTTACTAAAATACGGAGATTGTGGAATTATTACGTTAATTACAAATTAAGGAATGCAAAGGAGGAAAGTATGTCGATTAAAATAGCAATATGCGATGATAATATGGAAGATATTGCGTTGTTATCCGATGCACTTTTAGATTATGACCCCTTATTTGATATCACAACCTTTACCAGCGGAAAAATGCTGGTGGAAGAAATATTGGAAAACCATTTCTATGTTGACCTTTTATTTTTAGATATTTATATGCCGGAAATGGACGGTATTTTAGCAGCGAAGAAAATTCGCGATAGATTGAAGGATGTTAAAATAATATTTCATTCGTCCAGCAAGGATCATTATCCACAGGCTTATGAGGTATTTGCGTTTAACTATATTGAAAAACCTTTTCACAAAGAACGCTTATATGCAATCCTGGATCGTGCGTTAGAAGAACTACGAAAGGAAAGAGATTTTAAAATCAGCATACAGTACAAGGGAGCAGTACAAACCATAGATTATCGGGATATCCTTTACATCGAGAGTAGCAACAAAATACTCATATTTCATCTTACAGATGGGAAGGGTGTAAAAGATAAGTATTACACCTACCTATTTTCCAATATGATGGGGGAACCTTATGAATAGATTTCATAAAAAGGAAATATTGCTCATAATGGGAATGGTATTTACAATCCTCGTTTCTCATTTACCGGTGTTGTATACAGCATTTTACCATGAGCTTACCGGTCAACCCAAGGCGGAAACCGGTATGCTTCAATTACCTGAGAGCAATACTGGTAAACGTATCATTCTTGACGGGGAATGGGAGTTTTATTGGAAGAAACTGATAGTCACGGATAATGAAGCTTATGCTTCTCCTGATCTGTACCTTCCGGTACCTCATTGTGGGTCACGCTACCGATTGTAGGGTGATTATCTACCAACCTATGGTTTTGCAAGCTTTCGACTTATAGTAAATGGATTTTCTTCTTCTCGTCCTGTTACAGTCCATATACCTGATTTTGGGAGCGCTTACCGTATTTATATTGATGGAAGCCTGACCTCGGAAAGTGGAACGATATCAAAGAACCTGGACGATATCTTTACGACGACAGAAGCGAAACTTTATCCAATAACTCTTTCTGCGAACAAAGAACATGAAATTATCATTGAAGTGGCCACGACACGATTTGCAGGCCTCTATATAGCTCCTGTTATGCAAAGCTATGATGAAGTGATCATGCAGGCTAGTAATCGGAACAATATGAGGATGATCCTATTTGGAACAGTGCTGTTCTCCTTCTTTATTTTTGTTATATTGTACATATTTACCTATAGGAAAACGGGTCACTTAACCTGGCTGCCTGTTATTGGTTTCTTCGTCCTTGTAAGGATCATGTTAACGACAGAATTCTATCATTTTTGGCAAAACAAGCTTTTCTTTAATCTTTCATACGAGGACATGAATCCGTTGATGTTTTTGGTATCCTTTGCATTCAAGTACCTGCTGATCTTTTTAGTTCAGGAACTTTTAGGAATTATTTGCTCCCGCAGGGAAAAGCTGGTCTTTTTAATATATTATATTGTTCTGTATCTCCTATACCTGTTCATTCCCGGCGGTTTCTATAATAGATATTTGACCATACTGCTTCCAGTGTGTTCTTTTGCGATAGAACTATACCTGTCCTTAAAAATCTATTTTAATCGTAATCAGATGAAAAGGTATGGAATGTTGATTTACTGGGGAACTGTACTGGCTATTACCGGACTTATTATTGATTGCTATTACATCAATGGCAGTATTTATTTAAATCTGTCCTTATCCCTCTTGCTCTCCCTTTCCATCTATTTGATGATACTTAGTATGGTTGCGGTAATGCAGGCGGCGGATGTGCACCGTGATTATGCCGTGGCCTCTGCCAGTCTTATGAAAGCCAGAGAGCAGATTTCAATACAGACTGAGTATTATGATGCACTTCATGAGCAGATGGATGAAGTTCGTGCGATCCGCCATGATGTCCGCCACTTTGTTGGAGTAATTAAACGTCTTTCTGAGGAAAATCGTTACGATGAATTAAAGCAATTTATATCTGATTATGTAGAAAAGATTGATCCGGCACCATTACCTGTGTATTGTGAAAATATTGTGGCCAACTCTATCCTTGGCTATTATTCCCTATGCCTTAAGAAACGGGATATCCTGTTTCGCTGTACCTGTCAGATACCGGCGAAGCTTCCCATAGATGACATTGACCTTTGTATTATTCTCGGTAATGGGCTGGAAAACGCTATGGAAGCTTGTGAAAAACAAGAAGACTATCTGACCCGATATGTGGCAGTAGAAGCAAGAAATATCAATGATCAGTTATTGATAAAAATCACAAATACCTACAATGGCACTGTAAAACAGAGAGGAGACAGATTGCTCTCTACAAAGAGAAGTTCATCCCATGGAATGGGATTACAGAATATTAATAAGGTTGTAGAGACAGCAGGTGGGATGGTCAAAATTGATTATAATACAAAGACATTCACTTTAATGGTTGCCCTTCCAAGTATATTTGAGAATAAAGAGAATGGCGGATGATTATGAGGTGGATGAGAATGGCGTGAAATTGCTGTAAAATGATAATATTTATTGATTTTTCCATTCTAACAGAGTAGTATATGTATAAAGCTTTCAGTAAGAAATGCATATAATCACATAAAAAGTTTCGATGAAGAAGTGTGAGAAATCAAGATGTTCGCATGTTGTTTTCAGAATGGAGGGGTATATGAACAATCAAAATATTATTATTGAGAATACCAAAAAGCTTTTAAGCATTCGCTGCTATGAAGGATTAAAAACGGCTGCAAATGAATGGCTTGAAGCGATAGGAACAGAGAATGAAAAGCAGGCCAGTGAAAAGTATGTAGCTGTACTGGAGGATTCAATCGTGGATATTGACACGGTTATTAGTTTATTTACCAGTGCTTCCGGTATTGAAAGATTTGGCCCGGAAAATGCATCACAGATTGCTAACCATGCAAAGGAGATCAAAGCGAATGGAGCCAAATGGTGTGATTGTCCGGCTTGTACAGCGGCAATGGAAGTATTGAAATACAAGGAAGATTTACTGGCATAATATGTGATTTGTATAACTTGATATACTAGATTAACAATAATAATTTGATGATACAGAAAGGCAGTCCGTCAGGGCTGCTTTTCTGTATCATTAAATTATTGTATGTGAACTAGACAACACATATAATGAATGGTATTCTGGTGAAAACACATCTCTAGAGGAGGAATCGGATGAAAAAATATAAGCATAAATTAAACATGTTAGAACCAGGAATCAAGATGTTAAAGGCAATCGGTATATCTGCGGTATTAAGTATTATTTTTTATATCGCAAACAAAACACTTTTGTGCTATTTATTTGGCGGTCTGGCAGCTCTCATAGGCATTATATTATGGATACTGCTAATCATTGAAGGCCATCAGGATAAAGTCCTTAATGAACAAGCGATACAAGAGAGAAAAAAGAAGGGAGAGCTTTAAATATATATATACATTTGCCAGAGAACTAACGGAAATTTAGTAAAGAGATATAAAGAGGGGTTTCTTCGAGAGAGCAGGATGTTCTACAAAATGCAGTATAAATACGATCCTGGACATGGAATATCTATATAAAATATACAACAAGTAAAAATATTGCTTATAAAAGTAAAAATATTATATTCATGTACTAAACAGTTAATTATATAATGGATGCTAAATGAGGTATTAAATATGAAAAAAACTAAATTATTACTTGCTTTTTTTACTTCAGTACTAATATTACTGTTAATGACAGCATGCGGTAAGAACAACTCGGATCTATCAAAGGAAGCACTGAAGATCGTCGGTAGTTGGGCATACATACACGATAAAGAGACAGCAATAGCAGTATTCAGTAAAGATGGTACCGCTGAGTATGAAGGCAAGGACTATTCCTATGTATGTGATAGTCAGTTTATTAAACTTAAAAATACAGACGGTGAGATGATACAGCTTCGTTATTTACTTGATGATGAAGGGATGTATTTATACAGCAATAATACATATAGCTTCAGTGGTACTGGTAAGCCTGATGGTCTGATTGGTGAATGGGAATGCCCTGAGAAAAACTGGTCTTATTTTTTCACAGATAAGGGAACATTTATGGAAGACGGCTATTTTACCGGCTACTACACTGTAGATGATAAGAATTCGACCTTTAAGCTTGTATATAATGATCAGTTTGAAGATACGGTGTGTTATTATACATTAGATAACGATAAGATAAAGATTGAATATCCGTGGCGTATGGTTAAAATGAACGTCAAATAACAGGGGTGGAAATGTGATTTAGGCTTGAGAATATTGAAAAAGCTTGATGCTTTATCGCGAAAACGAGTCCTATCACATTGACATAAATAAAAACTTTTTTAAGGAGGAGTATATGAAAAAAGTAATTGCCTTATTATTGACAATGGGGATGCTCGTATCACTTGTAGCATGTGGATCAAAAGAAAAAACTGAGTCACCTGCAACGAACGATACAACAACCGCAAGCGATACAACAACCGCTAGCGATGATGCATCTACCACAGATGATGCAGCACAAACAGATGCATCTACCGAAACTGCAAGCGAGCCTATTGACCTCACTATGTGGTGTATAGCTGTAGAAAGCGATTCCAACCGTCATGCATATGAAACTGGTATCGCAGAATTCCAGGCAGCACATCCGGAAATCAACCTTACCTGGGAAGCTACTCAGAACCAGGAATACAAGACAAAGATTAAAGCAGCTGTAGCTGCTAACGAATTACCTGACATCTTCTATACATGGGGATGTGCATTCCTTGGTGATTTCGTAGAAGCTGGTCGTGTATATAATGCAGATGCAGCATATGCTAAGTATGCTTCTGAGTTACCTGAGGTTATGGTAGGTAACGTTAAATATGACGGAAGTGTTTATGCAGCACCTATCACAATGAACATCGTTGCAATGTTCGCTAATATGGAGCTTTTACAGCAGGCTGGTTTTGATAAGGTTCCTGGAACATACGATGAACTGATTGCTGTATGTGATGCTCTTGTTGCACAGGGAATTATTCCTTTCGGTTGCTCAGGTAAAGAGACTTGGTGTGTAACTGAGTACCTTGAGTCCATTATTGAGAAAACTGCTGGTGCTCCTGCTATGAACGATATCTTCACAGGTAAAGCTTCATGGGGTAATGATGATGTAGTAAAGGCAGTTGGTATCTTCCAGGAAATGATCAACAAGAAGTATTTTGATCCAGAAGGCATCGCTCTTTCCAATGACGAAGTTAAAGCGAACTTCATCGCTGGTAAGTATGCATTCTACATCAATGGTACATGGAACTGTGCAGACTTTGCTCAGGCTGGTCTTGCTGATAAGGTTCAGGTTGCTGAGTTCCCGGTTATCGATTCTACAAAGTCTAAGTTAGGCGAGCTTATTGGTGGACCTACTGACGGACTTGCTGTTGCAGCTAGTTCTCCGAACGCTGCAGTAGCTGCAGATAGTGCATTTGAAATTGCAAGAAACATCTGTAAACAAGGTTATCTTGATGGTAATGGACTTCCTGCATGGACACAGGATCCTAATGGAGACTATTCATCCATCAATCCTTTAACACAGTCTGTTGCTGAAATCGTTGCTAACTCAAGCCAGTTAGTTCCTTTCGGTGATAATGCAATGCCTGCTGATACAGCAAACATTTATCTTGATTATGTAAGTCAGATTTATTCTTCTGCTATCGATGGCCAAGCATTTGTTGATGGTCTTGTAAAGGATATTAAGTAATTCTGGGAAGAACATGATAATTTAAGAAATATGAATGAGAACCATTAGTCCTAAGGTTCTGGTTCGATCAAGAAAGAAGCGGTTTCCCAACGATTGTTTGGATTAAAGTCATATGGGGACCGCTTCCTTTCTAATACATGACTAGTGAAACAGCTTGTTGTTTCATCTTGTTGGGAAGGGATTAAGATGAAAAAATTATATAGTAATAAACTAACTATTCTTCTGTTTATTCTCCCTGCGCTGGTTCTTTTTCTTGGCATTCTTATTGCACCGATCTTTATGTCGGGCTATTACAGCCTTTTTGATTGGAAAGGCTTTGGAGAAAAGACATTCATTGGATTTGAAAATTATACGGAACTGTTTACCAGCAACTCAATAGGCTTTGTTAAGGCTCTGGGCAATTCACTGCTGTTAGCACTTTTCTCAGTAGTAATCCAGTTGCCGATTGCACTAGGTCTTGCATTACTTCTCGGTAAGGGAAGAAAAGGTGAACGAGGTTTTCTTTCTATTTATTTTATACCTGTACTTATTTCGACGGTAGTAATCGGTCAGCTTTGGCTGAAGATTTACAATCCATCCTACGGACTACTTAATTCATTTCTGAGAGCAATTGGCCTGGATAGTTGGGCAAAGATTTGGCTTGGAGATGTTAAGACCGCACTTGTGGCAGCTTTCATCCCTACGTTATGGCAGTATGTAGGATATCATATGCTGTTAATGTTCGCAGGTATCAAGAGTGTTCCTGCCGATTATCGCGAGGCTGCTGCGATTGACGGAGCAAAGGAATGGCAGATAAATCGTTATATTGTTATACCATATATTAAACCTATCCTTAAGATAAGCACTATTTTCGCTGTTACAGGTTCTCTTAAGTCCTTTGACTTAATCTATGTCTTAACAAATGGTGGACCGTTACATGCAACAGAGGTGCCCAGTACGCTGATGATTAGTATGCTATTCCTGCGTAATCGATATGGTATGGGTAGTACGATAGCTTTCCTGCTAATCATTTTGTGCTTTGCGTTTGCATTAATTATTGGCCGTATATTCAAGGATAAGGAGGATTAACAAAGTGAATAATTTAATCTCTAAGCCTCAAAGTAAATCCTTCGTGACGAAGGGAAGCAAGCCGAAAGAGGTTATTGTATACGTAATATTAATATTCTGGTCTCTGCTTAACTTGTTTCCTGTCTATTGGATGTTTACCTTCTCGCTAAAGAGTAATGCAGAGATATTTGGCGAGAATGTTGCCGGCCTACCTCATGAGTGGCTATGGTCTAACTATCAAAGAGCAATTCAAATTGGTCATATTGGCAAATATTTTATCAATAGTATCATAGTCTCAGTTTCAACTATTCTTATTGTTATGATTATATCTATGATGGCTACCTTTGCCCTAACAAGATTTATTTGGAAGGGAAGGAAGCGTATGAATAGCTTCTTTATGCTTGGTTTGACCATTCCTATTCATGCGGCACTGGTACCAATCTATGTCACTCTTTCAAGACTAGATTTGCTTAACAAATATATTTCGCTGATTATTCCCTATACGGCCTTCTCGTTGGCAATGGGAATACTCATTTGTACAGGCTTCATGCAGGAACTGCCAATGGATCTTGATGAAGCGGCATGTATCGATGGATGTGGTACATGGGGTATTTTCTTTCGAATTATTGTACCGCTGATGAAGCCGGCTGTGGCAACGGTATCTATATACACATTCTTGCAGTGCTGGAACGAGTTGATGTTTGCAAATAACTTTATTAGTGATTCGGCACACAAAACACTGCCAGTTGGTATACAATCACTTTCTGGACAGTTCACCCAGGATTGGGGACCGATCGGTGCGGCACTGGTTTTAGCAACCTTCCCGACTCTTATATTCTATGCATTCTTTAGCAAGAAGATACAAGAGAGCTTCATTGCCGGAGCAATCAAGGGTTAATGATAACTTAATATTTTGATATTGATGGGTTTCAGACTCTGTTTATGTAGTTATTTGCAATAGGAGAGTCAGAAACCCTTTTCTTATCCAATACATCCTATCAATTTCTTGTATTTGAAAAAATAAAACAGATGTGATACGATAGGTATGGATTTAAGTTGTCAATAGGTACTAAGATATATTTTATCGGGGTGGATCAATGAGGCGTGGCAGTAAGAAATCAATACGTGAAATTAAGATGTCACTACAGCAAACAACTCTGTTAATGCTGGCTGCTCTTTTGCTGTTTTTTTGTATGATGTTTATGATAGCCACCTCAATTATAACGCAGAAAACGGAAGAGGATTTTAAAATAAGAACATCAGAAATAGCAGTCAACAATGTTGTGTCCACTATCAAAGCGAGCGTTGTTAACTACAATTATTTGACACGTTTGATTATGGTTAATACCAATGTCGTTAGGTATCTAAAAACGAATGAATTAGATAAGGATAAAACATATGAGGCGAGAAAGGGCATTTATGAAATTCAGAGCCTGTATAGCTACATAGATTCAGTATACATTTTCCGCAACGATGGTGAGTATGTAAGTACCGGAATAGGTGAATATTGTGTTGAAATGACCCTCACAGAGCGTAATAAGATATTGGAGGCCCGTGGTAGCACAGTAATTTCTATTAATGGCAACGGTACGATTAGCAAGAATAAAAGCAGACCCTTTCTTACTATGTCACGCGCAATATACGATATAAATTCTCAAAAGCTCCTGGGAATACTGATTATGAACATATCAAGTGGTATATTTGATGATACAATTGCATTACAGAATTCCAGTGGTATGTGCATACTCGATAATAAGGGTGCATTTTTATGCGGTAATGAGGAACTCTGCGAACTATTAGATAGTGATTATAATAGTGACAGTATGGTGTATAAACATATTCGTATAGATGGTGAGAGAAAGACTCTAACCGGTAGAAAGGCATTAGAGCCACTGGTGGTATTATGCACAAGTGCTGAGAGCGAAGAGGCATTACCGAGAGATACTATATTTGCATTGATGATTACTTTAACAGCATTTATCCTATCGATATTTGTCTGTGCATGGTTTATTACATTGAGTATTGCACGACCAATCAAAAATCTAAATGCAGCGATGGAACGCACCAGATCATCGGGGTGGCTTAAGGAGATCGATGCCAAAATGCCAAACAATGAAATTGGTAGACTGGCGGAAAGCTATAATAGTATGATAGAATATCTTAATGAGCTGTTCAATCGACTGCTGGAGGATGAAAAGAATGTACAGAAGGCGGAGATGCGTGTACTCCAGGAGCAGATTAAGCCACATTTTCTCTATAATACATTGGAAACGATCAGTTACATGGCAGTGAAGGAGAATGCAAACAGTGTACATGATGCACTAGAGACTATGGGTAGCTTTTACCGCAATTTTCTTAGCAAGGGGGATCATGAGATTCCACTAAAGCGTGAGCTTCGAATTACCCGGGATTATCTCTCCCTTCAAAAGCTAAGGTATGGGGATATATTTGAGGATGAATATATCATAGATGAAAGCACCCTCGACTGTATGATACCAAAGCTGATTCTTCAGCCGCTGGTAGAGAACAGTATTTACCATGGAGTACGGCTCAAGGGAGAAAAATGTGTTATTCGTATTACTACCCGCTTAGAAGATGGCATTTTACATATAAATGTGTTCGATTCCGGTGTCGGAATGAGCGAAGAACAGATAAGGAGTGTACTGGAGACTAGCGAGGAGGATGACACAAATATGCTGTCAGGCTTCGGTCTGCGTGGCACTATTAATCGAATACGCTATTATTATGATTGCGACAACGTAGTACAGATACGCAGTGAGCCGGGTGAGTATACGGAAATTGAGATCTGTATATGCATTCCCAAGTTGAGGGACAAAGTAGTAGAGGAGGAAGAAAATGTACCGAGTAATGATCATTGATGACGAGATGTCTGCTCGTAAGCTGCTACAGGCATCCATAGATTGGCAAGCACTTAATATGGAAGTGGTGGGCGAGGCGGCCAGCGGTATAGAAGCAATTAACATCATCGATGACTTGCGGCCTGACATTGTTTTTGCTGATATTTCCATGCCCTTTATGAACGGGATAGAATTCACACGGGTAGCAACAGAGCGATATAAAAACCTGATAATTGTTATTCTGACAGGATTGGATGATTTCGAATATGCACGTCAATGTGTTCGTTTACCTGTAGTAGAATACATGCTGAAACCCTTCGTTCGGCAAGAGGTTACAGAAGTGCTGACCAAGATTAAAGAAAAACTGGATAAACAAACAAATCGAACACAAGAGGTCGGAAGGGATATTACTCCATCTGACATTGAGCAGATCTTACAGTATCTACGAGATAACTTTACGGATTCCAGTATTAATTTAACCTCTGTAGCACAGCGCTTTGGATTTAATCCTAGCTACTTTAGCCGCAAATTCAAGCAGGAAACAGGAAAAAGCTTTGTAGAATTCCTTATCAGTTGTCGAATGGAGCTGGCAATTAAGCTTGCCAAAACAAGCAAAAAAATGTTTTGCACTGCCAATGAAGTTGGCATACCGGACCCGAATTACTTTGGACGCTGTTTTAAAAAATATACGGGTATTAGCTATTCGGAATTTGTCAGTTCCAATGCCTCGAAGTGATTTAATATGTAATATATTATTCAGTAAGAAGAACTGCTCAGATGCCTTTCATAACATAATTCTGGTATAAAATCATATAGCTCAGTAACCGTTAACAGGGTTCCTGAGCTATTTTGATTCATAATAATACAATCCAGGGTGAATGGAGAGGCAGATCGTGTCTAACAATTATACTCAAATACAGTAATTACTTGTCGAGAAAGTGTTGCCTAAAGAAAAAGACAATCAGGTACTCTAGTACAGAGTATAAAATCGTAATCATACACACCGCTATATTAGGACCAAGAGTATTCATATCATTAAGCTGTCTCAAAATAATTATTATGGAAATAAAAGTGATTAAGATACCATTTGGAATAGCGATTTTTTGCAGTACCTCCAGGATGTCCGAATAGGTTTTTCTACCCGACAGTAATACTCCTGCCACACTAAACAAAGCGATGCACAAAAATGTAACGGGATCGATAAAATATAGAAACGTATTCGGAAGACCTAAGGGTGTAAAATTAAGCATCAGAAACAGTCCTAGGAAGGTAATCAAGATTCCTACAATACTTCTTAGGGTAGATTTCTTTTTTGCTTTTTCGTTTTCTTTCATAAGAGACATAATATTTTCCTCCGCTTTTACAGAATAATTTGTCTCTGATAAGCGCTCACCAGAAATTATTTCATTTATACTAAGGTTAAGAGAACGGCATAATGCATCCAGGTAAGAAATATCTGGCATACTTTTACCACATTCCCACTTGGAAATGGTCTTGTCACTAATTCCGATTTTCTCTGCAAGTTCCCTCTGAGTAAGCCCAATCAGATTTCTTGATTCGGCAATAAGTCTTCCTGTTCTTTTTTGATCCATTATGAATTCTCCTTTGTAAACTGTTCTAAAGCTGCATGCATCTTATGATTTCACATTAATCATAGAATCCCATAAAATCAACCTACAAATTGTAGAATTGGCTCTCCTTACCATAGAATTATACCATAACAAACTATTTATTTAACTAATTGACATCATTGTATTAAAAGAATATAATAGGTAACAATTGATAGGTAACATATGATACCTATTATATATACAGTAAAAATATAAAGGAGGGAGTTTTATTGCCACCGAAAATTAAGGTTACGGAAGATGAGATTATCAATGTAGCTCTTCGTATTGTTAGGGAGAAGGGAATAGAAAGCCTGAATGCACGTGATTTAGCGAAGGAGCTTGGGTGCTCAGTCCATCCGATATTTCGAGCATATCAATCTATGGAAGGTCTGAGGATCGCTGTATATCGAAAGGCTGAGGACATTTATAATGAACGTATGTTAAGTGCAGGAGAACATACAGAGGATGGTTTTCTTAGTATTGGACTAGCCTATATTGATTTCGCAAAAAATGAGAAGAACCTGTTCAAACTGTTATTTATGACGGATCAGTTTCGTGAGCAAAGCATCATGGATATTGTAGGGAATACAAAAGGAGATGATGAAGTAATTAACTTACTACGGCAGATGACGGGATTGAGTGTAAAGGCCGTCAAAGAGTTATATGCGGGAATGTGGATTACTACTCACGGAATAGCTTCCATGTTTGCTACGAATAATTGTCGATTTAGTGATGAAGAAAACAGAAGATTATTAAATAATTCATTCATGGGTTTAATACTAAAGCTTAAAAATGAGGAGGAACAATAATAATGAAAGAAGTATTTTCAAAGAAGCATCCATATATAGCTGCTGTTCTATTCGGATTGCTTTGCACATTTATGACAGCGTTAGGGACAGCAATCCCACAAATAGCGGGATTAAAAACAAATGAACGATTGATTGTAACAACAATATTTCTTATAATATCAATTGTAATTGGATTTTTTTTGATGTATAAATCAAGATATAAGCTTTCAGAATATGGTTTTCGAAAATATAAGAATGATACAAATCATAGAGTTTGGTGGTATATTCCGTTAATAGCGGTAGAAATACTCCCCATTGCAATTGCCGGCATCCTCCCGGGGATCACAGTTTTACAGTATATTATCTTATTATTATTTACGGTTGCGGTTGGTTTCAATGAGGAAATCTATTTTAGAGGACTAGCACTTAAGACTATTGAAATTAAAGGAAGTAAGCCAGCCATTATCTGGTCCTCTATTATATTCGGAATTCTACATCTTGCCAATGCACTGAATGGTAAGAATGCATTATATCTTGTATTACAAATGATTTTTGCGTTTCTGGTAGGATGGGTACTTGCTGAAATAGTAAGTATTACAAAAAGCATATGGATCGTAATAATATGGCATGCTGCTCACGATTATATTTCCAGCATTACGGGTGAAACCCTTGATACGACAGCACTCATTATTCTTGCAATTCAAGTGGGGATCCTATTGGTATATGCTGCATTTATATGGAGAGAGATGAAAGCAGAATAGGAGGTAATTCAGGTGGCTAAAATACGATGTGTCGTGGAACGAATTACATATCAAAATCCAGAGAATGGTTATACTGTTCTGAAAGTAAATGTCAAAGGATATGATGATTTGGTTACCGTCGTAGGAAGCCTTCTGGATGCTAATGTGGGTTCGGTTCTTCTAATTGAGGGTGATTGGAAGATGGATGCGAAGTATGGAAAGCAGTTTATGGCTCATAAATGGGAAGAAACCATGCCTGCAACCATCTACGGTATTGAAAAATACCTAGGAAGCGGTTTGATTAAAGGAGTTGGACCGAAGTTTGCCAAAAGAATTGTTCATAAGTTTGGTACGGATACAATTAATGTTATTGAAGATAATCCGGATAGCCTGATTGAAGTTGAAGGTATTGGGAAAAAACGTGTCCAGATGATTAAAGAAAGCTGGGAGCGGCAAAAAGAGGTAAAGAATATTATGCTTTTTTTGCAGGATCATGGTGTTAGTACCTCTTTTGCAGCGAAGATATATAAGGTTTATGGTAATGAAAGCATAGATAAGGTAAAAGAAAATCCCTATCGATTGGCAGATGATATATGGGGAATTGGCTTTAAGACAGCGGATAGTATCGCAGAAAAGCTTGGATATGGAAAAGAGACTTATGTGCGCCTGCGAAGCGGTATTATGTATACGTTGAGTGAACTAGCTGATGATGGACATGTATTTGCTGAGAAGGAGCAACTGATTGAAAGAGCTGTGGAACTATTAGAGGCTGAATCGGAATATATCATAATGACAATGGATCATATGCTAAAGGAAAAGGATCTGATACAGGATGAGGATGCCATTTACCTTCCGCCTTTTTATTATGCTGAAATCGGTACTGCCAATAAGTTGTTAAAGCTGGCTGCACAGCCAGCAAATGATAAGCTGTGGGTGAGGCTTATACAGGCGCGAAGAGATACAGGAAATGAGAATCTGTCCATAGATGTGGAGAGAATCGAATCTACGGTTAATATGAAATATGACGAAATTCAGGCAGATGCCATCCGACAGGCAGCACTAGCCAAGGTAATGGTATTGACAGGAGGTCCAGGAACAGGAAAAACCACTACTACCCAGGGAATTATTGCAGCATATCGTGCTTATGGACTTAAGATTTTACTGGCTGCTCCCACTGGAAGGGCTGCTAAACGGATGACAGAAGCAACCGGATTAGAAGCGAAAACCATCCATCGACTGCTAGAATGCAAACCGCCGGAGGGCTATCAAAAGAATGAAGAGAATCCATTGGAGGGGGATGTACTGATTGTAGACGAGTGTTCTATGATAGATATCATTCTTATGAATTCTCTGTTAAAAGCGATTCCACCGAATATGAGACTGATTTTAGTTGGAGATATTGATCAGCTTCCATCCGTAGGAGCAGGTAATGTATTAAGAGATATTATTGAATCAGACCAGTTTCCGGTAATTCGACTGACCAGAATCTTTAGACAGGCACAGACTAGCCGCATTATCATGAATGCTCATAAAATAAATGGAGGAAAGATGCCGGACATATCCAATGGAAAGGATTCAGATTTCTTTTTTATACAGAAGGAAGAGGCGGAGGATACTGTCTCTGAAATTGTAAAATTGGTGAAGTATAATCTTCCGCAATACTATAAAACACCTTCCTCTATGATACAGGTTCTGACACCGATGCAAAGAGGTATTGTAGGTGCGACCAATTTAAATATCGCATTGCAGGAGGCACTCAATCCTGCGGGAGAAGGACTTCGTCGAAGCGGTTCTGTTTTCCGCGTTGAGGATAAGGTAATGCAGATTAGGAATAATTATGAGAAAGAGGTTTTTAACGGGGATATTGGGATTGTAACGTCCATTGATTTGGAAGACCGTTCATTAAGGATTGATTTTGATGGCAGGCAGATCCAGTATGATGTGACGGAGTTGGATGAAATCGTGCTTGCCTATGCTACTACAATCCATAAGGCCCAAGGTTCCGAGTATCCCATTGTGGTCATGCCTATTCTTATGAATCACTATGTGATGCTTCAACGAAACCTGATATATACAGGGATTACCAGAGCAAAGAACGTTCTGATCATGGTGGGAAACAAGAAGGCGCTTGCTTATGCTGTTAATAATGTTACAGTTACTAAGCGAAACACGTTATTGAAAGAACGTCTGGCGGGCTATAGGGCTAATCCGAATATTTAAATCAATTATATGCTGGGTTATATTTTTGCTGAGTACTACATAAGAACACGCAGAAAGGAGACGATACAGATGGAATACACAAGAACAACAAGCCAAGGGAATCTATATATTGCCATAGATTTAAAATCCTTTTATGCCTCAGTTGAGTGTATTGATCGAGGATTGAATCCTCTGACAACCAACCTTGTGGTAGCGGATCCGTCTCGTACTGAGAAAACTATATGTCTTGCAGTATCGCCATCCTTGAAGGCTTATGGCATACCTGGCAGAGCACGACTCTTTGAAGTTCAACAGAAGCTAAAGGAAGTGAAGCAACGCACGGGGAAAGAGGTGGAGTATATCATAGCGCCACCTAGGATGGCTCGCTATATCGAAGTGTCGGCAGAAATATATGCAACCTATTTGAAGTATATCAGCCCAGAAGATATTCATGTATATAGCATTGATGAATGCTTTATGGATGTGACCAATTATCTTAAGCTTTATCAGATGTCTGCCAAGGAACTGGTAGTGAAAATGATTCATGATGTATTGGAGAGGACTGGAATCACTGCAACTGCAGGTATAGGAACGAACCTGTATCTGAGTAAGATTGCCATGGATATCGTAGCAAAGCACGTTGAGCCTGATGCAAGCGGTGTACGTATTGCTGAGCTTGATGAGCTGACCTATCGTAGATTATTATGGAATCATAAACCGATTACTGACTTTTGGAGAATAGGTGGAGGCATCGCCAAGCGACTTGAAAAGAACGGCCTTTATACAATGGGTGATATCGCCAGAATTTCAATACACAATGAGGATTTATTATATAAAATGATTGGCATTGATGCGGAGTTATTGATTGATCATGCATGGGGATACGAACCGTGTACTATGAAAGAAATCAAAAGCTATAAACCAAGTACAAACAGCATCTCTTCCGGACAAGTATTGCAACATCCGTACGATTTTAGTCAAACCAGAATCGTTGTACAGGAAATGACGGACTTACTGGTACTTGACCTTGTGGAGAAAGGATTGGTGACGGATAGTCTTACGTTAACCATCGGCTATGATAGAAGTAATGTGGATGAAGGAGCATACGAGGGTGAGATTATCTATGACCGATATGGAAGGGCAATTCCTAAGTCTGCACATGGTACTGCGAACCTTGGAACGACAAGCAGCAGTACGAAGAAAATCATGACAGCGATGCTGGAGCTTTATGATCGAATCGTATCGAAGGAGCTTATGGTAAGACGAGTGACGGTCTCTGCGAATAATCTGGTAGAGGAGAAATATGAACAGTATGATTTATTTATGGATCCGGTAGAACAGGCAAAGGAACGTAAAATGCAGGAGGCCATGCTTGCCATTAAGAAAAAGTTTGGAAAGAATGCCATATTGAAAGGCATAAATTTCGAAGAGGGTGCTACCACGATTGAACGAAACAATCAAATTGGTGGCCATAAAGCATAGGAGAGATGAGGTATGGTTAAGAAGCCAGTGTCATTAAATGAAAAGGTTACCCATGATTATGATGATATTATTCATATGGAATACCCACTAAAAACTACAGATTATATCAAACATCCAAGAATGAGGGTAGAAGACCGGGCAAAAATATTCGCTCCCTTTGCAGCACTGAAAGGATATGAGGAAGCTATAGCAGCAAAGCAAAAGGTCGTTGTGCCACGTATTGAATTATCAGAAGAATCAAAAGAGTACCTGGATTTACAGCTGGGAAAGATTGAAGGGTTGCTGTTACATGGACAACATCCAATTATTACGGTTGTGTTTTTTCAAAGAGATTGGGAGAGATACGGAGATGGCGGCGAATATATTCAGTTCACTGGCTTGGTAGCTAAGCTGAACCGAACTTCCCGCATCCTGCAAATTGTAGATAAAAGAATTCATTTGGATGATATATATCGTATTGAGAGTGAGGATTTAGACACAATCTAATTATCAGAAGACCCTGGCTTTTGGTTAGAGAAAACTTGGAAGATTTCGATACGATAATATTGTGTTGAATAATGATATATTCAGTGTTATATTACAATTACGAAGCAAGTATATGGTATATTATGGTTTACAATTTATAGCAGCATAATTTAGTGGGTGATAGGAGGATACGATATGGGGTTATTTGAAAAAAGTATGAATATACTTACAGAATTATTTGGTCAGGATTTTCTATTTTCATTGGCTACAGTTAAGGATCAAAAGCCGGCAGTCAGAGTTATTGATACCTATTGTGAGGATGGTATTTTTTGGGTGGTAACCCATGCTTTATCGAATAAAGTAAAGGAAATCGAAGCAAATTCCAATGTCGCTCTATGTAATAATTTCTATTCCTTTACGGGAAATACATATAATGTAGGACATCCTTTAAAGGAGGAGAACAGACAAATCAGAGAGAAATTAATCAAGGTATTTGAACCTTGGTATTATGCACATAACGATGAAAATGATAATAATATGTGTTATGTAAGAATTGACCTAACCAATGGCTTCTTTCACAAGGATGGGAAAGGCTATAAGGTTGATTTTGTAAATAAAACCGCAGAGGAATTCCCATTTGCTCCAGCAGTAGAGGTTGATTAAAAGCTCGAACAAAGGAACTTACCTATTTGCTTGGTGTTCACTGCCTCTCTTTATCCGGCACGAAAAGAGAGGCATTATATATGTAAAGATTGTAACTTATTGATAGGAGATTAATAGATGGATTGGATTGAGAGACTGAATAGTGCAGTGAATTATATTGAGGAAAATATCGGTGACAATATCGACCTGAATAAGGTTGCAAGGATAGCATGTTGTTCCGTATATCACTTTCAAAGAATGTTTGCATACATGGCTAACATTCCATTATCGGAATACATACGTCGAAGGAGAATGTCATTGGCTGCTGTAGATTTGCAGAATGGCAGTAAAGTGATTGATGTTGCCGTAAAATATGGATATGATTCGCCGACAGCTTTTAACAGAGCGTTCAAAAGCTTACATGGAATATCGCCATCACAAGCAAAAGAAGAGGGTGTATCTCTGCTTGCGTATCCACCTATTAGCTTCCAAATATCAATTAAGGGAGTTAGAGCAATGAATTACAGAGTAGAAAAAAAAGAAGCATTTCGAATTGTAGGAATATCTGAACCATTGGAAATGGAGATTGAGAAGAATTTTGAGATTGTTCCGAAAATGTGGGGCAATGCTGCGGCGAATGGGACTATCATGAAGCTTGCCGGATTCATGGATGGAGCAATATTAGGATTGTTAGGTATAAGCTCCTGCGATGAGGCAGATAATTGGAGATACTATATTGGAGTAGAAAGCAGTAAGCCATTAGAGGGGGAATTAGAAGAGCTGATAGTTCCGCAAGCAACCTGGGCAATCTTTGCGGGAGAAGGTAATAATCAGTCCATACAGGAATTAGAAAGAAGAATTGTCACAGAATGGCTTCCTAATTCGGGATATGAATATGGTAATGCACCTGATATTGAAGTATACTTAAGTGCGGATCCCAATAATGCAAAATATGAGGTATGGATACCGGTTGTAAAGAAGGAGAGCTGATTATGGTACATTTAGTTTACTGCGATAATGAAGGAAGGAATGGAGAAAAAGTCCTTGACAAGATTTTGGCAGGCACAAAAACCATGATAGTTCGTGGCGCTGCAGGAAGAAAAATACCACATAGCAGAGTCTTTGAGGGAGAGCGAATCTTTTTTATGCAAAAGGGGACGAGTAAGATCACAGCATCCGCCATCGTTACTAATGTATATAATTATGTTAAGCTTACGGAGGAGGAAAGCATAAAAATACTGGAAGACAACCAAAGTAAATTGAACCTTTCACCGAAGCAGAAGGAGAGATGGCGTAAGAAATGCTTATGTCTGGTGGAATTTAAAGATGTAATGGAGATTACACCACTGGAATTCGACCATCAGAATAATATGGATGATTGGCTCATCTTAGAGAAGATTGAGGATGTGGTTGTCGGCTCCAGCATACCGTATAATTATGAAAAGTCCAGGTTTTGAATTATTTTTATCCAGTATAATAAGATATAATTAAGTAACCCTTGATCAGAATGATATGGGTTTGTAAATATAATGACAAAGAAATACCTGCCTGAAAGATTATATTACAATTAAAATCTTTCAGGCAGGTATTTCTTTGCTATGAAGGTGGTTTCCTATCAGATAATAAATTTATATAATTTTCGTTGACAAATGTCATTTAATATATTGACATTTGTCAACGAAAATGTTATTTTATCTTTAAAGTATTTATGAAATGAGGTGAATGGATTATGAAAGGAAAGGAAATCTATGAAAGATTACCTGACTCCGAGTTAACCGTTATGCAGGTGATATGGGAGCAGCAAAGTCCTGTGGGAACGGGTAAGGTTGTAGAAATGGTTTGTGAGCAAAGGGATTGGTCCCGTTCTACGGTTCAGGTACTGCTAGCTCGTCTGGAGGAACGCGGATTTATTGAAACAATTAAAAAAGGCAGATTTAAGTATTATGCCCCATTAATTAAGAAAGAGGACTATTTATTAAAAGAGACAAAAACCTTTCTGGAACAATTTTATAGTAATTCATATAAAAAGCTAATCGCATCTTTGGTGCAGGATCAAACAATTACAGAAGAGGATATTGATGACATTATCCATATTATTAAGGATGTGAAGGGAGGGGATGAAAATGAATGATCTCTTTCTTACTATATTAATACTGAGTATAATATGCTCCATTATCATAGTATTTGTTGCCGTCCTTGATAAACTGTTTCATAAAAGCTATTCCAGGCAGTGGAAATATATTATATGGGCTATAATCAGTCTTCGTCTGATAATACCAATAAAGATTGACATTATAGACATCCCCGCACCGATAAATCTGAATCAGCTCATTACAAATGCAGAATCAGAGGATCATGATATTTCTCATTCAGCTAACACACTGGCAATTAATGATAATATGGATTTTAACTCTGATAGCATGCCGGTAGATACATCATTTATAGATCGGACAGAAATCGAAACCATGCGTCCAGCAGGTAATCCAGGAAGACAAAATACAATAAGCAACTTAAAGTCTGTGTCACATCCTGTACCGGTTCAATCTGTTATGGGTACGATTTCGATTATCTGGATAATAGGTGCAATTGCTTTTCTGATCTATCATGTATTAGCCTATACTCATTACAAAAGAAATTTATTTAGATGGAGTAATATTATTGAGAATCAGGATATATTGGAACAATTTCATCAACTTCAGTCAGAGCTTAACATAAAGCGTAACATTAGAATTCTGACCAGTAGCCAGTTGTCGACACCAATTCTAATCGGATTTCTAAAACCTTGTATTATATTACCTATTGAGAATTTTACAAAGGAGCAGTATCAATTCATCCTAAAGCATGAACTGATTCACTATAAGCATCAGGATTTGCTTTATAAAATCATATTATTGATTGCAAATGCATTACATTGGTTCAATCCGCTCATTCACTATATGGTATATCTGGCGAATATCGATATGGAATTGTATTGTGATGAAACCTTAATCGCGAGAGAAGATCGAACATATCGTGAAAATTATAGTATGACCTTACTCAAAATAATGACAAGCTCTATGAAGAATCATTCCGTATTGTTATCGACTAATTTTAGCAGTAAAAAAGAGCATGTTAAGAAACGCTTCCATCAAATAATGAATGCAAAACCGACGAAAAAAGGAATATGTTTCGTTGCAGTAATGATTTGTCTCATTGTACTTATGGGAAATGTATTCTCGTGGTTTGGTCAGGAGAAAGTCAGCAAAGCAGGAATAACGGATAAACCGGGCAATGTAGTAAGTACTAATACGAATTCCGATCAAAGACAGGTTATTAACAGTAATATCGCTGACAATACGGTTAGTCAGTGGGAAGACACACAGCATATTCTGGTGCTGGGAATTGATGCAAACGATACGGAAACCAAAGCTCGTGCAGATAGTATTCTGATTGTAAGTGTGAATCCTGAGACGAAAAAAATAAGCTTAATTTCGCTTTTGCGGGATATGTACTTAGAACTACCTAATGGGGAAAAGGATAAGTTAAGCTCCATATATCAAATTGGCGGAGCAGAGCTGATGAAAAAAACCATCGAATCGAATTTTGATCTAACCATTCATAATACGGTAACGGTTAATATGAAAGCCTTTGAGAAAATCATTGATTCCATTGGTGGTGTAGAAGTTGAGTTATCAGGGAAGGAAGCAGAATATCTGAATAAGACAAACTATATATCCAATAAGAAATATCGTACTGTGGTGGCTGGAAAGCAAATGTTGAATGGAAATCAGGCACTTGGCTATGTCCGGGTACGTAAGGTTCCGACGCTGCAAGGAGAAAGGGAGGATGTGGGGCGTACCGCTCGTTTGCGGAGTGTGCTTATGACTGTAATCAAAGAATGTAGTAATCAGGATATTATGGAACTAACAAAGTTACTAAAAGACGTATTACCCTATGTGATAACAGATTTAAGTGCGGAGCAGTTTTTGTCATACCTGAAAGTAGTATTAGAGAATGAATTTCAGACAGATACCTTCGTAATTCCGGTGGAAGGCTCCTATACACAGGATGTAAAAGATGGTATGAGCGTCCTGGAACCGGATCTTAAAGCCAATATCGAGGTATTAAAACAAGCTTTCAATAAATAATGAAATTAGAAACAAGCATTCGAACTTGCGAAGTAATCCTAATAGAGGAGAGAATCAAAGGTTAGGATGCTTTTTTACTATATAGAGAACTTCTTCAAAGCTTCAAGAAGATAAAATTTATCGTTGACAAACTAACGTACGTTAGCTATAATCATACTAACAGTTGTTAGTATAGTATATTCGATAGGAGGTTTTTCATGGAAACGAAGGAGCGAATTATGATGAAAGCGCTTATGCTGTTTTCAGATAGAGGCTATGATGGTGTGTCAATGCGTGATATCGCAGCGGAAGTAGGAATTAAAGCAGCGTCAATATATAACCACTTTTCAGGGAAGGAGGATATATTTAGCTGCCTGCTTTCGGAGATGGCAATTCGCTACGAACAGATGAGAGATAATATGCGAGTGCCAGATGGTGATATGGATCATATCGCAGAAGCGTTTGCCGATATTTCTGTGGAGAACCTGGTTATGATAGCAAGAGGAATATTCTTGTATTTCTTAAATGATGAGTTTGCAGCTCCTTTTCGACGAATGGTTACCATAGAGCAATATAGAAATTCCATTGCAGGTGAAACCTATCAGAAAATGTTTCTTCAGGATGCGATTGACTACGAGGCCACTATTTTTGCAAGTTTCGTAAAAGAAAAACATTTTGTAGAATGTGATCCATATGTAGCAGCATTGCATTTTTATTCTCCGATTTTATTGTTGTTGTCAAAGTATGATCGAAAGCCTGAGAAGCAGGAAGAGGCACTGCAAATACTGGACCAGCACGTGAAGCAGTTTACAGAGCTCTATGTATATTAAGCAAATGATAAGTAATGTTCGAAGGAATGATTAGGAGTGGACAATCCATCGCTTCCCTAACTGTACCAAGAAAATTTTCGAGAAGGGCGGCCACCTTATGACAGGAAATGAGGATGAGATTAAGAAGGCAGTGGAGGAGTTCATTCAGTAATATTAGGTATTAGAATGGAGTCAGTATAGAAGTATAACGTACAAAATCTATAAGTATCGAAGAACGGAGGATTAATATGAAAGTAGCGGTGGTACATGGTCAGGCACATAAGGGAAGTACTTACCATTTGACACAGATGCTTCTGGATGAGCTGGATTGTAACAAGGAAGATGTGAGGGAGTTTAATATAAATGGAATTGGGCAGTGTGTTGGATGTTATAATTGCATCCTTAAAGATGAAAGTCTGTGCCCACATCGCGCTCAGATGGCCCCCATCATTGAGGCAATTGATCAGGCTGATGTCATTATAATAAATACACCTAACTATTGTATGGGTATGACCGGCCAACTAAAATCCTTTTTTGATCATATGGCTTATCGCTGGATGTCCCATAGACCAAATGGAAATATGAAAAATAAAATAGGAGTGGCTATTTCAACCACTGCAGGCATGGGAGCTTCAAAAGCAACCAAGGATATTCGTAATCAACTGTTTTGGTGGGCGGTCGGTAAGACCTATCAGATTCCATTTGCAGTGTCTGCATTTTCGTGGGATCAAATAGCGAACAAGAAGAAAATGAAACTAACAAGGAAGGTAAAGAACTTAGGCTGGAAAATAAATCAAAAAGTGGGATATGTAAGACCGGGAGTTAAGCTCAGACTATTTTTTCAAATGATGAAAAAAATGCAAAAAGGATTGGTGTGGAATATAGTGGATCATGATTATTGGGAAAAGCAAGGATGGATATAAATCATATCATGACGAATTATGCAGCGATACATAAGAGTACTAGTAGTCGGAGACAGAATAAGTGCTTTAGTATGTTGGTATCAGTAAACAGCAGGCATAAAGGAAATAAATAAAAAAGGAAGAAATGTATTAACTATTAACAGTATATACAATTCTTCCTTTTTATTTATAATTAGAGCACTTTGGTAAATTACTGTACATAGCTTATGATACCCGTAATACTATTCATGATGCTTATGGGTGTTAGTTCTACTACGGGCTTGTATTGCTGTTATTTCCTCAGGGGTAGTTAGATTGGTCGGAAGATCACAGACTAGTGTCTTATCGGATAGAACAGCAACCCGGTCACAGATTCCCATAATCTCATCAATATCAGAGGATATATATATAATACCGGCTTTCTTCTTTGTCATATCATTTATAAAATTATAGATATCTATTTTACTTGCTAGATCTATACCACGTGTAGGCTCATCCAGTATGAATATTTTAGCCCGGATCATAAGCCATTTCGCAAAGATTGCTTTCTGAAGGCTACCCTCACTGTAAGATAAAATACTGTTGCTTCTCAGCATCGGAATATTAATCTTTGTAATATAATCAATCGCTGTCTGTTTCAGAAAATTAAAATTGATTATATGATTTTTGGTAAATCGCTTTAGTGAAGGAAACGCAACATTCTCACTGGTGTCCAGCTCTTGAAAGATGGAGTCTTCCAATCGATTCTCAGGCATTAGCGCGATACCATTTCGTATAGCTACATTAGGACTGCTTATATAGACGGGTTTACCATTGATACAGATTTGCCCATTATATTTGACTGCACCAAACAAACAGTTGGATAATAAGGTTCTGCCTGAACCGGCCAGACCTGTAATACCTAAGATTTCTCCCTCTCTTAATTGAAAATTAATATCTTGCAATCGATCCTCAAAGCCGAGATGGGATACGGATAATAGTACTTTCCCTTTTTGAGTGTTCATTTTAGGATATCGTTCCTTTAGACGGACTCCAACCAATAAATGAATAATCTCTTCTTCGGTGGATTCTTTAATAATCTTAGTTCCCACTAGAGTCCCATTCTTAATAATCGAGACACGATCTCCTATTGTCATGGTATCATCTATTCGGTGTGTAATGTAGAAAATGCCCGCGCCTCTGGCTTTAATACGATTCACTATAGTATACAGAAGCTGGCGTTCGCTTGGCGTTAGTGAGGCAGAAGGTTCATCTAGAATAACTACCTTTGCTTCAGAGATATATGCCTTACAAAATTCTATCATTTGCCGCTGAGCAAGTCCAAGAGTTCTTACCGTATCAGTTGCACTAATCGGAAGATTTAGTTCTTGAATTAAATCGTAAAACTGTCTGTTTAGCTTATCAAAATCTATGGTCTTCAGTAGTTTGTTTTTAAAGGGTAGATTATGAAAATATAAATTTTCAGCAATGCTTAAATTCTCCAAAAGAGTGGTGTGCTGCTGAATAAAAATAAGTTCACTTGAAGAATAAAAGGAAAGACTTCTGGGTTTCACTATTTGACCTTCGAAATAGATCTCTCCAGAATCAGGCTGTACCAGACCGCTGATCATTTCCATCAGTATACTCTTTCCGGATCCATTTTCGCCCATAATCATATGTATTTCACCGGGATAAAGAGAGAGACTAACATTATTAATACTGAAGTTATCTATCTCAAGGTTAATATTCTTTAACTCAAGTAATGGACTTTTCAATGTGAACCTCCTGAAAAAGTGCTAATTTTCATAAACATCAACGGATGTAAATAGCGGAATGTTGCAATTATAGATATAATTCTTATGCTTGTCTTCAAGGTTCGAATCAGTCAATACACGATGTGCAATATTAATCTTACCAACGCGGTAAAGGGCATTGGTACCAAAATATCTGGAAAGACAGACTACAGTTACGGATTCGGCAAGCTTTACCGCCTGATGAATTAATGTAGCCTTTTTCGTACTGGATACAGTTACACCAACGGATTCACTGAGTCCATCAATTTCAATGAATATATGATTGAATGAGAAATTTTTCAAATTATCTATTGTAATTTGTCCAAATACTGCATTTTCCTCCAAATCACCACCAAGGAGAATTAAGTTATTTGTGGGCGAATGAGAAAAAGCAGCTGCTATTTGTATATCATTTGTAACCACAGTCAGATTATTATGATTCGCTAAAGCTTTCGCGATATATGCATTCACGGTTCCATTAATCAGCATAATGGCATCACCGTCATTAACTAAATGGAATGCGGTATCGGCAATTTCCTGATATAATAGAACATCTTGGATTTCATCGCTGTCATCCAAAAGTGATTCATCGTCCTGTTCAATCAGAACGGCGCCACCATGGGTGCGCTTAAGAAAGCCTTCACTTTCAAGCTTCTCAAGATCACGGCGTATAGTAACCTCAGTGACATTGAGTAACTCACTCAGCTTAGCTACAGAAACCTTATGGTCTTTTACTAAATAGTTTTTAATTATTCGAATTCTTTCGATTGCAAACATATGTTTTCCCTATCTTGTACTGTAGTCAGAAATTATATCCTTATTAATAAGTAATCTATCTAATTATAAAAATAATACACGATTTTGATAAAAAAAACAATTAGTAATATTTCGTTTCGTATTTGTCTTTCTGTAAAAATTGCATTGTGAAAGATGCATAACAAAAGTTAAAAATGGTAGGTGTTTGTTGTTGACAATTATAATCAATGGTGTTATTATATGAACATACAAACACAAACGAAATGTAAAACGAACAAAAACGTAAAAACAAAAGAAATAATTAGAACCATAAATTACGAATTGTTTTGATGTTTGCTATAGAAAAACTATAGTTGAGCATATATCACAAAAAAAGGGTAAAAAATAAGGAGGATTTTATGAAAAGAAGCAATGGTATGAAAAAAGCACTAGCATTGTTATTAGTTCTTGCTATGACAGTATCAATGTTTGTAGGCTGTGGTACAGCCAAGACGGGGACAACCGATGATAAAGATTCATCAAAGACAGAGACAACAACTGAAACAAAAGATGAAGCTAAAGAAGAAGCTAAAGAAGAAGCGCCTCAGACAGGATCTGGAAAATATATCGGTATTTCGATGCCTACACAATCCAGTGAACGTTGGATCAAAGATGGTGCTACCATGAAAGAGATCCTTGAAGCAAGAGGATACACAGTTGACTTACAGTATGCAGAGGATGATATTCCTACACAGAAATCACAGATTGAAAATATGATTACAAAGGGAGCAGAAGTTTTAGTTGTTGCACCTATTGACGGATCTACATTGTCCGACACCTTAGATGCAGCTGCATCCCAAGGCGTTAAGATTATTTCTTATGACCGTCTTTTAGTTAATACAGATGCTGTTTCTTATTATGCAACATTTGATAACAGACGTGTTGGTCAGTTACAGGCAGAATCACTTGTTGATGGTTTAAAGAAACTCAAAGGAGAAGGACCTTATAATATCGAGGTTTTTGCAGGATCACCGGATGATACTAACTCCTTCTATTTCTTCCAGGGTGCTATGGATATTCTTCAACCATTGATTGATGATGGTACAGTTGTAATTCCTTCCAATCAGACTACTCAGGAAGAAGTTGGTACTTTAAGATGGGATGGTGCAGTTGCTCAGTCCCGTATGGATGCATTACTTGCAGCTAATTATACAGATGGTAAGACTTTACATGGCGTATTATCCCCTTACGATGGTATTTCCAGAGGTATCCTTTCTGCTTTAACAGCGTTCGGTCTTACAGGTGACGATCTACCAGTTGTAACTGGTCAGGATGCAGAAGCAGCTTCGATTAAGCTGATTGTAACTGGAGATCAATACTCCACAATTTTGAAAGATACACGTAAGCTTGCAGAAGTAGCAGCTAACATGGTTGATGCCGTTCTTTCCGGTAAGGAACCTGAAATCAATGATACAGAAACCTATAATAACAATGTTAAAGTAGTTCCTTCCTATCTACTTGAGCCATTCATTGTAACAAAGGATAATTATCAAGAATTAGTAATTGATTCTGGATACTTGAAACCGGAAGACATTCAATAATTCTAGTAAAGCTTTTATTACTGAAATGTCGGTTAGAAGATTGAACTAACCGACATTTTAGTATTAAACATTAGGCCATGATTATGACAGGATAAAGTCTGTAGTTAGTAAAAGGAGTGAAAATATGGAACAGTATGCATTGGAGATGCGAGACATAACAAAGACATTTCCTGGCGTTAAAGCTCTAGACCATGTAAATCTGAAGGTGAAAGCCCAACAGATCCACGCACTTGTTGGAGAGAATGGAGCTGGAAAATCAACCTTGATGAATGTGCTTAGCGGTGTTTATCCTTATGGCACATATGAAGGTGATATTGTTATCGATGGGCAGGTATGCTCTTTTAAAAATATAAAAGAGAGTGAAGCGAAGGGTATTGCTATTATTCATCAGGAATTGGCTCTTATTCCACAGCTTTCAATTGCAGAGAATGTATTCCTGGGCAATGAACAGACAGATTTCGGCCCGGTGATCAGCTGGGATAAGACAAGACTTCGTACCATCGAAATGATGAAGAAGGTTGGCTTAAATGAAAGTATTGATACAAGAATACAGGATCTTGGTATGGGTAAGCAACAGCTGGTAGAAATCATTAAAGCCCTTGCCAAGAATGCGAAAATTCTAATACTTGATGAGCCTACAGCTGCCTTAAATGATGATGATTCAAAGCATTTACTTGATTTGCTTCTAGATCTCAAAAAGCAAGGAATTACATGTATAATTATCTCCCACAAGCTAAATGAGGTAACAAGAGTTGCGGATGCGATCACAATTATTCGTGATGGTAAAACAATTGAAACACTAATAAAAGGTGTGGATGAAATAACTGAGAATCGGATCATCAAGGGTATGGTTGGACGTGAACTCGTGGACCGTTTCCCAAAAAGAACGCATAATATCGGAGAGATTTGCTTTGAGGTTAAAAATTGGAGTGCATATGATTCAAAGGATGAATCAAAACTAGTATTAAAGAACATTAATATAAACAGCCGAAGAGGCGAAGTTGTAGGTATTGCTGGTCTTATGGGAGCTGGACGTACAGAGCTTGCTATGAGTATATTTGGTAGATCCTTTGGCAAGAAAATTGAAGGCACCATAATCAAGAACGGAAAAGAAATACAGATTAAGAATGTAAAAGATGCTATCAAACATGGCATTGCATATACAACAGAGGATAGAAAGAGTGCAGGACTTATATTAATAGATAGTATTAAACGTAATATTTGCTTGACGGCCTTTGAGAAAATCAGTAAAGGAATCGTTATTGATGAGAATAAGGAAATACAGGTCGCAGAGGAATACCGAAAGAAGCTAAGCATCAAATCCCCAAGTATTCTTCAAAAAGCCGGTAATCTGTCCGGAGGTAATCAGCAGAAGGTAGTTTTCAGTAAGTGGATTTTTTCTGATCCGGATGTATTGATTTTAGACGAACCGACACGTGGTATTGATGTCGGTGCAAAATATGAAATATACTCAGTAATCAATGAATTGACTGCCAAGGGAAAGACGATAATACTTATATCCTCAGAGCTACCAGAGATTCTTGGTATGAGTGATAGAGTTTATGTTATGAATGAAGGCAGAATCGTTGGAGAATTGAGTTCAGAGGAAGCCTCACAGGAAAATATAATGCATTGCATAATGAAGAGCAATCAGGAGGTATATAATGGATAAGCGTAGTGTATTATTAAAAGGAAATTTACGCCAATATGTAATGGTAATTGCATTAATTGTAGTTATCATATTCTTTCAGATTTTAACTGGCGGTGTATTATTGAAGCCGCTCAATATTTCTAACTTGATTTCACAAAATGCGTATATTTTAGTTCTGGCAATAGGTATGTTGCTTTGTATATTAACCGGTGGTAATGTAGACTTATCCGTAGGTTCCGTTGCCGGATTTGTAGGTGCAATTTCTGCTATCATGATGTTAAAAATGAACATACCAGTGCTGCCTACTGTTATAGTTTCCCTTTTGATCGGTTTCCTGATTGGATGCTGGCAAGGCTTCTGGATTGCATATGTCGGAGTACCGGCGTTCATTGCTACCTTGGCAGGTATGTTAATATTCAGAGGATTGACATTGGTAGTTCTCCAGGGAACCAGCCTTGCGCCCTTACCGGATGGATATACCTTCATGGCATCCGGCTTTATTCCGGATTTCACAGGAGCAGGTAAACTGAATATATTATCAATCTTTTTAGGTATCATTGCATCTGTACTATATGTATTAAGAGAAGTTAACAACAGAAGAAATAAAAAGAAATATGGATTTGAGACTAGTTCCAGCCAAGCCTTCATTGCTCAGATCGTTGCTATAGTGGCCGTTATTAATGCATTTACAATATCCTTAGCATCTTATAAAGGTATTCCTATGGTATTGGTTGTAGTAATTGTTCTGATACTTATCTATTCCTTTATTACTACAAAAACCATTCCAGGAAGACATATCTACGCATACGGTGGTAATATGAAAGCAGCTCAGTTATCCGGTGTTAATACAAAGAAGGTTATGTTCTGGGTATATGCGAATATGGGTCTTCTGGCTGCACTTGCAGGTGTAATATTTACAGGAAGATTGAACTCAGCTACACCGAAATCAGGACAGAACTTTGAAATGGATGCGATTGCTGCCTGCTTCATCGGTGGAGCATCAACCTCCGGTGGTGTTGGTACTGTTGTCGGTGCAATGGTTGGTGGTTTACTAATGGGTGTATTGAACAACGGTATGTCAATCATGGGTATTAGTATCGACTGGCAACAGGCAATTAAGGGCTTTGTACTTCTTGCCGCAGTTGCATTTGATGTATACTCCAAATCTAAATCAAAATAAATTGTGTTAACATTAAGTAGTTATTAATTTGTAATCAATGTTTTATTTATAATGTATATTATAGGATGAAATGAAAAGGGAAGAATTAAGTCATTGTGATTAAGGACTTAATTCTTCCCTTTTCTGTTATATTTCAGTAATAAACTGGTTTATTGATTAATCAACTAATCAGGTGTCTTAGGAAGTCTAGTACAGCTATTGCGATATGCCGAAGGAGAGATACCGGTTACCTTCTTAAAGGCATTTGAAAAATTATGACTGTCTGTATATCCGATGCTGTAACCGATCTGGGCAATCGTTTTATTGGAATTAATCAGCTCTGCCTTTGCATGCTCCATGATCTCCTGAAGCAGATATTGCTTTAGCGAAATTCCTGCAATACTTTTAAAGACAGAGGATAGATATTTTTCATGATATCCAAAATATTCAGAGAGTTCCATAACGCTAATTCTGGTAAAGCGATTCCACTGGACATAGTCGAGAATCGCCTGGTAAAGATGTGCTTTGGTAGTCAGAGTGTCGCCATTTTCTTTACTTTGTATCTGATTATATAGCTCCATTATTAAACCGGTTGCAAGTAAATCCAGAGTATAGCGGTGGTGATATCGTCTGTCGGCCTCTCGCAGCTGATTCATTAAAATAATAATACGTTCGATATTAGGAATTTTACTCTGTTGAGGAATTATGATATCATCCTGAGTAGAGATGCTGGACGGTGTAAAATGAAACCAGAAAAAGGTACAATCGGAAGGAGCATAGCCATACTGCTTATCAGTGGGTGGCATTAGTAAATACTCATCCTTTGATACAACATATTTTCCCTGTGTATCTGCAATATACAGAGTACCTTCAGTAACAAAAAACAACTCATGTTCATTTAAGTTTCTGGTCATATGAATCCATTCACTGGTCGGAGATTTGAATTTTCCACACCAGTGGTAGGTGATCAGATTTTCCATTGATATATGACAGTTTATCATCTTACCTTTTCACACCTTTTACAACCTAATAGTATTTACAACATATATAATAATTGATAATGTTAGATTCATCAAAGAAACGGTATTTTCCTTTATTATTCTATATGATACGAAGCTATAATTCAATCAGAAATTATTAATTATCTTAAGTGTAACATATTACGTATGAAAAAATAACACTTATAATGAAAGGGGTATTGAGATGAATCAGAAGGAATTTAGTAAACCTGTTTCGCTACGAAGAGTTCAGTTAACCGATTCTTTTTGGAAAATGGAAATGGAGCTTGTTAGACAGGAGATGATTCCCTATCAGTGGGATGCCTTAAATGATAGGGTAGAAGGTGCAGAACCAAGCTATTGTATGCGTAATTTTAAGATTGCTGCGAATATTACGAAGCAGAGGGCTGAACTGGGAGAGGCCTACCAGGAGAAAAAGTTTTCTACCGAGATATTTCAACCTCTTCCGGAAGATGAAAATCTGATGGAAGATCGTTTTTATGGATTTCTGTTTCAGGACAGCGATTTCTACAAGTGGATTGAAGCAGTAGGGTATTCTTTAACTCAGCATCCGGATAAGGAATTGGAACGAATTGCAGATGAGGCAATTGAGATTGTATCTGCTGCCCAGCAGCCCAATGGTTATCTGGACACCTATTATATCATTAATAATATGGATCATATTTTTACCAATCTACGCAACAATCATGAGCTATACTGCCTCGGTCATCTGACAGAGGGTGCAATTGCTTATTATGAAGCTACTGGTAAGGATAGACTGCTTAAAGTCGCAGAACGCTATGCAGATTATGTTGAATCCTTATTTGGAGCAGAGGATGGCAAGCTCAAAGGTTATCCAGGACATGAAATCGCTGAGATGGCTTTGGCACGCTTATACGAGACTACGAACAATGAGAAATACCTGAAGTTAAGTAAGTATTTTATCGACGAAAGAGGGAAAAAGCCATATTACTTTGATTCGGAATCGAAAGAAAAAATAAAGGATAAAGATGCCTTACGCTATCAATATTATCAGGCACATTTGCCGGTCAGAGAGCAGACGGAGGCCGTAGGACACGCGGTTAGGGCTGCTTACCTATACTCCGGAATGGCAGATATTGCTCGTTTGACACAGGATGAGAGCCTATATAAAGCCTGTGAGACGATATGGGATGATATGGTGAGTAAAAAACTATATATTACGGGAGGTATCGGAGGAACCCATATTGGTGAGGCCTTTTCCTTTGCCTATGATCTACCGAATGATACAGCTTACGCTGAAACCTGTGCTTCCATCGGATTAGTATTCTTTGCACGAAGAATGCTGGAGATTAAGCCGAATCGGAAATATGCGGATGTCATGGAGAAAGCATTATACAATTGTGTGCTGAGTGGAATGGCTTTAGATGGTAAAAGCTTCTTCTATGTCAATCCGTTGGAGGTACTTCCAGAAGCCTGCCATAAGGATGAAAGAAAATTTCATGTAAAACCAGTAAGACAAAAATGGTTTGGATGCGCCTGCTGTCCACCAAATCTTGCACGAATTATCAGCTCAATTGCCTCCTATGCTTATACAGAGACAGAAGACACCCTGTTTGTACATTTGTATATGGGAAGCAGAATAAATAAAGTCGTTCAGAACAATGACGTTTCCATTGACATCACCTCCTCCTTCCCCTGGGATGGAGCAGTAACGGTTCAAGTGGATGCAGCGAAACCAACTACAATGACCATTGCTCTTCGTATACCAGAATGGTGCAACGAATACGAGATTAATGCGCCATCAGGAGATGTGGTAGAGAAGGACGGTTATTATTATATCACAAGGGAATGGAACGGTACGGAGACAATAACAATGAATTTCCCAATGAAGGTGAAAAGAATATACGGCAATCCGATGCTGCGTGAGAATATCGGGAAGGTAGCAATAACCAGAGGCCCGATTGTTTATTGTATCGAAGAAGCGGATAACGGCAACAACCTTCATTTAGTTACATTACCAAAGGAAGCACAGTTATCAACCCATACGGATCATCGATTTGGCTATGAAGTAACAATAATCAAAGGTACGGGCAGAAAATTAAAGCTCACAGCATCCTCATCCAACGAGCTGTATCATGGTTCGGAGGAAGAGCAATTCGAGGATATTAATTTGACATGGATACCTTATTATACTTGGGCTAATCGGGGAGAAGGAGAAATGATGGTCTGGATCAGACAATAACTCCTCAATATTCGTCTGTATCTGTGTGAATAGAATAACTGATTTTTAGACATAGCCTATAATATGTATGAGAAGGATAACTCCCATACGTATAATGGCTATGTCTTTTCTCATTATATTTATATTTTAATATAGGCATAAATGTGGTATATTACAGTTAGTATAATGGAACGTGTATATAACATCAATTACAATGGTATGATAGGAGGATATCTATGTTAAGAGGCGAGGAAACTAAGCAAATAAAAGAGGCAATTAGCGGTAGTATTGCAGAGAATTATATTGCCGGAGCGAATTTATTGGTGATTAAGGACGGGCAGGAAGTGTATTACCATGAGGATGGATTTGCAGATAAAGAAGCCCGCTCACCAATAAAGAGGGATACTATCTTTCGGTTATATTCCATGAGTAAGCCAGTAACTGCCGCTGCTGCTATGATTTTGCTTGAGCGTGGCCTTATTGATTTATATGAACCGGTAAGTAAGTTTTTACCTGGTTTTGCAAATCAAAAGGTGGCTGAACATGATGCCCTGGTTTCTGCTGACCGAGATGTAACAATTAAGGATTTACTGTCCATGACTTCTGGCCTGGTATATCCTGGTGATGATAAAGCAGGTAAGGATACAGCAGAAGTGTTTCTGGAGGTAGATCAAAGACTGTTGGGCGATAACCCCATGAGTACACAGGAAATAGCCAATAAATTAGGTGGCTGTGCGCTTGCTTTCCAGCCGGGGACTAGTTGGCAATATGGAAGCTCAGCAGATGTGCTGGGTGCTGTTATTGAAGTGGTAAGTGGTCAAAGCTTCGGAGAGTTTTTGCAAAAAGAGATTTTTGATCCTCTGGAAATGAAAGACACCGGCTTCTGGGTACCGAAGGATAAAATGAACCGTTTAGTGAAAACCTACGAGGATGATGGTGAGGGCGGATTAAGAGTTTACTTGGGTAATAATTTAGGAATCAATCAGCAAATGGACCGTAAACCTGCCTTTGAATCCGGTGGAGCCGGTCTGGTTTCTACTATCGATGATTATGCGAAATTTGCTACCATGTTGATGAATCAGGGCAGCTTAGGTGGTAGACAGATATTAAGACCTAAGACAGTTGAATACTTTACTACAGCAAGGTTAAATGAAGCCCAGCAAAAGGGATTTGATAACTGGCTGACCTTATGTGGTCATAGCTATGGTAATTTGATGCGTATCATGACCGATAGCAGAAAAGCCGGAGATATGGGCATAAATGGTGAGTATGGCTGGGATGGATGGCTCGGTGCATATTTTGCCAATATTCCATCGGAGAATTTGACGATGTTATTCATGATACAAAGAACCAATGCGGGAACCAACTCCTTAACTCGTAAGCTTCGCAATATCATACTTAGTTCATTATAATTTTTCTAATCCGTACGGATAAGTGCTCCCATTTTTATTGGGATGCAATTATTAATTCAGTAACACAATTAGTTAAAAGAAAATTAATGAAACTGACCTAAAATAAACATATTTAATGAATAGTATGATAATCGGAACACTATAAATCATGATATATAAATATAGTAAGGAGTTTTATGAAAGCGAGAAATTCAAATAGAAGTAAGACAAGCTTAAGAAGAGTTAGCAGAAGAGCCAGACGAAGAAAGCTTCTGTTAATAGCTGGAGCAGTAATAATACTGCCCTTGATCGGTTTGTACTTTTTTGTTAGCTTGTATTACCATAATCATTTTTTTAGTAATACTAGTATTAATGGAATTGATGCTTCCAATATGACTCTTGAGGAGGCGGAGGATGCTATTAATGCTGAGGTAAAATCCTATCGCCTTACAATAGAAGGCAGGAATGATATAATGGATGCCATCTATGGAGAGAATATCGGTCTACATACCGTGTTTGAGGGTGGTATTGAGAGATTACTGGAGGAACAGAATGCATATGCCTGGCCACTTTCCCTGATGAAAAGCCATGAATTATCAATCAATACGATGTTGGAATATGATGAGTCGATTTTGAAGCTATACATTGATCAGTTAAGCTTTTTTGACGAGGCCAATGTAATTGAGCCGGAAAATGCCTATTTATCCGAGTATGGAGAGAATGGATATGAGATCATTCCAGAGAATCCAGGGGCAAAGATCAAAAAAGATATGCTTGAGGAAGCCATTGTAAAAGCCATTCTATCATTAGAGCCTAAGCTTTCGATTGAAGAGGCTGGCTGTTATGAAAAACCGGAATTACTTTCTGATTCTCCTCTCCTGGTTAATGCTCTTAACGAATTAAATCGAATTGCTGGAGCGAAGATTACCTATGAGTTTGGAGAAGTCACTGAAGTGTTAGATGGCAGTCAGATTAGTAAATGGTTATCAGTTGATGATAACTTCAAAGTGCACTTTGAGAAGGAGAAGATAAAGGAGTTTGTTGATTATATTGGAAAGACGTATAATACCTTTGGAAAAGCACGTGAATTCAAAACCTCTTATGGCGATGTAATTACTGTGAAAGGCGGCGATTACGGCTGGTGGTTAAATCGTGCTCAGGAAGAGAGTGAACTAGGTGAGTTAATTGAAAGTGGAAGTCAGGTAACAAAAATCCCGGCTTATTATCAAACAGCACAGCGATATGGTGAGGATGATATTGGAGATACCTATGTTGAGATTAATCTTACAGCGCAGCATCTGTTCTTCTATCATGAGGGTGAGCTGATTGTAGAAACGGATTTTGTATCTGGCAATGTATCTAAAAACTATGGTACTCCTACAGGAACCTATCCAATTCAATACAAGGAGAGGAATGCTACCCTTGTTGGTGAAGATTATGAGACTCCGGTAGAATATTGGATGCCATTTAATCGAAATATTGGTTTGCATGATGCACCTTGGAGAAGTGAATTCGGAAAGAATATATATTTGACTAGGGGTTCCCATGGATGTATCAATATGCCTCCGAAAGCAGCTAAGAAGGTATATGAGAAGATTCAAAGAGGAGTGGCAGTAATCGTATATGAGTTACCGGGAACCGAGAATTACGAGGTAAAGGATAAAGCGACTCAGGAAAAAAAAGAGAAAGTCAGTGAAGTAGAGAATAATGAAAGTAAGATAGAAGACAACGCGGATAGTGGTACAGAGAATAATACAGAAAAGACTTCTGAGAAAGCTTCCAAGAAAAAGAGCAAAAAGAAAAAAGCAGCGGAAAATTAATATTCTATTATGTTCGTAATGGTTCTGTATGGAGTAAATCAATGAGGATGTTTAGTTTCAGGGATTATGGTAAGCCGTAATCCCTGAATGTATTTTGTAATGTATTTTAATAACCTGGTTAATTAGGAAATATATATGATAATATAAATTCTTGTAAACTATATTAATAACAACAATGAAAGATCAATAATTATATTTCAAAGCAATTCTGGGTATTGATAGTTACTAAAAATCATGATAATATAACTTGTATTGCTTTAACGCATCAATGTATCAATATAATAAACATCATTGACTACAATAAGATTAAGAGGAGAATAATTATGAACCTGAATGACTTTATAAATTGGCTGGATGGTATTGTATGGGGACTTCCGCTGATTATATTAATTATGGCCGTAGGTATCTATTTAACGATTCGACTTAAGCTGCTTCAAGTATTACATTTACCCAAGGCTCTAAGATTTATGGTTAGTAATGAAGAGGGAGGAACAGGAGAGGTTACCAGTTTTGCCGCTCTATGTACTGCTTTGTCCGCAACTATAGGAACCGGAAATATTGTTGGTGTTGCCACTGCCATTGTTGCAGGAGGACCAGGAGCTCTATTTTGGATGTGGGTAGCAGCCTTTTTTGGTATGGCGACAAAATATGCAGAAGGCTTACTGGCTATTAAATTCCGTAAGATTTCGGAGGATGGTCATGTATTAGGAGGACCCTTTTACTACATAGAATTAGGAATGGGATCTCGTTTTCGCTGGTTAGCGAAACTATTTGCTTTTTTTGGTGCTTGTGCAGGCATGATGGGGATCGGAACATTCACCCAGGTACATGGTATTACTACGGCGGTAAGTAATTTTATATCGAACAGTAATTCACGAGTAATCTCTATCTTTGGAATGGAGTATTCCGTGGCAATAATTGTAACAGGATTAGTAATTACTCTGTGTGCAGGTCTTGTTATTATCGGTGGAATTAAGAGAATCTCTAATTTTGCTCAAATAGTTGTACCTTTTATGGCTATAATATATGTTGTAATAACCGTAATCTTATTAATTAACAATGCAAGTGCAATTCCAGGAGCACTAGTAGAGATTTTTCAAGGAGCCTTTGGATTTAGAGCAATTGCAGGAGGAGCTTTGGGTGCAATGATGGTTGCTATGCAAAAGGGTATTGCCAGAGGAATCTTCTCTAATGAATCCGGATTAGGAAGTGCTCCTATCGCAGCGGCAGCAGCTCAGACTAAGGAACCAGTAAGACAAGGTTTGGTTAGTATGACGGGAACATTTATCGATACCATTATCATTTGTACAATGACCGGTTTGAGTATTGTTATTACAAAGAGCTGGAATATTGGATTGGATGGAGTGGCAGTTACGGATGCTGCTTTTCAAACAGGTCTTCCCTTTGATCCTAGAGTGGCATCATTTTTATTAATGCTGTGCTTAATCTTTTTTGCATTTACCACAATTATTGGCTGGAATTATTATAGTGAACGTTGCATGGAGTATCTGACCAATGGGAATCAAAAAGCAGTTTATGTATTTCGTTGGCTTTATATTGCAGCAGTGTTTATTGGCCCATATATGACGATACAGGCTGTATGGGGTATTGCAGATATATTTAACGGACTAATGGCATTTCCAAACTTGATCGCTCTATTTGCATTAAGTGGAGTGATTATTAAAGAAAGTAATGATTATTTTAAGAAAATAAAGAATAAAAAATAGTTTGGGAACCGATAAGCATGGTGGTATTTGCCATGCGGATTGTATAACAGTCTCTTCGATAAAATACAGAATAATTATAAATTACTCGGGAGAGAAGTGTCTGTTGATAGACACTCCTCTCTGTTTTATTATTCAACTTAGACAATTAACTTGGTTATAATCATTTAATACCTGATTAAAATATGCTATATACATAGGGTTATCAATCTAGATACATAAATTGTGATTGTTTGTTTTGTTTCACATTTGTATAATATAAGAGAAAATGACAATTATTGCAGTATAGTATGTATTCTTCATTATTTTGAAGAAATTATGAAAGGAAATTAAAATGAAAAATTTTAATATGTATTATACAAAAAAAGCAAGTTTGCAAACAAAATTGATACGTCTGTTTATTATGACTTCGGCAGTCCCAATACTTTTTATTAGTTTTTTTTCTTTTTATAATATTTCAAATACGCTAAAAAAGAATACGGAAGAGCTAACAATAAATAATCTGGAGCAGATTAGTAACAGCCTAAATATCTGGCTAGAGTCATATGAAGATATACTTTATCAAATTTATACGGATGATGATGTCGTTACTCTCGTCGATAAACTTAATAGTGGAAAGGATGTAGAAGTATCAAAAAATCAGTTAAGAAGATTTTTAAGGGGCATTTTAAATACCAAGGATTATATACGCTCGATTACTGTTATTACATCAGAGGGAATGATTATTGCATATGATCAATTAACATCTTCTTCAAGTGATAAATCGTGGTTGCCACAGTTCAGTTTATCGCAAGATCAACTATATGAAGAAATATCAAAGGATAATTCCACTCATATCTTTCCTACGGAGTATGGAGTAAGCTTTGCTAATAAAGATTATTATCTTTTTCATATGGCACATCGAATAATTGATTATAAAGATTTAACCAAGAAAAATGGAGTAGTTATAGTAAGTATTGATGAAAAGTTGTTAAGTAAGGTTTGTATAGAAAAAGATATATCCTATAAAAATCGCTCAGATATAAATTTTATTGTTGACCAAAAGGGCAGATTAATATCTTATAATAATGAAGAACAGTTGACAAATACTGTTACAAATTCGAAAGCAATCTTAAAAGATAGAAAAGAAGATTACTTAAACTTTATTTCCCAAGAAACAAAAATAAAGAAAGAATATCTTTCAGTTTATGTTTTTCGCAATGAAGAGCTGTCCTGGGACATTGTAAATGTTACAAACCAATGGGCAGATATTAGAACACTAAGTTTACAACAACAAATTGTTATACTTGTAGGTACGCTTTCTTTATTAATTGCAATAAGCCTGACGGTGTGGTTATCAAGACGGTTGGTATCTTCAGTAAAGAAAGTTACCGAAGCTATGTATACAGTAAGTACAGGTAATTTGGAGACAAAGGTTAACATTGAAAAACAAATGCCTCTTGAAATAGAATTCATCGCATTGCAATTTAATGATATGCTTGTAAAACTATATGAAGCCATAAAGAAAGAAAACGAAGCCAAGGAACGCCAACTCGATGCAGAAATAAGAGCATTAGAGGCTCAAATAAACCCTCATTTCTTATATAATACCTTAGATACAATAAATTGGATGGCAATCAATAAGGAGGATTATGATATTAGTAATGCAATCAATTCTCTTGCGATGATTCTACGATATGCCATTACGAATAGTAATGCTACGGTAGAAATTCATCAAGAGCTTGATTGGTTGAAAAATTATATATATTTACAGCAAATAAGGTTAAAAAATACTTTTCACTATGAATTAGATGTTGACCCCCAAATCTTAAATGATAAAGTCCATAAATTGATCCTTCAACCATTTGTAGAGAATGCAATCATTCATGGATTTGAAGGGATTACAAGAGAACATATTTTGATAATTAAGCTAGAGCTTCAAGATGATTTCATACGAATTCTAATCAAGGATAATGGTAAGGGAATAGAACCCGCAGTAGTCGAGGAAATAAACAACAAGGTTTTCAACCATTCAGATAGAGGAAGCCATATTGGTATGGAAAATGTAATATCCAGATTATTTATGTATTATGGAGAGGCAGCAAGCGTTCAAATAAATAGTATACTTGATGAAGAAACAGAAGTAGTTATTCTAATTCCACGGAGGACTTAGGTATGCGTATAGTTGTTGTTGAAGACGAAATAAGAATAAGGGAAGGAATTTGTAACTTATTAGAAAAAATGTTTCCTCAACATTTGGTCGTAGGGAGTGCAGTAAATGGACAAGAAGGTTTGGATTTAATCTTAGAACAGAAGCCCGACTTGATTATTACTGATGTGAAGATGCCGGTCATGGATGGGCTAACTATGCTATCCATTCTTCATGATAAGAAAATAAAATATAAAGCGATTGTTTTAAGTGCTTACGCAGAATTCACCTACGCCCAGCAGGCTATACGTTGGGGAGTTAGTGAATATCTGATAAAACCAATGGTTGTCAATGATTTTGTAAAGTCAATAAAGAATATGGAAATGCAATTAGAGGAGTCAGGGAAACAAAATTCAGTAGTCTTCGACCGTCTGGATAATATATTGCTTGGTATAATTTTAGGTGGAATTGAAATTGGAGATGAGTTAGAAAAATATATTAAAGATAAGTATGGGATAGAAAATGACACAATGTTTAGTGAAGTACAAATTTATATAGGAAAGAGATTCGAGGAACGGGTAGAGTATATAAAAGCCGAGCTGGAAGCTTTTTGTACAACAAGGAAGAACCTAAAATACTCTCTTTTGGAAATGCCAAAGGATAAGATATTGCTGCTCGTTTTATATGGGTATGATAATCAGCAGGAGATTGAACGATGGTTTCAAATATACATAGCGTCACAAAATCATAATAAGAATATGATGGAAAATAATTATGGTTGGATTAATGTGATTGGAATAAATGGTTTGAGAAAAAGTTATCATTTATTACTGCAGTATATGGATTGGAATATCGCTCTTGGTAATAATATTATGATTTCATACCCAAAGGTATTGAATATCCAAACTTCTCTTTGTATATATCCAATCGATATTGAAAATCGTATTAAGGTTGCGTTATGTTCCTATAATCGCAGCAAAATTTATGAGTGCATTGAACAATTTACACAATATTTTAATAGTGGTAATGTATATGAGCCAAAGAATATTAAAGAATGCTATGTTAGATTTATATGGGCTATTATCAATGTTGGAAAAGAAATCAGTTTCTTAAATCATGAGCAATTAGATCAAAAGAATATCCTACAGAAAATCATGGAATCAAAAAATAAAGAAGAACTTAAGGATATAATTCATGAGATTTATGGATTGATTAAGAATGACCAATATGAAGGAAAAAATGTGCTTAGTTTAAATGTTAAGAGAGCGGAAAACATGATTCTTGAGTATTATAAAACGGGGATTACTTTGGAGGAGATAGCGGCTAAACTTAATTTGACACCGGAATATCTAGGTATGCAGTTCCATCAGGAGAAAGGAGTTAAGTTTAGTACTTTCATTAGAGACTTCCGGATCATGAAGGCAAAAGAATTATTGATTGGTAGCAAAATGAATGTCAATGAGGTGGCTGAAAAGGTTGGCTATTCTGATGCTAAATATTTCAGCAAGGTATTTCGTGAATGTACCGGACAGTTGCCAACAGAGTATAGAAAATCAAATAAATGACATTAGGATTTTCCACCTTTTAAAGTTTTCTTGAGTGTTCTTCTCTTTGGGTATTTTATATAATGAAGCTACCAAATAATAAAGAGGAGGTAATTTATGAAAAAATTATTTTCAATGCTTATAGCAATAACGATGATTACCATGCTGTTTGCTGGATGTTCATCAAAGAAGAATGAAGTACAGACTTCTAATGAGAACAAGAAAGAGGAAGCGCAAACAGCAGATACGAGCTCTGACACGGCAGAGGATACTGCTGATGTTGCAGCTGATACTTCTGGGGGAGCTTCGGGTGATGTAACCTTATGGTATTACTGGGAGACTGAGGGACATCAAAAAGCTTTGAATGAAATGATACAGAAGTTTAACGATTCGCAAAGTAATATTAAGGTTGAAGCAAAATATGTTCCGTTTGCAGATTTTAAAAAGCAGTTATCCATTGGAGCATCTGCAGATCAGTTGCCGGATCTTATAATTCAGGATAACCCCGATACTGCTTCCTATGCCCAGATGGGAATTTTCGCAGATATTACGGATAAGTTTGATGTAAGCAGTTATTATCCTGGTCCGGTTAATTCCTGTACATTGGATGGCAGATTGTACGGCATTCCTTTTGGCAGCAATGATTTACTTCTTTATTACAATAAAGACATGTTGGAGAAAGCAGGATGTCAAGTTCCGACTACTTGGGATGAACTACTGGATGTAGCAAAAAAATGCACTTCTGGCAATGTATCAGGATTTGCACATAGTAGTGTGCAAAATGAAGAAGGAACCTTCAATTTCCTTACATGGGTATGGTCCACTGGTGCATCAGCATATGAGATAAATTCTGAAGGCGGAATTAAGGCTTTAACAATGGTTAAAAACCTTATTGACTCAGGTGCTATGCCAAAAGAGGCAATTAACTGGACTCAGGGTGACACAATGAATCAGTTTATTTCCGGAAATCTTGCTATGATGATCAACGGTACTTGGCAGGTTCCTACCATGCGTTCAGAGGTTCCAGATTTAAATTGGGGAGTAGCGCCGATCCCGATGGATAAACAACAGGCATCCGGTCTTGGTGGTGAGAATTACTCTATAATCGCAGGCGGAAATGAGGAAGCGGCACTTGAATTCCTGAAATTTGCCACCCAGAAGGATCAGTGCTTATTCATGATGAATGCTATGGGTTATATTTCAGCAGATTCTAACATTGCGAAAGATCAGTTTTCTGGTGATGAAGTTTACGAAGCGTTTGTAGAAGAAATGCAATATGCGAATGCAAGAGGCCCGCTGGCTGAATGGCCTGAGGTTTCAGATGCTATCTCATTAGCATTTAATGAGGTTATGACCGGCGCTAGTGAACCACAAGCAGCAGCAGAAAAAGCGCAGGCAACGATTGATGAAGTTCTAAACAAGTAGTACATAGGTGGTTTAGGAGGGGCAGGCAACACTCATTGTGCAATACCTGCTCCTTTCTTTACCCCAAAAGTGGAGGATTGACATGAAAAGTATCAAAAAATACTTCAAGTATGATAATGCAGGTATATTGTTTGTATTACCAGCATTGATCTATATGCTCGTATTTGTTGGATATCCAATTCTATATAATTTTGTTTTAAGTTTTCAGGATGTTACAGTCAGAACACTACGAAGTAATGTGAAAGAATTTGTAGGTTTTGATAATTATATCAATCTTTTTCGGAAAGATAATGTTTTAATGACATCCCTTTGGAATACATTATTATTCACTGTGGTATGCATCATATTTCAATTTATTGTAGGATTTGCCCTTGCTGTGTTTTTTAATAAAAATTTTAAGTTTGCTAAACCGGTGAGGGGACTTTTACTTATTCCATGGATGATTCCGATGACAATTACTGGCCTGATGTTTAAGTTCATGTTTAGTACTGATGTTGGTATCATAAATTTCTTTCTAAGAAGCATTGGATTGATACAAGAAAATATCGATTGGCTTACCAATCCGACAACAGCAATGTTTGGTGTTATCTTCGCAAATTTTTGGATTGGGATACCGTTTAATATGATCTTAATTGCGACTGGTCTGACTACGATACCCAAAGAGCTTTATGAAAGTGCGGCTATTGATGGTGCGAGTAAATTTCAGGCTTTCAGAAAGATAACATTACCCTTACTAAAGCCTACGATTGAATCAGTATTAATTTTAGGATTTATATATACCTTCAAAGTATATGACCTGGTTTATGTAATGACGAGTGGAGGACCGGTAAATTCCACGCAGCTGTTATCTACATATTCGTATAAACTATCCTTTGAAATGTTTAAGTACAGTGAAGGGGCAGCGGTTGCTAATGTTCTGTTTATAATTTTGTTTATTGTAAGCTTAATCTATCTTAGATTTATTTATACGGAGGAGGGTGAGTAATGGAAACGGAATTAAAATTATCCAAGGCCAAAAATGTTGTCTACTGCATACTATCGATCGTTATCTTGGGTATACTTTTATTCCCTATATATTGGATATTTGTTACCTCACTGAAGACGGAAAAAGAAATTTTTCAGATACCGCCTAGCTTTTGGCCAAAAATATTAAACACGAAATCGTACTTGGCACAATTAGGCAGCGGTGATTTTAATATGTTCCGTTCATTTGGAAACAGTATGATTATTTCCGTTGGAGCAATGGCGATTTCTATTGTTTTGGCAGTACCGGCATCTTATGGTATTGCAAAGTACCATTTTAAAGGAAAAAGAGCGGTTATTCTTGGATTTCTGGTAACTCAGATGCTTCCAGTTTCTGTGTTGCTGACACCTTTATTTATTACCTTTCAGAAAATGAATTTATATAACACATGGTGGTCTACAATACTATCAGATGCAACAATTGGAATTCCTTTTTCGGTTTTAATATTAAAGAATTTCTTTGCTACGATTCCGAAGGAAATTGAAGAGGCAGCATATATTGATGGTTGTAATAAATTTACAAGCTTTGTGAGAGTATTAATCCCGATAGCAAAGCCGGGCGTTGTTGTATGTGGAATTTTTTCATTCTTATATGGATGGGGAGATTTGGCATATGGCATGACATTTATTCTAGATCAGGAAAAAAGACCAATTACTGCTGGAATTTTCAATTTTATAGGTCAATATGGAACGAAATGGAGCTATCTAACTGCATTTGCAGTAGTTACTATTATTCCAGTGGCATTAATTTTCATCCTAATGCAGAAATATATCATAAGTGGTATGACAAGTGGTGCTGTTAAAGGATAGAATATGGGAGGTGGCATATGTTTTCAATAGATAATCAGAAGTTGATCTTTCACTATGATGCGGAAGAAGTATGGATTGAACCTTGGGGTACAAATGCAGTTAGAATTAGAGCGTCCAAAAATGATACTATTCCCGAAGAAAACTGGGCGCTGTTAGATGCACCGAAATCAGATAGTGTCATAGAAGTTAATGAAAATTATGCATATCTGCAAAATGGGAAAATAAAAGCGGTAATATCCAGGTTTGGAAAAATAACTGTATATAATCAAAAGGGTGAGCTCTTATTAGAGGAGTATTGTAGAAATCGAAGAGATATTTTGGATGCGAAATGCAGTGCTATTGAGATTGAAACTAGAGAATTTAAGCCAATTGTTGGGGGAGATTATCATCTGACATGGCGCCTGGAATCCTTATTTAGTGATGAAAAAATATATGGAATGGGTCAGTATCAACAGCCTTACCTTGATCTAAAAGGAATGGACCTGGAGTTAGCTCATAGGAATTCTCAAGCAAGTGTACCCTTTGCATTATCTTCCAAAGGTTATGGAGTTTTGTGGAATAATCCTGGAGTGGGAAGAGCTGTCTTTGGTAAAAATATCATGAGCTTTGAGGCATTTTCTACTGAAGCATTAGATTGCTGGATTGTGGTTGGGGATACACCTTCTGAAATAGTAGAAGAATATGCTGGAGTTACAGGTACAGTACCGATGATGCCTGAATATGGTTTGGGATTTTGGCAATGTAAGCTCAGATATCAGACACAGGAAGAATTATTAGCAGTAGCGCGTGAATATAAAAGACGTGGAGTTCCCATTGATGTTATTGTGATTGATTTTTTTCATTGGCCAAAACAAGGAGAATGGAAGTTTGATACCGTATACTGGCCGAATCCAGCCGCAATGGTAAAGGAACTAAAAGAATTGGGAATTGAACTAATGGTGTCTATATGGCCGACCGTAGATAAATCATGTGAGAACTATGAGGAAATGCTGGAAAAGGGATATCTAATTAGAACGGAACGCGGCTTTCGGGTTGGTCTTGACTTTCAGGGAGCCACGATTCATTTTGATACAACAAATCCCGAGGCGAGAAAATATGTGTGGGAAAAAGTAAAACAGAATTATTATAAGTTAGGAATTAAAATTTTCTGGCTGGATGAGGCAGAGCCAGAGTATACAGTATATGACTTTGATAACTATAGATATTATGCAGGAAGCAATTTGAAAATCGGCAATTTATATCCCAAAATGTATGCTCAGACGTTTTTTGAAGGAATGAAAAAGGAAGGGCAGGAAAATATAGTGAATCTAATAAGGTGTGCCTGGGCTGGAAGTCAAAGATATGGTGCTCTTGTATGGTCTGGAGATATTGCGTCTAGTTATGAAAGCCTGCGTAATCAATTGGTTGCAGGACTTAATATGGGAATTGTAGGAATTCCATGGTGGACTACTGATATAGGTGGTTTTCATGGTGGTAATCCAGATGATGAGAATTTTAGAGAATTATTTATCAGATGGTTTCAATGGGCAGCTTTTTGTCCTGTAATGCGTCTTCATGGTGATAGGGAACCAAGGCAGGCACAGTTAGGTACCAGTGGCGGGGCAACGTGCTGCTCTGGAGCATCTAATGAGATATGGAGTTATGGAGAAAAGGTTTATGATATTTGCGTTAAATATATCAATATCAGAGAAAAGCTACGAGATTACACAAGAGGACTAATGAAAGAAGCACATGAAAAGGGAACACCAATTATGAGAACCTTGTTTTACGAATTTCCAGAGGATGAGAAGTGTTGGGAAATTACAGATGAGTATATGTATGGGGATCGATATTTAGTTGCTCCCGTACTATATGCAGATATGAAGGAACGTATTGTATATCTACCTAAGGGATGTAGATGGAAAGATTTCGAGAGTGGCATGGAATACACTGGAGGGGAAACGATTAAAGTTAATTTATCCATTGATTCAATACCGGTGTTTGTAAAGTGTTAAGATATGTTTTATAAAAAAAACAGAGACTTTAGACCAAATGCGTGTATGGGTGGATGATTAGTAAGGGTTTCTACGTTTAATTTTTGCTTAGGAGGGTAATTTAGCAATAACTATATAATGCGGAGGTGAAGATTATGCTAAAGATAAATACAAAGAACTTATTTAGTAAAAAGTACAGCAAGAATGAGGAACGTAAAGCAAGGCATAAAGGAAAAACGAAAAGAATCAGAACCGTATTATTTATTGCATTTGCCATACCTTTGATGTTGATTATTACATTAGGTACCTCGGCCTATCAAATTACATCAAAGGCAATGGTTTCTAAATATGAGGAATCAACTGACAGTACAATGGCAACTATGACGCTGTACTTAAATTCTGTTTTTGATAATGTAAAATCTCGAATGGCTGAATTAGTAATAAATGAAAATCTAAATGAATATTACAACAGATATGGTAAGGAATTTACCTTGCAATCAAGGGATTATTATAATTCTGCCCGGGATAATTTTATCGCATTAAAATCGAGCTTGGTGTATATTTCTGATTATAGTGTATTTGGAGAAATTGGCGAAGCAATCACCTCACATGATAAAACACTTCCCAAGTCGTTGTATGAAGATTTTAAAGATAAGGACGAAGCAAAAGTATTTACAGAAAGCGGTAATCGGAAGGCCTGGATAGGTAGACACCCATATCTTGACAGCATTACAGTTAGTAGTGATGATAGGTATGCATTTTCTTATGTAGTGAAATTACAAAAGAATAACGGATTTATTGTTATTGATATTGATAAGAATTTTATGGAAGAAGTCTTGAATACTATGACGTTTGGGAACAATAGTATAAAAGCCCTTGTAACTGGAGATGGAAGAATTATAGCAGTACAGGAAAAACATCATGAAGACGGGAAGATTGACTCAAAATCATGGGAACCCAATAATGATTTTTCAACAGCGATTCAGAGCACTTTAGATGCGAAAGAAATAGGAAGTACCAGTATCACTTATCAGGGAGAGAAGTGGTTGCTGGAATATTCACCCATTGGTTCTACCGGAATAATGCTATACTCATTAATACCAAGTGATGTTATCATGAAAGATGTTAATCAAGTGAGAAATTTAACGGTTATCGTCATAATATTCGGGCTGATAATCGTAGGAGTTATTGGCATTAAGTTATCGAGTGATATCAGCAATGAACTGTTAACAACATGTAATTCTTTAACAACAGTATCACAAGGAGATTTGCGGGTTGAATTTAAGACTAAGAGAAAAGATGAATTTCATATGCTGAATATTAGTATGAACGATATGATTTCAAACATCAGAAACCTAATTAGCGGGATGAAGATGTTTACGGATCGGGTTAAGAATTCAGCAGAAGGAGTTGTTGAAGTTACATCACAAGTTCATAATACCATGAATAATGTATCTAAGTCTGTAGATGGTATATTAGAAGGAGTAATCATTCAGGCAGGAGATACAGAACAATGTGCGAATAAAATGAGTGATTTATCAAATAGTCTAAATGCTATATATGAAAATTCTCAGCAAATGAATGAGACAGCAGATAAGACGCTACAAACAATAAGTACCGGTCAGATAATGGTGGAAGAGCTAAATAATAAAACGCAGGATACAGTGTCTGTAACAGAGAATTTAATAAGCGAAATAATGCAGGTTCAAAAGAAAACGGATAATATAAGAGAAATTATCCAATATATTAATAATATTGCGGATAATACTAATCTGTTATCGCTAAATGCATCAATTGAAGCAGCGAGAGCAGGAGAATACGGAAGAGGTTTTGCCGTTGTCGCTGAAGAAATCAGAAAGCTGGCGGATCAGTCTAAGCAGTTTAGTAATCAAATCAGCATTATAATTGAGGATATCGGCAATGTGATCAAAAAAACCGTTACTTCTGCTGAGAAAACCGGAGAACATATGCTGGTGCAAGTTTCTTCACTTGAAGATACAAATAAAGTTTTCAATTCAATAAACGATCAGGTATCAAGCTTGGTTGGGAGCCTTAAGCTAATGCAAGGAAGTATGACTGAGATGATTCTGAGTAAAGAGAATATTTTAGATGATATATGTAATACTTCATCGGTTTCTGAGGAATCGGCAGCTGTTAGTCAAGAATCAGGTGACATGATTAAAAAGCAATTAATGTCCATAGCATTGTTAACAGATGAAGCAGATCGATTAAAAGTGGAGGTAAAAAAGCTGGAAGAATCAATGTGCCATTTCGTGATCGAATAAATTCATTTGGAAATCAAACGATGTTGATTCTGATAAGATAAAAGTTATTTTTTAGATCCTATAGTTTTAGATGTTATATTATCTGTATATTGAAATATAATATATGATATAATACTTCGCTATGATTACTTATTTAAAAAGAGAGGATATTTCCCTCTCTTTTTTTAATAATTTCAATAATCCTATTGTTATTTTGTTTTGCCTGTTTATCTGAACTTTATATGAATTCTATGAGAAATATGTAAAATCTAGTTGAAAAATAGAATAAATTTTATTATACTAGTATACAACTATATAAACGAGTTGTATGGAGGGTAATTCATTATGGAAAAAAGCATAGTTGGCAGAATGAAAGACATGCTTAATAGGGCAGGAACTATTATAAATCATGTTAATTCGAATAAGAAAAGCAAGCTTATGGCAAAACTAATGATCGCATTTGCATTTCCAATTATTTTATGCATCATTCTGGGAGTAGTCAGTTATAAGCAATCATCTTCTATTCTTCTGAAGAAATACGAAGAATCGGCAAAGGATTCCATGGAATCACTTAGCTTATACTTACGTTCCTCCATTGATAGTGTGGAAGCGGAAGCGAATAAAGTGCTTCAGGAAGATGATATTGGGCAATATACTTCGGCAGTAACATTAAAAGATTTAGCTAAAATAAATACTTATTCTACGAAGACAAAGACCAGATTAGTCAACATGGCAAGTGGACTGGATTTTATATCAAATTATGCACTATGGGCAAGAGGTGGCTCGGTTATTTCATCATATCTAAAATATGATTATGATAATATCGACTACTATGAAGAATTTATGAAAAGTGATGTGGGGTTACGCTTTGCAGAGAAGAAAAGTCTTCTAGGTATATGGATTGGAAAGCATGATTTCATCGATCAGTATTTTAATGAATCAGAAACCGCTAATAACTACAGTATCTCTTATATTAAGAAATTTGTAAGTGGGAAGGGCTTCCTAGTGCTGGATATCAGCGAGGAGTTTACCGATTCTATCATTGAAAAAATGAGTATGGGTGGAGGTACCATTGCAGCCATTATTACAGATGACGGAGTAGAGACCTATCATACCGGCTATGATAAAGAACCAGTTAATTTTATGAAAACATCCTTCTATGAAGGTGCACAGACAAACGGTGAGTCAAAGACTTCTGATCAAAGTGTTTATGGAGATTATGTGAAATATCAGGGGAGTAATTACTTATTTCTGACCTCGAAAATCGAAGGTACGGGTATAACCTTATGTACTCTGATTCCCAAGGAGGCAATTACTGGTGAAGTTGAGACCATGAGATGGACAATTATTGCTATTATCGTGATTACATCCATTCTTTTATTAGCAATTGCGTTTTTTGTATCCGGAGGAATTAGTAAGGAGGTAAACCGCTTTAAAAAGTCCTTACTGGAAATGGCGGAAGGAGATCTTCGTGTAGTCTTTAAGACAAAACGAAATGATGAATTTCGCGTTTTGACGGACAGCTTGAATAATATGCGTGAGAAATTTGGTATGCTGCTATCCGATACACAGAACCTGGGAGGTAAGGTGACACAATCCTCTATACAGGTAGAAAGCAAGGCAAGTGATATACATAGAGCGTTATCGGAAATAAAGACAGATATCAGTTATGTTGATGCCAGCATTGCATCCCAGGCGGACAATATACAGGAGAGTGTTGCGAGACTGGAAGAATTCTCTGAACAGGTAAATGAAACAGTGGATGAGGCCAATGAGATGAGCAACCGGGCATTTGAGACCATTGAACTTACCAAACAGGGAAAAGTTCTGATGAATAATTTGAATGAGAAAATGGTAGCAACCTCAGATATCATGAAGACACTTTCAAGTGATATTAAGCAGGTTGAAGTTTGTTCGAAGAATATTGAGTCAATCATATCAACAATGAATGATATATCTAACCAGACTAATCTATTGTCATTAAATGCATCAATAGAAGCAGCAAGAGCGGGAGCTGCCGGCAGAGGTTTTGCAGTAGTTGCAGAAGAAATCCGTAAACTGGCAGATGAATCTCTACAGGCAAGTAAACAGATTGAGAAGATGATTGTGGATATTCAGAATACTTCTACCAATACAACGAAGTCAGTTCGCCTTACTGAGGATAATGTAATGATGCAGAACGAAGCCCTTCAAGGTACTGTCAAGATTTTTGAGGATATTTATAATTCTGTTAATAGTCTTACCAAAGGTCTAGGGGTTACAGTGGATAATATGGGTAAGATAGGCAATGGAAAGGATGAGATACTTGACTCCATGACCAATATTATGGCAGCTATTCAGGAAGTAGTAGCGTCCACTAATAATGTTACGGATACGGTATCTACCCATATTGAATCTACGAACCAGCTTCTTGAGGAATCTGGAGTACTGTTAAGAATATCCACAGATTTGAAAGAGAATATGAATAAATTTATTGTATAGTAATGTGTTGAATATTCGATGTTTTCATTGTGAAGCTACTACCTGGTTGCAATTCTGAGTTAATGATATTTCTGTCTTTAGATAGTTGATCAGGGGAACCAGTGTTTTGTATATATCTAACAAAAATAATTTAGTGATTTAGTCTTATTTAACAATTAACAAACTTATTCTTCCATGATAATATATTAGTATACAAGTAGACAGCGAAATGATATTTAAGGAGAATGATATGAAAAGTGAAAGCAAATCTTTAGAAAAGCGCATGAAGAAGGAAACAGCCAAAGCGATTAAAGCATCACAACCCCCGCTTATGAAGCATATTAAGAAACATTGGAAGTTATACATGTTTATACTTATTCCAATTATATACTACATAATTTTCAGGTATCTGCCCATGGCAGGTAACATTATAGCTTTTCGTAAGTATCGGGCAGGAGGTCCAATATTCGGTGTTGAAAACTCTGGCTTTAAGTATTTTAAACAGTTTATGAGGGATAAAACTTTCTGGAGAGCTTTCGGTAATACGTTAACAATCAACTTTTCGTATTTGTTATGGAGATTTCCGTTAACTTTAATCTTTGCATTATTACTAAATGAAGTTAAGAATGTTCGATGGAAGAAGTTCGTACAGACAGTATCCTACTTACCTCACTTTATCGCTGTTGTTATCGTATGTGGTATGGTAAAGGAATTGGTGTCCATTAACGGACCGATTAATGCACTGATTAAGGCCCTTGGTCATGAACCTATTACCTTTATTCAATTGCCTGAATGGTTTGTAACCATCTTTGTAACTTCCGGCGTATGGCAGGCACTAGGGTGGGGTACCATTCTTTATCTGGCAGCGATGTCCGGAATTAATACGGAATTATATGATGCTGCTAAGGTGGATGGTGCAAACCGTTTTAAACAGGTATGGCATGTTACAATCCCAGGCATCCTGACAACGATTACTACCATCTTGATTTTGGACATCGGAAGTATTGTCGGATCCGGTGGTGTATTTGAAAAAATTATGATGTTATACAATGAAATGACCTATGAGACGGCGGATGTTGTATCTACATATGTATATCGTATGGGTGTTCGCTCCGGTAATTACAGCTATGCTACGGCTGTAGGGCTTTTTGAAGGTGTGATCGGATTGATACTTGTTACAACAGCCAATATTACATCACGTAAATTGACGAAGAGCAGTTTATGGTAGGGAGGAGACGCAATGAAGGAGTCTAGAGCATATAAAATATTTAAAGTAATTAATACTATAATCATGATCATTGTGGTTGTGGTCACTCTATATCCATTCCTGTATCTGGTTGCTCAGTCTTTCAGCTCGGAAAAAGCTATTTATGCGGGTGAGGTTACCTTTTTCCCGGTGGGCTTTAATGTTGAGACCTATAGACAGATTATTGCTAAGGGTGATTTCCTAAAATACTATAAAAACACGATTATCTATGCGGTAATCGGTACAGTCACCTCATTGTTTTCCACAGCAATTTTGGCATATCCGTTATCAAAGTCGTATTTACGACTGAATAAAGTTGCAACACCATTCGTTTTGTTCACAATGTATTTTGGAGGTGGCTTAATTCCGAACTTCGTACTTGTCAATTCTTTGGGGATGAGAGATACCATTTTTGCCATGTTACTTCCGGGACTAATCAGTACATATTATGTTTTACTGATGAAATCGTTTTTTGCAAGTCTGCCTCAGGAACTAGAAGAAGCAGCTTCCATAGATGGCATGGGAACCTTCGGTATATTCGCGAAAATTGTACTTCCGTTATCAAAGCCCATTATGGCAACGATGGTTCTATTCTATGCAGCGGGTATTTGGAGTAACTGGTTTACACCCTTTATTTACTTCGATACTAAGGATAAATGGCCAGTGGCATTATATTTAAGACAGATTATTTACGGATCTCAAAGTACCAATGAGATATCGGCAGGATTTGATAATGTGGGTTCCATTGCCGCATCGGTGAAATCGGCCTCCATGGTATTAATGGCATTGCCAATTATCTGTGTGTACCCGTTCATTCAGAAGTATTTTGTACAGGGTATGATGCTTGGCTCTGTAAAAGGTTGATATTAAGCAGCCTAAGCTGCTGAATATAAAATTATATAATATAAGGAGGATTTATGGTGAAAATTAAGAAATTAATTTCTATGTTGCTTGTGGCAATCATGGTATTCAGTATGGTTGCATGTGGTAAATCGGGGGATGACTCTAAGAGTAAGGACACAAGCACAAAAACAGAGGATACGAAAAAAGAAGACACAAAAGCAGAAGACACTAACTCAGATGCTGCTGCAGAGGCGCCGGCAGAGGATTTAGATTATGATTACGGCTTGGGTGTTACATTCCATTCCGATGAACCGATAACCTATTCTATGATGTATAGTGATCATGAGGTTTATCCTTACAAAGAGGATTGGAGATTATGGAGTGCAATTACTGAGAAGTCAAATGTAAGCTTTGATCTTAACATTATCGCTCGTGCAGACTATGACGATAAGAAGTCCCTGTTAATCAATGCTGGTGAGGCTTCTTACATAATTCCTAAGACATATGATGAATCAGCATTTGTTACTGGTGGAGCAATCGTTCCAATCAGCGATTGGGTTCAGTACATGCCTAACTACATGGATTTCGTAGAGAAATACAATATGCAAGCAGACCTTAATACAATTGTGAAAGCAGATGGTAAGTATTATAAATTACCTGGTATGTGGGAAGCTCCTGGTGGAACTGGTAGTGAATATACCTTAGTAGTTCGTAAGGATATCTTTGATAAAGCAGGGGTTGATGTAACCGCATTAGAGAAAGATTGGACATGGGATTCTTTCTATGACGCTTTATTGAAGGTACAGTCTTATGTTGGCGGTGGTGTAATCTGGTCCGACAGATGGAAGGGTGAAAGTCTTTTAAAGATTGTTGGCCAGACCTATGACGTACCTGCAGGTTGGAATGCTGGTGATGGTATGCAGTATGATCCTGAAACCGATTCCTTCTACTTTGCTGATATTTCTGATGATTATAAAGAATTCGTTACACTTATGAACAAATTCGTAAGCTCCGGTATCCTTGATCCTGAAACCTTTACTCAGGAAGACGAGGTTGCTGAGAATAAATTCTATACTGGTGAAACTGTAATATTTGGTTCTAACAGATCTATGTTAGCAACTTACCAGTCAAAAATGAATGAGACCCTTGGTGAAGGTAACTTTGAATTATATTCCATCGTTATTCCTAAGGCTCATAATAATTATCAGACAGATAATTCAAGACTTGAGAATGGTATTATGATCAGTCAGAAGGCTTTAGATGAACTTGGTGAAGAAGGCTTTATTAAGATGCTTCGTTTCGTCGACTGGTTATGGTATTCACCGGAAGGAAAAGACCTTGTACGTTGGGGTGTTGAAGGTGAGACCTACACAGTTGAGAATGGTGTATACAAATTAAACCCTGAAATCACTTATAACGGTATTAATCCTACAGCAACAAAGGCACTTAATGTTGACTATGGTTTTGGTAATGGTGTATTCATGTATGGTGGTACAATTGAACATGCTTCCGCTATGTTATCTCCGGAATTACAGGATTTCTTTAGTCGTTTGAACTCTTACAGAGATATTAAACCTCTAAATCCTCCGGTTTCCGGTGATGAGGATCAGACAGAGCAGATGAACCTGATCAAAACTCCTTTAATTGACTATGTTAAGAGTGCAACATTACAATTTATTACTGGACAGCTAAGCATAGAGAAAGATTGGGATGCTTATGTAGCTGGATGCGAGGCAAATAATTATCAGACTTATGTTGATATGATGAATGAGATCTACAATAGCTCGAAGTAATAATTATATTAACAGAAATACCATTTATTAAGTAAAAATATAGTGAAGGGTTCTCTTATGAACATAAGTTATGTTATAATGCTTTGTGTTGTTTGAGAACCCTTCCTATGAAAACAATCAAGGAGAAGACGATATGAAAATGATATTTCGCTGGTTTCCCGGTGGAGATGACAGTGTTACATTAGAACAAATAAGACAAATTCCGGGTATTACCGGGGTGGCAGCCATGCTGACTGATATTCCGGTTGGCGAAGTATGGCCGCTTGACCGATTAATCAAGCTGCGTGAGGAAGTGAATGCGGCAGGTTTAGAACTGGAAGTAATTGAAAGTATCAATGTTCATGAGGACATTAAGAAAGGACTACCCTCAAGAGACAAGTATATCGAGAATTATATTAAATCCATAGAGAATCTATCAAAGATAGGTGTAAAATGCTTGTGCTATAATCTGATGCCGGTGATGGACTGGTTACGAAGCGAATTGGCATATCCACTGAAGGATGGTAGTACTGCAATGGCATATAATCATGAGGAGGTTCTAAAGCTAAATCCAGCTGCAGTAGCAAATGAAATGATTGGCAATTCCAAAGGCTTTTCTCTTCCCGGATGGGAACCGGAGAGAATGGGAGTCATGTCTGCAGACATTGAGTTTTATCAAAGTCTACCTGAGGAACAGTTCTGGAGTAATCTGAAATATTTTCTTGACGCTGTGATTCCCTATGCAGAAAAATATGATGTTAAGATGGCGATTCATCCGGATGATCCACCGTTTAGTATATTTGGGCTTCCGAAGGTAATCAATAATATTGATAAAATACGAAAATTTTTGAGCTTGAATTCAAGTCCATATAATGGTTTAACGATATGTACCGGTTCTCTGGGTGGAGACTTAAGTAATGACCTCCCTGCTATTATCAGTGAATTTGTATCACAGGGACGTGTTCATTTTGCACATATTCGTAATGTGAAGCATTCCTCAGAGAAAAATTTTACAGAATCAGCTCACTACAGTCCATGTGGAGATCTGGATATGTATGAGATAGTAAAAGCTTTCCATGACAATGGTTTTACTGGATATATTCGACCGGATCATGGAAGAATGATATGGGGAGAACAAGCGAGACCCGGTTATGGTTTATATGATAGAGCGTTGGGAGCCAATTACCTATTAGGCTTATGGGAGGCGATCCATAAGAGTTCCCAAAAGCGGTAATCAATTACTGTGGAAGGATGAGGGGTGTAGCAATGGTAATTTCGAATCGAATCATGAGAGAGAATGCTAGGGAATATGCGTTAAGACAAATTCGTGAGAATATCATTTCATTGCGATTAAAGCCAGGTAGCACTGTCAGTGAAAATGAACTTGCCAAAAAGCTAGGTATGAGCAGAACCCCTGTCAGGGAAGCTCTGCAAGAATTACAAAAGAGCAACCTGATTGAAGTTTATCCACAGAGAGGCTGTGTAATATCCCATATTAACTTTGATGTTGTAGAAGAAACAGTATTCTTACGAAAAATTTTGGAAAAAGCGGTTGTAGAAGAATTGTGTGAGACGATAAACGAAGAAAAGCTGGCAATACTGGAGGAGAATATAAAGCTTCAGGAATTTTATCTGGACAGCAGATCGGCAGATAAAATAATGGAACTTGATAATGAATTCCATCGTTCCCTTTTTGTAATGTGTAACAAAGAACGCATTTATAATCTTATGGAAAGCATGTTAAGCCATTTTGATCGTATCCGGACACTAAGCTTATATTCTGTGAAAGAAATTAAAATTGTATCAGACCATAAAGCAATACTAAATGCAATTAGTCTCAAGAATAAGGAGTTGGCTGCTGAATTTATAGTAAAGCACCTCTCAAGATATAAACTGGATCAGGATGTAATCATGGAAAAATATCCCGAATACTTTAGTGTACAATGATGGGAAATGTTCGTTATGAATTTCAGGCAAACTGTTTTATATGGCCTGGAATGATTTGCTTTATTGCCATTTTTATATTAATATAATTATAAATACAATTGGATATTAAGCTTGAAAGTGTGGTTCGTGTTATTACTATAATAATTATTGCGAATGCTTTTTTTATTCGTGGATATGAATTTCAGCAAATAACACGATTTGATAATAGAATATGTAAATACTAATAATGCTGCTGATGAAAATATTGATATGAATAGCGAGGATCAGTAATGGAGAATAAAGGACTTATACTTTCGCCTATTTTACGTGAAGGAATGGTTTTACAGAGGGATAAAACGAATCGGATTTATGGAACGGATTCGTTGGCTGAAATGGTTACAGTAAGTTTCAATGGGAAAGAATACTGTGCCAGAGTTTCGGACAATCACGAATTTAGTGTAGAGCTTCCACCCGTTCCTGCTGGAGGACCCTATTGTATAACGGTGACAGGAAGTAGTGAGATTACAATTTCGGACATATTATTTGGAGATGTCTATATCTTAAGCGGGCAGTCGAATATGGAACTACCGGTTAGGCGTGTACTGGATGTGTCTGCTGAGGAAGTAAGTCGAACTAATATACCGGAGATACGACAGTATCTGATACCAGCTACTTTTAATTTTAAGGAACCTGAAAAATATATGTGTACAGCTGAATGGAAGAAAGCAACTGGCGATGCTATTATGGACTTCAGCGCAGTAGGTCTTTTCTTTGCAAAGGAAATATGGGAAAAGTATCATGTCCCAGTTGGTTTGATCATGACCGCTGTCGGAGGATCTACAATTGAATCCTGGATGAATCCTGTTACTCTGAGAAGGTTTGGATCTTTTGAGGCAGAAGTCGAAGATTTTCAGGACATTCACTATTTCCATTCCTTCATTCAGAAGCAGCAGGAAGATGCAAATAAATGGTTAGAAGCAATAGAAAAGGAAGAGGAGCATTTTGACTTTTCTAAGGAGTATCTGAAATGGAATACCTGCAGAATTCCTTCCTTAGTATCAGATTATATGGACGAACCCTTTAGTGGTTCCGTTTATCTGTGCAGAGAACTTTATCTGGGCTCTGAACAGAAGGAAGATAATGCTTATATTTATATGGGAAGTATTATTGATTCTGACAGGGTATGGATTAACGGGACTTTAATCGGAAGGACCGAATATCGTTATCCACCCAGAAAATACAGCATACCAAAAGGAGTTCTGAAAAATGGCTATAATTTAATTACTGTTCGTATAGTAATTAATCAGAATAACGGAGGAACGATAGCTGGAAAACCATATCATGTTTATTATAATGGAGAAACTATCAATCTGGAAGGGGATTGGTATTATAAGGTAGGTAAAAAATCAAATACCGTTATGCCTTCGGTACTATTTCCTCCACTTCTTCCCATCGGTTTCTATAATGCTACTGTCGTTCCTTTAGCAAAAATCCAAATCAATGGAGTACTATGGTATCAGGGAGAGTCAAATACCGGAAGGCCAAAGGATTATGCGGATGAGTTCGCAGCCATGGTATCTGATTGGCGCAAATTATTCGGATGGGAGGTTCCTTTTATCTATGTACAGTTGCCCAACTATAGAGAACCACTCAATACAACAGAAGATACTGGCTGGGCAGAACTCAGGGATCAGCAAAGAAAAAGCTTATCATTGCCGAAGGTAGCTATGGTAACCGCATTGGATGTTGGAGAGTGGAATGATCTGCATCCACAGAACAAAAAGATAATTGGAGTACGGTTAGCGAAGGCAGCGATGCATTTGATTTACAAGGAGAATATCGTATATAGCGGACCTATACCGAATGAGATAAGCACAATTGAGAACTGTGTAATAATCAGTTTTCAACATCTGGAAGATACGAAGCAGGAGCAGCTTCTCACGAATTTTGAAATAGCCGGTGAGGATGGTTGCTTTTACGAAGCCTCTGCGATAAGAAAAGGAAGATGTGTGTATTTGACTTCAAAGAGAGTGAATACACCGGTATCGGTTCGATACGCATGGTGTGATAATCCGACGAACATCAATTTCTTTAATGATGCAGGTCTACCCGCTACGGGTTTTCGTATGGATATACAGTAAGACCTTAATAATATAAAAGGATAACAATCCTTTTGTAACTCTTTCTAGAGGAGGAAAGAACGGTTACAGACGATTGCTATCCTTTTATCATTACTTAAATATATGAGGCATTACATAGCGGCTGTCAGAAGTATATTTGTATTGATATTTTTATCCAATATGGGGTTAAGCTGTTTCTTTAAGGCCTCCGAAATTTCTGTTAATGGAAGCCGTACCTCTGGGGATCCAATCAGACCATTTTTATGGAGACAGTACTTAATTGGAGCCGGATTGGGTTCCTTGAATAAGAGTGGTATAAATTCATATAACTCCTTCCATATCTTGAAGGCAGCTTCCTGGTTGTTTCCTTTTATCAGATTGTATACAGATACAAATAATTCTGTCTTTAAATGAGAGGATGCAAGAATGCCACCCTGGCCGCCTAATGTAAGAGTTAGATAGAATAGGATATCTTCACCTGTTAATACGGAGAAATCCTTTGGTGGGTTCATGAGGAGTGCCATAGTCTGCTTCATATCTCCACTGGCATCCTTAATACCGATAATGTTTTTGCACTCGGCTAAGCGATGCACTGTTTCATTTTCGATATTCACACCGGTTCGGTATGGTATATTATATAGAATAATATTTAGATAAGTCTCATCTGCTATACTTTTAAAATGCTCGAATATACCCTGTTGATTAGGACGGTTATAGTATGGGCATACTGAAAGAATACCCTGTATATCATAATATTCAGCTATTTTTATTTTCTTAATTACTTTCGCGGTATAGTTTCCTCCAACGCCTACATATACGGGAAGTCTTCCGTTGACATATTCCATGGTTTTCTCAATCATTTCTTCGAATTCAAAATCACTTAAGGTGGGAACTTCTCCGGTTGTACCTAGAGGAATAATACCGCTAATCCCTTTCTCTACATAGTGATTAATCATTCTTTTGTAGGATTTATAGTCGATTCTCCCATTCTGAAAAGGAGTGATTATTGGTAACCAAACACCGCTGGGCTGCATATGAAAACCTCCTATATGATTCAATTCTATCGTTGTAATACCATTATACAGGACATTATTTTATAAAAATATAGATATAATGCTTTAAATATTGCATATAATGCTATAAAATAAAATTAAGTACCGGTTATTGCTTACTGAGAGGGATGATGAGATTGAAGGAATTTGAGAAGGTTGGGTATCTGAATCATGATTTTAAAATGTTTCATATTCTGGATCGACAACGAAAAATATATGAATTCCATTATCATGATTTCAATAAGATCATGATTTTTCTGAAGGGAAATATTAATTATACCATTGAAGGTAAAAGCTATTTGCTAAAGCCTTATGATATCGTGCTGGTAAATGCCGGAGAAATTCATAGACCGGCTGTGCTGGACGATTCGGAATATGAAAGAATTATTATCTATGTGTCTACCAAGTTCCTGGACTCCTATTCAGAAAAGGACAGTGATCTGAATAATTGCTTTGAACGGGCAAAAAATGAACATTCCAATGTACTTAGAGTGACCTCCCTTGACAAAAGTAAGCTTTACCAGGTGTGTAAGGAATTAGAATATTCCTTTTCAGATAATGCATTTGCCAAGGAACTTTATCAGAAAATACTCTTTTTGGAGTTTATGATTCAGCTCAATCGAACCGTCATTTCTAATCATATTAATTATCTTGATGCAAGTTTAGGGAACTCGAAGCTGCTTCACATGATAGAATATATCAATGAAAACATAACCCGGGATATTACGATTGATCATTTGTCAGAGCACTTCTTCCTGAACCGATACTACCTGATGCACTATTTCAAGGAAGAGACTGGATATACAATAGGAAATTATATTACGGAGAAGCGTCTGCTTCTTGCTAAGAATTTATTACGAAACGGTTGTACGGTTACAGAGGCCTGCTTTCAAAGCGGCTTTAAGAATTATTCTACATTTTCCAGAGCATTTAAAAAAGCTTATAGTACAATCCCGAAGAACGCACAGTATCTGGATTAAATAATATGCTTTACATAAATTTTATATATTATAGATTTTCTTAATTGTATTACACCGGGATTAAGCTTATATTATAATAATCAGCAAGTGATTTTTATTGTATAGAAAGTTTTGCATGTGAAACTCTTCATATACAGGTGATTCATGTGACAGCCAGGAAGGGGTGAAATGATTGAGAGAAAAGCTATATCGCTTTATGCAGGGAAGATACGGGAATGATCAGTTAAATCGATTTTTACTGGTCATTATGTTAATATGTGTTGTTCTATCAATGCTTGTTAGCAATCTCTTTTATTTTGCAGGTGTAGCTATACTTATCATAATGTATGTACGTATGCTTTCAAAGAACAGATATAAAAGAGCCTCGGAAAACGAAGTGTATTTACGAATTGTTAACAAATTAAGATTCTTTATCGAAAGACAAAAAAATAGGATGCTCCAGAGAAAAACCCATCATATCTACACTTGTCCAACCTGTAAGCAGAAAATCAGAATACCCAGGGGGAAAGGGAAGATTGCAGTTCGATGTCCGAAGTGCGGAACGGAATTTATCAAGCATAGTTAGCAAATAAGTTTTATCTTTTCGGTGTATTAGGCTATGCAATATTCCACCGTATACTTAGATCCATGTTTCCGAATAAAAAAGCTCTTGTCTATCGGACAAAAACATCTATAATAAGAAGTAGGGATAAATGAATTGGTAACCTGAATTAGATGTTTATGTATTAATAATACACCTTATGGAGGAGAGCATGGGCAAGATATCAATTGTTGCGGATGGTACATGTGATTTATCACAAGAGTTATTGGATAAATATAATATATCAATCATACCATTGAATATTGTATTGGATATGAAAAGCTATTTGGATGGGAAAGAAATTACGCCGGATCAAATTTATGAATGGGCAGAAAAGGTAAATTCAACACCCAAAACCGCTGCACCGGAGATAGGATATATTGTTGAGCTGTTACGTCCTATGGTGGAAGCAGGGGATGATATCATATTCTTTGGTATATCGGAAGAGATGTCAGTTACCTGTCAGACTGTCAGAATGGCAGCAGAGGAGTTGTCCTATCAGAATATCTGGGTTATTAATTCTGAGAACTTGTCAACCGGTATCGGCTTACAGGTTCTGCGTGCTGCAGAATATGCGAGACAAGGTAAGTCAGCTGATTGGATTGTTAAGGAAATCGAAGCGTGCAGAGAGAAGGTTAGAGCCTCTTTTGTGGTTGATACGCTCACTTATCTCCACCGTGGCGGAAGATGCAGCGCTGTTGCAGCTCTTTTTGGAAATGCTTTGAAGCTAAAACCTATGATATCTGTTAATAAAGGGAAAATGGGTGTCGCAAAAAAGTACCGGGGGAAACAACAGTCGGTTATCCGTAATTATGGAAAGGATTTAGAGCCTATGCTATTGCAGGCTGATCCGGAGAGGGTATTTATAACCCATTCGGGAATTGACCCTGCAATTGAGCAGGAAACCTATGATTATCTTAAGAGTCTAAATTATTTTAAAGAAATTCTTATTACCAGGGCAGGAGGGGTTATATCCAGTCATTGTGGACCTAATACTCTGGGAATACTTTATTATGATAAGTAGATAATGAAAGCTGCTGAAAACAGAGTTTAATTTCGTGTTGTTTTCGGCAGCTTCTTTATATCTATAATTATTAGACGTGCGAAATTTACCAACTTGTGTCAATGTGATTAGTTACTGTTCTTTGCTATATGAATATTGATTTACAGGATATGTTATAAGGTATTATAATAGAGTAAATACTAATATTATCCAATATGATATAATAACATTTAATATAGAATACACCTTTGAAAGGGTGAGAGAATGCAGAAGAGGGAGTTACTTGCCGCACAAGGCTTGGTACAAGCGGAACTGGTTTTAAAGAATGCGAGATTTATTAATGTGTTTACAGAACGCATTGAACATGGAGATATTGCGGTTTGCAGTGGTAAAATTGTTGGAATAGGCCAGTATGAAGGTGTTACGGAGGTTGACTGTACTGGTAAGTATGTATCTCCCGGTTTCCTGGATGGACATATTCATCTGGAAAGCTCCATGATGAAGCCAGTGGAGTTTGCAAAAGCAGTACTGCAACATGGAACCACTGCCGTGATAACGGATCCCCATGAAATAGCAAATGTATGTGGTGTGGATGGTATAAGATATATGCTGGAGGCTTCAAAGGACCTACCTTTGGATGTCTATGTAGCATTACCTTCCTGTGTTCCGGCAACTGACATGGATGAAAATGGTTTTGAACTCAATGCGGAAGTCCTCAAACAGTTTTACTCTGATGAAAGGGTATTAGGACTGGCTGAAGTAATGGATTATATGGGATTAATCAATGGAAATGATGATTTGCATATGAAGATTGCTGATGCAAGCGATAACCATAAGAGAGTTGATGGCCATGCTCCGGGGCTGAATGGCAAAGCATTATGTGCCTATATAGCAGCTGGAGTAGAATCAGATCACGAATGTATCTCCTTGGAAGAAGCAAAAGAAAAGCTTCGACTTGGACAGTGGATTATGATTCGTGAGGGGACTGCAGCCAAGAACCTGGAAGCTTTAATCGGATTGTTTCAAAATCCTTACTACCAAAGGTCGATGCTCGTTACGGATGATAGACATCCGAATGAACTTCTGGAGGAGGGACACATTAATGCTATAATCCGGAAGGCAATTAAGCTAGGTGCGGACCCTTGCATAGCGATAAAGATGGCGACGCTTAATACGGCATCTTACTTTGGATTAAGAGATTTGGGAGCAGTTGCACCTGGATTCCAGGCAGATCTGATAATCTTATCCGACTTGAAAGAGGTCACGGTTGAACAGGTATGGAAAAAGGGTCAGCTTGTATATAAGAAGGGCCAAATGTTGAAGTGTAAAGAACCCAAGATCTCCAATCATATTCTGGAGAAGGTGCAACATTCAGTACATTGCGATAGCGTATTACCGGAAGACTTCGAACTTTCGGCATCTCACTTAAATAAAGAGGATAAAAGCTTTCGTGTGATCCAGTTTATGAAAGGAGAAATCACTACCAAAGAGCTTCTGGTTCCTGTTAGTAATGGAAAACCGCAGATTAATACAGAGCAGGACATCTTAAAGATTGCAGTTGTTGAAAGACATCACAATACACACCATATTGGATTGGGATTTGTGAATGGTTATGGTATGAAAAAAGGAGCAATTGCCTCCTCCGTGTCCCATGATTCCCATAATATAATCGTGGTGGGAGTCAATGATCAAGATATGGCGACAGCAGTAAACTGCATTCAGAATATGGGCGGCGGATGGGCTATTGCATTGGATGGTTCCGTCATAGGGTCCCTCCCATTACCGATTGGCGGGCTAATGAGTCACTTAGATGCTACGACTCTAGCCTCTAAAATTGATGAAATGAAGGCAATTGCCAGAACGCTGGGAGTAACGGAGGAAATTGATCCATTTATGACACTGGCATTTGTCAGCTTACCGGTAATTCCAGAGATTCGGTTGACAACAACTGGTTTATTCCATGTCAGTAAACAGGAGAAAGTTCCTATTCTGTTTCATGAGTAAGCGTTGTATGTTAAAATAGCTTTAGGTATATGGCTTAACATATGGTATATTTGGTGTCGTTATGCATATATAATTTTGTTACACTTTTGCATGTTTATAAATAATAGTGGAGCAGCTATTACGATCTATTAATAGAAGGGAGTTTTCTATGCAGAAAGAATTTACGCATCCCGGTCCGGTGCTTGATGAAAAGGGAGTACCCAATCCAGGCTACTCAACAAGAAGCATTCTTACATATGAAAGAAAGGCGATTAAAGCCTCTCCTTTTCGTATCAAGGAGTGGGATTTTTATCAGGTTTCAGATCAGAACATGTGTCTGCAATTTACTGTCGGACATGCGTCCTATGCAGGACAGGTTGGAATCATGATGTTTGACTTTACGAAGGGAGAAATGCTCGTAGACAAGGGAAACTTTCTGGTACTACCATTTAATTCCCTGCATTTACCGGAGAATGCGGAACAGGATCATGTGATAAGTTATCATAAAAAGTCCGTGGATTTGAGTATCGAAGCTAAGCGTAACACAAGAAATCTTTACTGTAAATGGGAGGACTTCGAAGCAAATATCGTATTAACCAGACAGAATATGAACTCTCTTGTAATAACAATACCGTTTGACGAAGCTCCTACTGCCTTTTATTATAATCAGAAAATAAACTGTATGCTTGCAGATGGTGTTGTGAAATACCAAGGAAAAGAATATTATTTTTCACCGCCAGAATCATTTGGCATCTTAGACTGGGGTCGCGGAGTATGGCCATTTCATAATGAATGGTATTGGAGTAATGGTACCGGGTTTGTTGGAGATAAGATATTTGGCTTTAATCTTGGCTGCGGATTTGGTAATACCCAAGCAGCTACAGAAAATATTCTATTCTACGGGGATTCGGTGAGTAAGCTGGGTGAGGTTGTCTTCGAACTGGAATCCGATTATATGAAACCATGGCATATATATGATAAAGAGGGAAGACTAGACCTTATTATGACTCCAACCTATGACCGGACTACCCGTACAAAGCTGCTATGGGTAAATAATTGCTGCCATCAGTTATTTGGATCATTCAGTGGAAAAGTGATATTAGACGATGGAACGGAGTTGAAAATAGATAATATCGTTTCCTTTGCGGAACATGCAGTCAATAATTGGTAATATTCTTTGAAACACTCCTTTGTTGACTTTTGACACCCTAATTATTACTATAAATATAATGAACATTCTACAGGATACACTGGAAAGGGGATAAAAATTATGAACAAGAAGCTAGTTGCATTAACCTTTGATGACGGACCGGATATTGATATAACACCCAAGGTATTAGACCTACTGGAGAAGTATCATGTGGTGGCATCCTTCTTCCTCATCGGAGAAAGAATTACAGAGAGTACAAAGCCACTGATACAAAGACAAATCAGTCTTGGCTGTGATATTCAAAATCATTCCTGGACTCATCCCTTTATGGATAAGATGCCAAAGGAGGCAATCATCAAAGAGATTCAGGACACAAGTGATTTGATCTATAATATAGTAGGAGTTGCGCCAACATTCTTTCGACCTCCCTTCATAGCAGTAAGTGATGAGATGTACGAATGTATTGATCTGCCGTTTATTAACGGAATAAATTGCTTGGATTGGGATCCGACGGTATCGGCAGAAGACCGGGCTGACATGATTCTTAGCAACGTGAAGGATGGGGATATCATACTCCTTCATGATTTAGTTGGCAATGTTAATACAGTGAAAGCATTGGAGACTATTATACCTGGTATGTTGGAGAGAGATTTTGAATTTGTTAATATTGGAAAGTTGTTTGAGCTTAAAGGTATTAATCCGAACGTGAAAAATAAAATATGGACAAATGTCTTGGAATAAGAATATCCTTTTGTGGAGGTATCTATGGCAAAGTTGAGAGAGACAGTTTGTCTATATTATGAGGCATTGGGTCAATGCAAGAAGGGTAGGGAAGCCAATCACCACGGTTATTGTCAAAAATGCGACAAGTATTATCCCAGAGCGAAGGAGCATCATATCAATCGAAAGAAGAAGGAACTTCAGAAAATTAGAGAAAAGGAGCAATATTGATTATATCGTATGAGAATAGGATAAAGTGTACATCCTATCGTTATAAATACTGGGATGGGAGTTTATCTACGGATGAGTGGATCATTATATCATACGAGTATAGAAAAGCTGCAATTATACAGTACTAGGCTGCTGGCAAATCACTGTGTACCAACGCTAATTGGTGTAAAGCCGGCATGCTTCGTTAATACAAGGAGCTACTTTTCAGGATGCAAGGATGGAGTTCTTAAAAGCATTCGTATTCAGTTAGAGCATTTTTCCTGCAGATGTGATGTTTTATATGAGACTAATAGAAATTATATGCTTTTTATTTATAATCCTTCCATCCTACAGGGTACATTAACTTCAAATGAGAACAGGAAGTTTCTCTGTGAATATGGATACTGCTTTGAAGGCGATATCCTGAAGGAATGTATTCGGACTTTAAGAGATCGATATCAGGGTTATATGATATCCGGCAGGGAGTTCCCCCATGAAATTGGAATATTTCTTGGATATCCCTGCCGGGATGTGAAAGCTTTTATTCGAAAGTGTGGAAAGGATTATATTGCTTGCGGAGCATGGAAGGTATATTACGATGTTGACTATGCCCAGCAAGTATTTTATTTATATCAGAAATTAAGAAAAGACACTTTGGATGCGCTTCATAGGGGCAAATCCTTAATTGATGCTGTTGGAAGCTCTATGTGAGGCAGCTTCATATTTAAGACTAGTTTATGCTTAGCATTATTGCAAGTCACGGAAGACTAGGAGAACGGAGGTAGGAAATGGTTAATAAAGATAGAATAGTCAGCGATTTTTGCAGGCTGGTAGAGATCGATTCCCCTTCCTTACAGGAAAGAGAAATGGCAGATACCTTGATAAATGAGCTAAGAAAACTGGGTTTCGAGGTAACAGAAGACATGGCCGGTAAGAAGAAGCAGGGAAACTGTGGGAATATCTACGGCTTTCTTAAGGGAGAAGTGGAGGGAAATCCGCTTTTATTTTCTTCCCATATGGATACAGTGGAACCTAGCCGCAATAAAAAAGCTATCATACATAGTGACGGAACCATTACGGGAAATGGTACAACAGTCTTGGGAGCGGATGATTTATCAGGTGTTGTAGCAATCCTAGAAGCATTACGCGTGATTAAAGAAAAGAAAATACCGCACCGAAGTATTGAAGTACTGTTTACGATAGCAGAAGAAATCTACCTTCAGGGAAGTGAGGTATTTGACTATAGTGTAATAAAAGCAAAGGAAGCATATGTATTAGATTTGGATGGAACAATTGGAACGGCTGCACGGAAAGCACCTTCTCATTATGCATTTGAGGTCCAGATAATCGGTAAGGCATCCCATGCCGGCTTTGCGCCTGAGCAGGGAATCAATGCGATCAGTATAGCAGCAGAAGCTATCGCAAAGATTAAGCAGGGAAGAATTGATGAAGAAACTACGGTGAATATAGGGACCATTAAAGGTGGAAAGGCGACGAATATTGTCTCTGAGGAATGCCACATAATGGGTGAGGTACGTAGCTTAAAGCATGATAAATGTATGATGGAATTAGAGAAGATAAGGCAGGTGTTTACAGAAACAGCAGTGAACCACGGTGCTGAGCTTCAATTCTCATTACCACGCGGTTACCAGGCTTATGAAGTGGATGCTATCCATCCGGTGGTGGAGCGCTTTACAGATGCGTGCAAATCATTGCAATATCCAGTGAAGTTGATTGAAACCTTTGGAGGCAGTGATAGTAATCATTTTAATAGAAACGGAATTACAAGCATTGTAATGGCCTGTGGAATGCATAAGTCACATTCTACTGAGGAATATACACATATGGATGATCTGGTAAAGTGCAGCAGCCTCGTACTGAAACTAATGACAAGCAAGTAAATTATGAGTTCATTTTCTATGACAGAAGTAGATAGTCGGATTCTATCCTAAGAGATCTTATCGCGAAAAAAGAGTTGACAAGCTTTGCTTACAGATGTATATTAATATAAATTATTGAATAAATATACATGCATATGCTTGTTATCTGTGCAGAGGGAGGTTTTATGAAGAATAAAATTTTTGTTGACGGATTATCCGGTACAACCGGTTTAAAAATACATGAAAGATTAAGCTTATATACAGAGCTTGAAATGATTACGATTGATTACGATAAACGTCGTGATCCACAGGAGCGTGCAAAATGCTTAAATTCGGCTGATATTGTTTTTCTATGTCTTCCAGACGATGCATCCCGTGAAGCAGTAAGCCTTGTTACAAATCCAAATACACGGATTATTGATGCAAGCACAGCATACCGGACAGCCTCTGATTGGACCTATGGATTACCAGAATTATCAAAGAAACATAGAGAGGCTATCAGGGAAAGTAAGCGAGTAAGTAATCCGGGTTGCCATGCAACAGCATTTATTTTATCTGTATATCCTTTGGTTCATCATGGGGTAATGTCTCCGGATTACCCGATAGTCTGCCAAAGCCTTACTGGGTACAGCGGTGGAGGAAAAACACTGATTGAAAAGTATGAGTCTAACGATGGTAAGAATGAATATACTAAGGCTCCAAGACCGTATAGTCTCACCTTGAACCATAAGCATCTGCCAGAGATGACAATGCGATCCGGTCTTTCACAGGACCCGCTTTTTGTACCGATACTTGGTCAGAACTATAAAGGACTGGCAACCTTGGTATCAATACATACAAAGCTTTTATCGAAGAAAATGAATGCGAAGGATATTCATACATTGTTATCTGAGCATTATCAGGATGAGAAGTTTGTAAAGGTAATGCCCTTTGCAGATGATTTGCTCTTGTTTGATGGAGCAATAGATATTACAGCCTGCAATGATACCAATAACGCTGAAATATTTGTCTTCGGTAATGATGCAAAGGGTACTGCATTAATAATGACCCGTCTTGATAATCTGGGTAAGGGTGCATCCGGTGCAGCAATTCAGAATATGAACATTATGTTAGGATTTGATGAAGGATTACATTTGTAATTCAATACAGTCTAAATATGCCACAAATGGGGCAGTGGTATAATATATCAATAGGGACTATGACTTACCTCACACACAGACGGAAGGACGGGTTGCAAAATTTGGTAAGTTATAGCCCCTATTGTATTATACAACTTCCCCATTTAATCGAACCAGGATGAATGGCAGAATTATCCCAGATTCAATACTTTTCCAGTATTGATTAGTCGCATTAGCTGTCTGTAACACTTTGGCATAGTCGGGATATATAACGTTTCAAGTAAAGAGCAAACCTTATCAACGCAACATACAAGAAGTGCTTCTTTTGATTTTGGAATTTGGAAAAGTGTTAATGGCCACATATGTGTCTTTATAATGTCTACTTCGATATCATTCAGATCAAAGTACTTCTTTGCATTGGCAAGAGCAAATTTAGCATGAACAAAACCGTGTAATCTCTGACTTTCTTCCGGTTTATGCCAATCATATAAATAAAAATCATGGAGCATAGCTCCCCGGATGATACTTCCTCTATTCATATGAAAGGGTAGTCGACGTGATAATTGATAACTATAATAGGATACGATAAGACAATGAGTTAGGGTAGTAGTATTACCGTGCTGAATATAGTTCCTCATTTCTTGAATTTTCTCATGCTTAACCAGTTCTTTTATATTATTGATAAATTCTATATTTTCATTATTAGATGCTTCCATTTATGAAAATGCCTCCTCTGGAATACATGTCCACATATACAATAATAGTATAGCAGTGAACAATATAAATGAAAAGAGTTTTGTATAATATATTCCTTCTCATTGAAGTTGAGAATTTCCATATGCTGCGGTATGATATAGTTATAAAAATAAAAGAAAGGGAGTTACAATGTTTACTGGATCATGAGTATCGTTGTACAGGAGCAATTATGGAGAAAAATAGTTTGCAGACGAAAAGAATGGAACGAATGTCCTATGCAGGTTTTTTTCTGGGACAGAATATTATCTATGTTATACCCTTTCAGTTTTTGACTTATTTTTATACAGAGCACGTTGGGTTATCACTGGGAGATACCACTCTGCTTTTGCTGATCGCTAAGGTATGGGATGCGATTAATGATCCACTTATGGGAGCCATCGTAGACAAATGTAACTTTAAGAAGGGAAAGTATCTTCCCTGGCTGAAGTTTGTAACCTTTGCTATGCCGGCATCGATGCTATTCCTGTTTCTTTCCTTTGAGGGACCTTATCTTCTCAAGCTGGCATATGCTTATGTGACTTACATAATCTTTGATATTGTGTATACCATTTCTGATGCACCCTTGTTTTCCTTATCTACTGTAATGAGTGACTTACCCTATGAAAGGGATAAATTAATGTCCTACGGAAGACTTGCAGCTGCAGTTGCTGCCATTACAAGTGCAGTATTTATGAGTATAAAGCAGGAGACGAACTGGTTTGTTACTGTTGGAATATACTGTCTTGTTTCCTTCTTTGTAATGTTGCCTCTTCCCTTCCAGGCAAAAGAAAGGGTTCAGTATCATAGAAGTGAGGATATCTCATTTATCAAGATCTTTCAATATTTGTTTAAGAATAAATATCTGCTGCTTTACTACCTCGGATATATGGCAATTGGAACTACGAATACGCTGCAAATCATGGCGGTATACTTTGCAAACTCCAATCTGGGGAATGAAGCAATGGTGACCGTTATTATGGGTGTGGTTATTCTGCCAGTCATCCTTATGGCTCCATTTTTGCCTTTCCTGATTAAGAAATTCGGCAAAAAAAAGCTTACCGTATCCGGTTCTATTGCTACAATTTTGTTGAGTATTGTACAGTATTTTGCCGGATACGATAATCTTACGGTTTTTCTAATAATAGCAGCAGTTCGTGTTGTATTTATGCAGATACCGCTTATGCTTTATGGAATGTTTACTGCTGATTGTATTGAGTATGGTGCTTATGTCACCGGAGAACGTACCGAAGGAATGGCATTCTCCATACAGACCTTTGTGACGAAGCTTTCTGCTGCCTTTTGTAATACCCTGTGTCTCATTCTATTGAATCTCTTTGGCTATATTGAAAAAGCAGAGAGACAATCCGAACAGGCCTTACATGGTATATGGGTTATTATGAGTCTTATCCCAGTAGCAGGTTATCTGGTCATGCTATTGATTATGAAGCTGTATCATCTGGATGAGAATAAGGTTGCATCGATGATTGAGCACAACCGTAATAAGGAATAAGGTCTTTAATAGCCTCCGGGTATTCCAACTTCCCTGTGAGCTTCCTCAGAGGAATGGGATAGGATACCAAAGGCAACATAGGCGCAGGTGGCCAGAATAGCAATTAGTCCTCGGAAATAGCCATTCAATGACAAACCAAAATAATCAATGATGGAGTACAGAATACGTATTGAAACCTTGCTGTAAATGGCTGTTTTGAATATTGCCGCATAGGTAAGCCTTACATGGCCTAAATAATTTACAAATAATCCAACAAGTGAGTAGATTAATGCTCCTAGTAAATAGATAGCAAGTAAATAAAGATAAATAAACACAGCAGCGATTATAATAATCAGATAGAAAAATGGAAGTAGGGATGCAAGATTGTCATTATCAAAATGTAAGCCTGGTATATCACTGAAACGCACTTCCTGTGTCCTTCCATAGCTTTTGGCATTAATCATGTTCGTTCTGCTGATTAATAAACATTGATAATAACCATCAGGAACATCCTCATCAGTAAAACGGTTTATACTGGTATCGATAAGAATATAAGAACCACCTTCGTCTAATTCATATCGCTCTTCCACATACAGTTGTCCTCCACTCAGTTCAAAATCAGGTATTTCATTTAGCATTTGAGAGATACCGTGAGAACCAAAGGTTTCGATGAACAAAGGTATAATGGAAAATAAACTGATAAGGAATATAAATAGAAAGATAAATCCGGTTAACCGCCCACCACTTACCTTTGTCAAACGATAATACTGGTTAGGCCGGATTGTTGCATAGTAAATCTGCTCAAAGAAATTTAGCTTCTTTGTCTGCATAGTATTACCCCCCTGGTAAAAATTTAATACGGATTCAAGGAATCCATAACATGATAAATATCTACAGATGTCTTATGACACATAAATAAAGTATATTTTAACAGGTAATGAAAGTCAATATAATTAAAGGAGGTTTGATTGCATTATGAAACAAATACTCAGTAAGAAAAGTAAAGTAAAAGACATTTATGCCAACCCCATTGGGCACGATATTTTGAGTAAGCTTTTGTTACAGACAAATAAAAAAGAGAGGCTTATTACGAATGCAATCGTTGGAAACCTTCGTTTGAAAACCATAGCACGATTAACGAGAAAATCCATAGGAGAGGATTTCTATGATGCTTTGCTAGATCTTCTTAATAGTGAAGAGGATGTACCGGAAGAACCTACCTCTGATATTACGAAGACCTGGTGGAAAGAAGCAGTATTTTATCAGATCTATCCGCGGAGCTTTCAAGATAGCAATGGGGATGGAGTGGGAGATATTCAGGGGATTATATCAAGACTGGATTATCTGAAAGGACTTGGGATAGATGCAATCTGGCTTTCTCCTATTTACGATTCACCCAATGATGATAATGGTTATGATATACGGGATTATTATAGCATAATGAAGGAATTTGGCACGATGGAGGATTTTGACCAAATGCTTTATGAAATACATCGCCGTGGAATGAAGCTGATTATGGATCTGGTTGTTAATCATACATCGGATGAGCACCCATGGTTTCGGGCAGCAATCAAGGATACGAGTTCTAAATATCATGATTATTATCTGTTTCAAAAATCGAAAAATGAACAGCCTCCTAATAACTGGACTTCCTTTTTTAGTGGCAGTACATGGAATTATTATGAAAAGAATGAGGAATGGGGACTCCATTTATTTTCCAAAAAGCAAATGGATTTAAATTGGGAAAATGAGGAGGTACGAAAGGAAATCCATACGATGATCCGTTGGTGGCTGGAGAAGGGTGTGGACGGTTTTCGATTAGATGTAATCAATTATATTTCGAAAAAGAGTGGCTTACCCGACGGAGATGAGCAGATCGGAAAATTAATCGGTTATTATGGAATCGAACATTATTTTTATGGCCCGAAGCTTCATCAATATCTGAAAGAATTAAGAAGAGAGGCATTTGAGCCCTACGATGCATTCACGGTGGGCGAAACCCCTGGCATTGGAATGCAGATGAGTAAACTGTTAACGGGAGAGAAACGGAAAGAGTTGGATATGGTGTTCTCCTTTGATCATTTGGAAGCGCCAGGGCATGTACGATTTGATGAATACCGATATGATTTGAATTACTTAAAGGATTATATGTGCTACTGGATGGAACACTACGGGAACCAGTGCTGGATGTCATTATTTTATGAAAATCATGATAATCCCAGAATGGTTTCCAAGGTTAACCCGGATCCGGTTTATCGTGAGACCTTAGCCAAGCTTCTTGCCATGATTCAGTTGACATTGAAGGGAACACCGTTTCTCTTTGAGGGACAGGAAATAGGTGCGGTGAATAAGAAGTTTACTTCGATTAACGAGATAAGAGATGTGGAAAGCATTAATTTGTATCAGGAACTGGTTCCTTCAAAGGGAGAGGAGGAGGCTTTTCGAATCATCTTAAGCGGTAGCAGAGATCATGCCAGAACTCCAATGCAATGGAATGATAAGAAAAATGCCGGTTTTACGGAGGGAACACCTTGGATTAGCCCCAATGACGATTATCTGGAGTGGAATGTGGAGAAGCAATTACATCAGGAGAATTCTATCCTGAATTTTTACCGAAATCTCATTCGATTGAGAAAAGAAAATAACACTTTAATCTATGGGGAATTTATACCGATTAACAGAAAGAAAAAGAACCTGTTTGCGTACCTTCGTAAGGAAGGACCGGAGGAATTCTATGTGGAATGTAATCTGGGTATCGACAGTATGAAAAAGACCAGAATGAAAGGCGATTATAGGCTGATCCTATCGAATTATTCGGAGCCCGCTGATGAGTTGCGTCCATATGAAGCGAATCTTTATCAGCGAATATTGGAAGAATGATAGGTAAGATATGCAATTAAAAAAATATATATACATATATATATACATATTTTTAGTAAAGTGCTAAAATACTTAAGGATTTCACAGAAGTCTCATTAATACAGAGGCTGATTGGAGGCATAAAAAGCGTACAATGCATTAAAATATACAGTATAAACAATGGCTAGAATTATTTCGTTTCGCAATTACCTATTGAAAAAAGAAATAGAAAGGAAAATATCAATGAATAAGGAATGGTCGTTAGATGTTTTATACAAAGGATATGATGATATCAAATATACAGAAGATAGAAAACGATTTGAGCAGCTCACGAAGGAGATGACGGACCTGTGCAATGAGCTTAATATGTCGGATACCTCAGAGGAGGATAAGCTGTTAAAGGCTGTGAACTATCTCGAAGAGTATAAGGTTCTGGGAAGTAAAATCGGATATTATGTTACTCTTCGTCAGTCCGTCAATACTACAGATAGTATGACGGCGAATGAGATGAGTAGCTTCGAAAGGCAGTTCAGCTTGTTTTCAAAACCCATCGCAATGATACAGAAATTTATTGCAGGCATTCAGGCGATGGAATCTTATTATGAGAAGTATCCTAAGCTGAAAGCTTACGAGTATCTATTCACAGAATTTAAGAAAGAATCATACTACTTACTAAGTGATGATGTGGAAGATGTTATAGGAAAATTAAATGTATCAGCGGGCTCGGCCTGGGGAAGTATGCAGAGCTTTCTTACTTCAACATTGGAAGTAGAGTACCGGGATAATGTGATTACTCTTCCTGAGGTTCGTAATAAAGCATATAGTGAGGATGCTGAGGTACGAAAAGATGCTTATGCAGCAGAACTTAAGGCATACGAAAAAATCAAAGATGCGATTAGCTATTCTCTTAATAATATAAAGACGCAGGTAAACACCATATGTGAATTACGAGGATATGAATCTCCACTTGCAATGACACTGATGCAGTCCAAGATGAAACAAGAAACATTGGATGCTATGCTGGAGGCAATTCAGGATACACTACCTTCTTTTCATAAATATCTGAAGCACAAAGCGAAGATTATGGGACACAGGGGTGGACTCCCTTGGTATGATCTGTTTGCTCCCATTGGAGAGAGCACTACCCAATTTACCATAGAGGATTCGAAGGATTACCTTGTAACGCATTTTCGTGGTTTTTCCGATGATCTTGCGGATATGGTAGCAGAGGCTTATGATAATGAGTGGATTGATTTTTACCCACGTAAGGGTAAGGTTGGAGGTGCCTTCTGCGAGAATATCCCCTTTGTGAAGCAAAGCAGGATATTAACGAATTTCACAGGTACCTTTAGTGATGTGGTAACACTGGCCCATGAACTGGGGCATGCATACCATGGATTAAACATTCAGGATCATCTGCCTCTCAATGTGGATTACAGTATGCCAGTGGCTGAGACGGCCTCAACCTTTAATGAGGCATTGATTATGGAAGCAGCAATTAAGGAAACTACGGGAAGAGAGAAGCTGGCACTGATAGAAAGCCAATTGCAGGATGTAACACAGATTATTTGTGATATTTATTCCCGTTTCCTGTTTGAGAGCGCAGTATTTGAAAAGAGTAAAACAGGTTTCCTTTTTGCAGATGAATTAAAAGAGATGATGCTGGATGCACAGAAGGAAGCTTACGGAGATGGATTGGATCACGATTATCTTCATCCGTATATGTGGGTCTTAAAGGGGCATTATTATTCAGAAAGCTTAAGCTTTTATAATTTCCCTTATGCCTTCGGAGGTTTATTGGCAAGAGGACTATATGAAAAATACAAAACAGGGGGAAAGGATTTTATACCGAAATACAAAGCATTACTAAAGGCTACAACCGTAATGAGTGTAGAAGATGCTGCGATGGAAGCAGAGATAGACTTGGAAAATCCAGACTTTTGGCGTACCAGTCTTAGAACAGTGGAAGATTTAATTGAAGAATTTATCCGCTTAGCAGAATAGAAAGAGAGAGTATGACTTATATGAGCACAACAGAGAAAAGATCAGGTGGACAGAATTTGTTCGATCGAGTAATGGACATTATATCCGGGATATTTATCCCAATTGTTAATGTAATAATGGCAGCAGGCTTATTGAAGGGGATTCTGATGCTGCTGGTGAATGCAAATCTCCTTCAACAGACAGATGGAGCATACCAGATGCTTTATGCAATATCGGATGGGTTTTTCCATTTCCTTCCTGTATTTCTTGCGTTTACTGCATCGAAGAAGCTTAAAGCAGATACCTTTACTTCAGTTATGCTGGCAGCAGCGCTGGTATATCCGGATATCACCGCACTGTTTAAGAATGGAACTCAGATGGATTTGTTTGGAATTCCCATACGGGAGGTAACCTATCCTTCCAGCGTTATTCCCATTATTATGGCTGTGGGACTGCAACATTATGTGGAACGACCCTTGGAAAAATATCTTCCCAATGCCATAAAGGGCTTTTTAAAGCCAATGATTACCTTGACGGTTGTAACTCCAATAACGTTTTTGGTATTTGGACCTTTAGGATCTATGATTGGTGAAGCTTTGGCAGGAGTATATGCATTATTGTATAATTTAAGTCCGGTTGCTGCAGGAGTGATATTTGGTCTGATCTGGCAACCAATGGTTGTTTTTGGATTACAATGGGGTCTGGTTCCGGTTATTATAGATAATATCAGTACATTAGGCATGGACTCAATACTACCGCTCCTGGGACCGGCGGTTATGGGGCAGGCAGGTGCTGCGCTGGCGGTGAGTATATTGACAAAGGATAAGGAATTAAAGTCGATTTCCATGTCGGGATCTATTACAGCAATACTGGGAATTACCGAACCCGTATTATATGGGGTAACTGTTCCGTTAAAGAGACCAATGATTGCAGCTTGTATTGCTGGTGCAATTGGAGGAGGCATTGTTGGAACCTCAAGTGCATCAGCGGTTTCTTTTGCCTTCCCATCCATGGTAACCTTAGTGGTATATTTCGGTGAAGGCTTCTGGACATTCCTAATCGCTATGGTAATAGGATTTATCCTTGGATTTGTGTTAACCCTTATCATAAGATTTGAAGAGCCTGTAAAAAGCCAGGCGGGTGATATAAGTCAGGATAATGCCTCTAATACTGTCTCATATGATTGCTTATGATAATTGTTGATACATGTAAAAATAGGAAATTACATTTTACATAAATTAAATAATCTATCAAATACTAATCTTGATGAATGATAAAAGGAGGATTAGTATTATGAGTTTGATAGATAAGGATCATCAGCTTCCGGTTGGACTTGGAATGAAACTGGCACTGGACATGGATGCAATGACGAATTTTGTACAGTTACCGGAAAGTAGTAGAAAGCAATTGGTGGATTATATTGAGAGCTCCGGTACCGGAGATGAAGCAAAAAGACGAGTATCAGAAGTGGTAAGTAATCTTCATAGTGGTAATTCGTTCCGTTAAGCTTCAAGATTGAGTAATTATATAGTCAAATACAGGATAGAGAGGTAGCATCTGAGAAAATGCACCTCTCTATTTAGATGATACCATATGTTATCTTTCCTTACCCATAAAGAACAATGCCACCGTTCCAGGGCCGGAATGAGCACCGATAGTAGGGCTAACAAAATGGATGAGGTTTTCCTTAATACCAAAGCGTTCCTTGACTAGATTGGCCACAAATTGAGCATCCTCGAAGCAATCACCATGACTGATGAAGATGATGTCGTTCTTCCCGTTATAGTCCTTAATACGTACCTCCATCTGATCGACTAAGGATATCAAAGCTTTTTTTCTACCCCGAACATTATTTAGAGGAATTAAACGACCTTCATTATTAACATGAAGAACCGGTTTAACATTGATTAATGTACCAATCACTGCGGTAGCTTTTGATACACGTCCGCCACGATGCAGATGGTGTAAATCATCTACCGTGAATAAATGACATAGATTGAGCTTGTTGTTCTCGATCCATTCCACTACTTCGTCAAAGGTATTGCCATTCTCCTTCATTTGGACTGCTTTATGAATCAATAATCCCTCGCCAAGAGACGCACACAGAGAATCAATCACAGTAATCTTCGCTCCAGGTCTTTCATCACATAATTCCCGGGCTGCTGTAGCAGAAACAGAATAACTTCCGCTAAGAGCAGATGAAAAAGCAATGTGTATAATATCATAACCCTGATCCAACAAATCAGTGAAGATCTGTCTGGCGGTATCTGGATTCACTGCCATTGTATTCGGCATGGCACCACTACGCATGATTCGATAAAATTCTTCCGGTTCCAGCTTGTTATCTTCTCCATATACTGTACCGTTCATACTATAATAAAGCGGTAGAATAGTAATGTCGTGCTGTTTTAAATAATCATCCGGTAAATCACAGGTTGTATCCGTTGTTATTATATATTTGTTTGACGTACCGCATCATTCCTTTCTTATGTTATTTGCCTTGGTATTATAATTGTGGCAAGTAGTATCGATTACGACATCATACATTATACCATACTGTAATTGCTTGTTTCAATACACATTTCCATTATTATCAATTTTATAATTAATAGAATTGCAAAAAATACTTTTCTTATGCATATACATATGGTATAATAGCAAAAAATAAATTGTTGCTCAAAAAGCAGATATGATTTGTGCCCTGGTTGTTGTGGCACATATTTAATGTTATCTGCGTAGAAATGGAGGATAATAATGAGACATATCAGAACTTTAAACACAAAGAATCTGAAAGATACTATGAAAAAAGGCGGATGTGGAGAATGCCAGACTTCTTGTCAGTCAGCATGCAAAACTTCCTGTACAGTAGGTAATCAAAGCTGCGAAAACAAATAGTTTTCAGTACATAAAGACGCAATCAGGCAAATGGATGAACGACAAAATAGAAGGTGTCTTAAGAAGCGAATCTCTTGAGACACCTTATGTAATTCGTGACAATAGAAGGTTCGTAAAGCGTACTTTCTAGCATATATAAGAATTGGAATAATATGTTTTCATCCGGTTTATGACAAACACAAGAGAAGGATCTTGTATTTGGGGCTGCCTCAAAATATTTTTCGGGCTATATTTATGAAAGATATTTTGTGACAGTCCCATTCGTTGTAAAATCTTCCATCATCATAACGCAAAGGATAGCAGATTGTGAATATAAAGTTACATACATAGAATTAGGAGGAAAAACCGTGGTTCACCAATATAAAAGTAATGGATATAATATTGTTTTGGATGTTAATAGTGGAATGATTCATGTAGTCGACGATTTGGCTTATGATATCATTGAGATGTATGAGAATAATGATCAAGGAAGTATCGTAGAAGCAATGGTTCAGAAATACACACAGCCTCAGTATGCAGGGCTGATTCAGATAGAAGACGGACCTAAGGAAGATTTTACAGATCATGTAGAAGCCTTGGTTCAACAGATATGCGAGGTTTTAGAAGATGTGGAGCAACTGAAAAAGAAAGGCTCTTTATTTACAAAGGATGTTTATGAGGATTATATTAAGGATTTTAAGCAACGTTCCACAGTTGTGAAAGCACTTTGCTTACATATTGCCCATGATTGTAATCTGGCGTGCAGATATTGCTTTGCGGAGGAGGGTGAATACAAAGGTGGCCGTGCTCTGATGAGTTATGAGGTGGGTAAAAAAGCCCTTGATTTCTTAATTGCAAACTCCGGTAACCGTAAGAACCTGGAGGTGGATTTCTTCGGAGGGGAACCACTGATGAACTTTCAGGTAGTGAAGGATTTGGTTAAGTATGGCAGAGAACAGGAACAGCTTCATAACAAGAAGTTCCGTTTCACACTAACGACCAATGGAATTTTATTGGATGACGAAGTGATGGAATTTGCTAACAAAGAAATGAGTAATGTGGTATTAAGCATTGATGGAAGAAAAGAAGTTCATGATAAAATGCGCCCCAGCAGGAACGGGAAAGGAAGCTATGACGTTATTCTTCCGAGATTCCAAAAGCTTGCTGAAAGCAGAAATCAAACGAACTACTATGTTCGAGGAACATTTACTCACAATAACCTTGATTTTTCCGATGATGTTAAGCATTTGGCAGATCTCGGTTTCCAACAGATTTCCGTTGAACCTGTCGTGGCTTTACCGGAAGAGTCTTATGCGATTACGAAGGAGGATTTACCAATCCTATTTGATGAATACGATAAGCTTGCAAAACTGATGATAGAGAGGAAAAAACAAGGCAAGGGATTCAACTTCTTCCACTTTATGATCGACCTGTCCGGGGGTCCCTGTGTTGCAAAACGTCTGTCAGGGTGTGGATCAGGAACGGAATACCTGGCAGTAACTCCCTGGGGGGATTTATATCCGTGCCATCAATTTGTTGGAATTCCGGAGTATCTTATGGGAAATGTATTTGAAGGCGTGACAAAGCCTGAGATACGGGAAGAATTCAAGTGCTGTAATGTATATTCCAAGGATAAATGCCGGGACTGCTTTGCTAAATTCTATTGCAGTGGTGGTTGTGCAGCAAATTCCTATAATTTTCATGGTAATATTAATGATGCTTATGATATTGGCTGTGAACTGCAGAAAAAGCGTGTGGAATGTGCGATTATGATAAAGGTAGCGGAAGAAAGTCAGTAGAATGTGATGAGCATTCAGGGTTGTGTGCGAAAGTGGAGGCCACATGGAGAATTGGGTAATCAAGAATAAAAAAGCGGATTTTCATCAGCTCATGCAACAATGTGGTATCAGTGAAGTGCTTGCACGCTGTCTGGTTAATAAAGGGTACACTGATTCTGAGAAAATCACCGCTTTTTTAAATCCGAAAAAAGAGAATTTATATGATCCATTCTTAATGAAAGATATGAGAAAAGCCTGTGATATTCTAACTGAGAAAATCCATAATCATAAATGCATCCGAATTATTGGAGACTATGATGTGGATGGGGTAGTCGCAACCTATGTTCTGTATCAGACACTTACGAAGCTAGGGGCAGAGGTGGATTATGATATACCGGACCGCATCAAGGATGGTTATGGAATAAATGCTGCGATGGTAGGGGCAGCCATAGAAGATGAAGTGGACACTATACTTACCTGTGATAATGGAATTGCTGCGATCGAGCAAATTGCATATGCGAAAGATAATGGAATGACGGTAATCGTAACGGATCATCATGACCTGGTTCATAATGAGGATAGCGGGTACCTGCTTCCCTTGGCAGATGCTATTATTAATCCCAAGCAACCGGATTGTACATATCCCTACCCCGGCTTGTGCGGTGCGGCAATCGCATTTAAGTTAAGTATGGCATTAATGACATATTTTGATGTGGCTGACAAGGAAGCTTTTCTCGATGAGCTGATAACCTATGTTGCTATCGCAACGGTATGCGATGTTATGGACTTAGTTGATGAAAATCGTATCATTGTAAAATCTGGGTTAAACTTAATTAAAAATACAGAAAATAAAGGCTTATTGGCTTTGATGGATGCTTGCGGAATTGATAAGGAACAGCTGTCAGCTTTTCATTTGGGCTTTGTAATCGGTCCCTGTCTGAATGCCTCAGGTCGATTAGATACGGCCAAAAAAGGCATGGATCTTCTGTTAGCCTGTACCAAGGAGGAGGCTGTGGAATTAGCGGGTGAGGTTCGAATGCTGAACGATGTCCGAAAGGAAATGACCGCAGAATATACAGAGAAAGCAATAAAGATGATCAATGAAAGTGACATGATGAAGGATAAAGTGCTTGTGGTCTATCTTCCTGACTGTCATGAGAGTATAGCCGGTATTATAGCGGGAAGAGTAAGAGAAAGGTTTAACAGACCGACGATTATACTAACGGATGCTAAGGAATGTGTAAAAGGTTCCGGTAGATCCATAGAACAATATAATATGGTAGAGGAACTGTCTAAATGCCGAGACTTATTTCTTAAGATGGGCGGTCACCCAATGGCAGCAGGTCTTTCGCTACTTCCGGAAAACATAGATATACTTAGAAGAGCATTAAACGAGAACACAAACCTGACAGAGGAGATGTTAATTCCGAAGGTTTCCATCGATGTTCATCTTCCCTTAGGATATATAAATGAAAGCTTGATACAGGAACTGCAACGGCTTGAGCCCTTTGGAAAGGGAAATGAAAAGCCTGTATTTGCAGAGAAGGATCTAAGGATCAAGTCCGCTTTTGTTATGGGTAAGAATGCATGTGGGTTACGGTTTCGATTGGAGAACCAATATGGCAAAGAGATGGAGGCCATTTATTTTGGAGATGTTAACGAATTCTTTTCCTATATCTGCAACACCTATGGTAGGGAGGAAGAAGAAAGATTAAAAACCGGAAGAGGAGTTAATTTCAAACTTACCATTACCTATTATCCGAGAATTAATGAGTATAATGGTTTTCGAAATCTTCAACTGATTATCCAAAATTATCGTTAACATAATAAAATTCTTTACGAAGTATTAATGATAGTGATATAATTAGCATCTACAAGAGAATATATCCGTATGAATAATAATTTAACTATAAATGACATAAAGAATTGTGCCAACGCCTAAAGACAAAGCAATTGGGCAGGAATGGAGGAACAATATGAAAAACTTAGAGAGCTATGTAAGAAGTATACCGGATTTTCCGGAACCGGGAATCATTTTCCGGGATGTGACCAGTGTATTACAGGACAAAGACGGACTAAAAATGGCAATTGACAGTATGCAGGAGCTAATTAAAGATCTGGATTTTGATGTGATTGTTGGGCCGGAGTCAAGAGGATTTATCTTTGGTGTTCCGCTTGCTTACAATTTAAACAAAGCATTTATCCCTGTTCGTAAAAAGGGTAAATTACCTTGTGAGACCATTTCTATGGACTATGATTTGGAATATGGCAAGGCAACGATTGAAGTTCATAAGGATGCTATTAAACCTGGACAGAAGGTTGTAATAGTGGATGATCTGATTGCTACAGGAGGTACCATCGAAGCAATAACAAAGTTAGTTGAGATGCTTGGTGGAGAAGTAGTCAAAATCATCTTTTTAATGGAGCTTAAAGGTCTGAAGGGACGCGAAAAGCTTTCTGGCTTCGATGTCGAAGCTGTAATTCAATACGAAGGAAAATAATTTCAGATAGATCGCTTGCTAGGATGTTTATAACAGAGGCTGAAAGAGTAGTTGGAGTTCGTTCTATTTTACTATTTGATAACGGGTGGTGATATCATGGAAGAATCTAAAGTAATATCGGGAAAAGAGGATATGATTGTATCGGCTACAATCAATGCGCCGGCTGATTTTACTTCGCCTGAAGTGCTTTATAAGGAATTGATTGCGAAAATACGTGCTTACCATCCTTCTGCGGATATTTCTATGATAGAAAAGGCATATAAGCTTGCTGATGACGCCCATAAGGATCAATTTCGTAAATCAGGAGAACCTTATATTATTCACCCGTTATGTGTTGCTAACATCTTAGCAGAGCTTGAGCTTGATAAAGAGACGATCGTTGCCGGAATTCTTCATGATGTAGTGGAAGATACTGATTTTACAATTGAAGAGATATCCTCTATGTTCTCCAATGAAATTGCGCTGTTAGTGGATGGTGTAACGAAGCTGACAAAGCTGAATTATGACATGGATAAGGTTGAACTGCAGGCAGAGAACCTTAGAAAGATGTTTCTTGCTATGGCAAAGGATATCCGGGTGATCTTGATAAAGCTGGCAGACCGGCTACATAATATGAGAACCCTGAAGTATAAAGAACCCCATAAGCAGAAGGAAACGGCAAGAGAAACAATGGATATCTATGCTCCCATTGCTCAGAGACTCGGTATTTCCAAAATCAAGGTGGAACTGGATGATTTGTCCCTAAAATATCTGGAACCTGAGATATATAAAGATTTGGCAGAAAAGATAGCTAGTAAGAAAAGTGAACGTCAAGCTTATATTGATGATATCGTAAGCGAAGTTCGCAGGCATATTGAAGAAGCGGGCATTGAAGCGAAGATCGATGGACGCATAAAGCATTTTTTCAGTATTTATAAGAAAATGGTGAATCAGAATAAGACACTGGATCAAATCTATGATCTGTTCGCAGTACGTATTATTGTTGATTCCTTAAAGGATTGTTATGCAGCTCTCGGTGTAATTCATGAAATGTATAAGCCCATACCGGGGCGTTTTAAAGATTATATCGCTATGCCGAAGCCGAATATGTACCAGTCTCTTCATACGACACTGATCGGACCGAAGGGAGCGCCCTTTGAGATTCAGATCAGAACCTATGAGATGCATCGAACTGCAGAGTACGGTATTGCTGCTCACTGGAAGTATAAAGAGGGTCAGGATGGAAAAGCAGGTTCTGCAACAGCCGAAGAAGAGAAGCTTACATGGTTGCGACAGGTATTGGAATGGCAACGGGATATGTCCGATAATAAGGAGTTCCTAAGCCTTATCAAGAATGATTTTGATTTGTTTTCAGAAAGTGTTTATGCTTTTACTCCCACAGGAGATGTGAAAACCTTACCAACCGGGTCGAATCCCATAGATTTCGCTTACAGTATCCATAGTGCTGTAGGTAATAAGATGGTCGGTGCCAGAGTAAATGGTAAACTTGTACCTATTGATTATGTTATTCAGAATGGTGACCGTATTGAGATAATGACTTCCCAGAACTCAAAAGGTCCTAGCCGGGATTGGCTATCGATTGTAAAGAGTACCCAGGCGAAGAATAAAATCAATCAATGGTTTAAGACGGAATTAAAAGAGGATAATATTACCAGGGGTAAAGAGTTAATCGCCGCCTACTGCAAGACAAAGAGTATAATACTTAGCGATTTATTAAAACCGGAATTCTCCAATGTTGTCATGAGAAAATATGGTTTCCGTGATTGGGATTCTGTATTGGCAGCAGTTGGCCATGGTGGATTGAAGGAAGGTCAGATCGTTAATAAACTTCTGGAAGAATATAAAAAGAAGAACAAGAAGGAAGTTACCGACGAGAATGTTCTGGATGCCATTACCGAGGTAAAGGATCGTATTCCGCAGAAGAAATCCAAGAGTGGAATTGTAGTAGAAGGTATTCATGATGTGGCGGTTCGTTTTTCAAAGTGCTGCAGCCCAGTTCCCGGAGATGAAATAGTTGGCTTTGTAACAAGAGGACGGGGCGTGTCCATTCATAGAACAGACTGTATCAATGTCATTAACCTACCGGAGGAAGACAGGGCCAGATTGATTGATGCGGAGTGGAATGTGGCTGATGGTAAGGATCCAGGAGGAGTATATACTGCAGAGATCAAAATATATGCCAATAACCGAACCGGAGTCCTTGTAGATATTTCCAGGGTTCTAACGGAAAATAAAATTGATGTTACATCTATGAATGTAAGAACTAGTAAGCAGGGAACTGCTACAATCAGTATTGGCTTTGAAATTCATGGAAAAGAGCAGCTGAATGAGATTATAGCCAAGCTTCGCAACGTGGAGAGCGTACTTGATATTGAACGTACTGCGGGGTAAACTGATTTCTCAAAGTATCCAGTGTAAGGATGAAAGGCATGGTTGATGGTATGATTGATATGAATATGAAGGTTCTTGTTCTTGGTATGGTTCGGACAAACTGTTATATAATCAGTAATTCAACTACGAAAGAAGCTATTGTCTTCGATCCCGGAGATAATGCGAAACGAATAGAAGAGCAATTAAAGGCAAATGACCTGGTGTGTAAGGCAATCCTTCTCACCCATGGTCATTTTGACCATATAATGGCTGCGAAGGAACTGTCCGAACTTACGAAAGCACCGATTTACGCTCACGAAAAAGAAGCTGAGCTTCTGAAAAATCCGGCTTGGAATGCTTCCGCCAATATAGGGTGTGAGGTTAGTCTGGTTCCGGACCTGTTGCTAAAGGATCAACAGGAGATTAATCTAGTCGGCTTCTTAATTAAGGTAATCCATACTCCCGGGCATACCATGGGTGGAGCATGTTATTATTTTACCGATTATGGTATCTTAATCAGTGGTGATACCCTCTTTCTAGACAGTATCGGAAGAACGGACTTACCAACGGGAGATACAAGGGAGTTAATTAAATCGATATCAACGAAATTGATGTGTCTGGATAGTAATGTGAAGGTGTATCCAGGGCACGGTGATCCTACGACCATCGGTTATGAAAGAGAGAATAATATCTATATCACACAGAATTGGGATGTTTATGATACGTAAACCCCAAAGTAATTATTTGTTTGGGTAACTTAGGAATGGAGACAGATATGATAGATATCATCTTGTCGGATAAAAGCTTTGAGAATGATGTATACCCTTTAGTAAAAGCTTTTTATCCGGAAGCAGCGATGAAGGTATATTCCGAAGAGGAATATGCGTTAAAGCATACAGATCCGTTAGAACAAGGTATAAGACTTGAGGTGAATTTCACAGAGAGAGAAATCATGATTTTTCTTTCACAGGAGGATAATAAACCAATATCTGTTAGCACCTGTGTGCCGGAAGGTATAGGAAAGTCCAGATATAAGAATGTGATGAAGCGCTCCTTATATGAATTATTATCCCGTATTACGGAGAAACAACTCCCTTGGGGAATATTAACCGGTATTCGTCCTACTAAGCTGGTGTATGAAATGTTGGAACAGAACATGGACACGGAAGATATTTATCGTACCATGGGGGAAGAATATCTTTGCTCGGATGAAAAAATATCTATGAGTATTGAGATTGCCAGGAGGGAAGCACAGCTGCTGCAGGAAATGGATTATAAGAATGGTTATAGCCTATATATTGGAATACCCTTTTGTCCCAGCACATGCTTGTACTGCTCCTTTACATCCTATTCCATTGAGAAATATTCTGAATACGTGGAGGCATACCTTGAGGCTCTTGAGAAAGAAATTCAATATGCAGCTACCTGCTTTCCAAATAAAAAGCTGACGACCGTGTATTTGGGTGGCGGAACACCGACTACGTTACAGGAAGATCAGCTGGAGAGATTATTAAAGAAAATAAGAGAATACTTTGATTTAACTTATGTCAAAGAGTTCTGTGTTGAAGCAGGAAGACCGGATAGTATTACTGAAAAAAAGCTTCAGATTCTCAAGCAATACGGAGTGGATCGAATATCAATCAATCCTCAAAGCATGCAGCAAAAAACCTTGGATCTAATCGGAAGAAGACATACAGTTGATCAGATATATGAGGCCTTTCATATGGCTCGAAAAACTGGTCATGAGAATATCAATATGGATATTATTCTTGGCTTGCCAGGAGAAACAAAGGATGATGTGTCAGATACACTGAAGCAGATAAAAAAGCTGAATCCGGAAAGCCTTACGGTGCATACCTTAGCAATAAAACGTGCTGCCAGATTAAATATGGAAAAAGAGCAGTATATGGATAAGAAAGCAACGGATGTCTCCGGTATGCTGAAGGAATCTATCGAGTTTGCCAACCATAACGGATATCTGCCCTATTATCTCTATCGTCAAAAAAATATGGCTGAGAATCTTGAAAATATTGGATATGCAAAGTATGGAAAAGAAGGACTTTATAACATCTTAATCATGGAGGAACAGCAGACCATTCTGGCTTTAGGAGCCGGGGGAATGTCAAAGTTCGTTTTTCATGAGGAAAACCGAATCGAACGGGTCGATAATGTAAAGAGTATTATGGATTATATTCAGCGAATTGATGAAATGATTGAAAGAAAAAGAAGTTTTCTGGAATTGAATAAACATCTATATAATTGATTGCAGAAAGCTATCATATAACAATGTACTAGATAGAACGGAGGACGAAAATGATTACACAAAGACCAAAGGGAACACAGGACTGGTATGGCTCTAATATGCATAAACGTACCATTATCGAGGGAATTGCACGTAAGCTGTGTAAAGTATACAATATCAAAGAGGTTATCACTCCAGCCTTTGAACATACTATTTTATTCCAAAGGGGAGTCGGGGAGACCACGGATGTGGTTCAAAAAGAAATGTATACCTTTGATGATAAGGGAAACCGCAGTATTACACTGAAACCGGAGGGTACTGCAGGAACGGCACGATGCTATCTTGAGAATGGTTTATTCGCTGAAAGTCAGCCAACAAAGCTATTCTATTTCACTCAGGCATTTCGTTATGAGAATCCGCAAAGTGGAAGGCTTCGTCAGCATCACCAGTTTGGTATCGAATTCTTTGGTTCAGCCAGTCCGCTTGCTGAGGTGGAGCTGATTTCCCTATTGACGGAATTCATGAAGGAACTGGGTATGAAGGGAGCTAAGCTTCATATTAACAGCATTGGCTGTAGCAATTGCAGAAAAACCTATAATGAAGCATTACTTGATTATTTAAAAGCCCATGAAGGTGAGCTGTGCCCTACCTGTCGGGAACGAATGCTTAAAAATCCGCTTCGTGTCATAGATTGTAAGGTTCCGTCCTGTAAGGTAATTGTAAAAGATGCACCTAGAACGGTGGAATATCTGGATGAGGAATGTAAAAATCATTTTGAGGAGCTAAAACGATTATTAACAGAGTTATCCATTTCTTTTGAAGTAGATACTGGAATTGTAAGAGGGCTGGATTATTATACAAAAACCGTATTCGAATTTGTTAATGCAGAGGGCTTTACTCTTTGCGGCGGGGGACGATATGATAATCTGATTCATGAAATTGATGAGAAGCAAAATATCCCTGCAGTAGGCTTTGGATTTGGTATTGAGCGCATTATCAATGAGTTGGCAGCAGAAGGAGTGGAGCTTGAGCCGGAACCAGCAGTAGATTTATATGTAGGAATTTTGGGCCAGGAAGCAAAAGCCTCCGCGTTTATGTTGGTTCAGAAATTGCGAGCAGCAGGTGTAATCGTAGAGACAGATTATATGGATCGCAGTGTGAAAGCTCAGATGAAATATGCGAATAAAATTGGAGCAAAGCATACCGTGATTATTGGAGCGGATGAACTGGCGAACAATCGGGCTAATGTTAAAAATATGGAGACCGGTGAACAGGTAGAGGTTACTCTTGATAAAATAGCAGATTTATTTGTGTCCTAATTGAGCATATTATGAATATGACAGACAAATCTGTCTGAGAAACAGGAAACCTGGCAGTATTTATTTGCTTAATATCATCACTTTGATGATATTAACAGGAAAGCTATTGTGTTGATATACGTTGCTTATGGCAGAAGGGAGGCTTTTATGGTTAAACATATTATTGGATGGGATTATGCAGATGGTTTTACAGAAGAGGAGAATCAAAAGCATGTGGCTGAGATGAAAAAAGAGCTGGAAGGTCTGATTGATAAGATAGAGGGTATTCTGACGATACAGTTGATTACGAACCCAATCGATACATCGGATGCGAAAATTCTGCTCTACAGTGAATTTGAGAGCGAAGAAGCACTTAAAGCATATACAATTCATCCGGAGCATGTGAGAGTAGCGAATACCTATGTGAGACCCTTTGTAAAAAATCGCAGATGCTTTGATTTCTTGGTTTCTTAAGCTTTTATCCGTAAATTAGATATGGACAGATATATTAAAATGGATTAAAATAGTTGAAAACACGCTATGCGGGTTTTCAACTATTTTATGTAGTAATTTATTAAGTTAGAAGATCAGGCGGGAATTCCCGACTTTAGATAAAAGGAGAATGAGAAATGGCTGAATCTATGAGAGGCTTGCACAGAAGCCACAGATGTACCGAATTATCCGAAAAGAATATCGGAGAAAATGTTACTGTAATGGGATGGGTACAGAAAAGCAGAAATAAGGGTGGTATTATTTTTGTTGATCTAAGAGATCGATCCGGCATCTTACAGATCATTTTTGAGGCGAATGATTGTGGCAATGAAAACTTTACGAAAGCAGAAACCTTAAGAAGTGAATTTGTAATAGCTGTAGTAGGTAAGGTGGAAGCCCGTTCCGGAGCTGTGAATGAAAATCTTGCTACCGGTAAAATTGAAATTAGAGCAAAGGAACTGCGAATCCTTTCTGAAGCAGAGACACCTCCGTTTCCGATTGAAGAGGATTCAAAGACAAAGGAAGAGCTTCGTTTGAAATATCGCTATCTGGATTTAAGAAGACCTGATTTACAGAAAAACCTGATTCTTCGTAGTAAGGTTGCGAATGTAACCCGGAGTTTTCTGACAGAGGAAGGCTTCCTGGAGATAGAGACTCCAATGCTTACGAAGAGTACTCCGGAAGGTGCCAGAGATTACTTGGTGCCCAGCCGTGTACACCCTGGTAATTTCTATGCATTACCCCAATCACCACAGATTTTCAAGCAGCTATTAATGTGCTCCGGTTATGATCGGTATTTTCAGATAGTTAAGTGCTTCCGTGACGAAGACCTTCGTGCGGATAGACAGCCGGAATTTACTCAGATTGATATGGAGCTTTCATTTGTAGATGTGGATGATGTTATCAGTGTTAATGAGCGCTTATTACAGAAGATGTTCAAAGAGAGCATTGGTATCGATATACCATTACCGATACAGAGAATGACCTATGCAGAAGCAATGGATCGGTTTGGTTCTGATAAGCCGGATATTCGGTTTGGATTTGAATTAAAAAATGTGTCAGAGGTTGTAAAAGGCTGTGGCTTTAGCGTATTCACTAACGCACTAGAAAAAGGCGGTTCCGTTCGAGGTATTAATGCGGAAGGCCAGGCAGATATGCCTAGAAAAAAGATTGATGCATTGGTGGATTTTGTTAAGGATTATGGGGCTAAGGGATTGGCATATCTGGCAATTGCAGCGGATGGTTCATATAAATCATCCTTTGCAAAATTCATGACGGAGGAAGAACTGTCAGCATTAGTGGCAGCGATGAACGGAAAACCGGGAGATCTTCTGCTATTTGCTGCAGACGAAGATGAGATTGTATTTGCTTCGTTAGGAGCTCTCCGTGTAGAAATTGCAAAAAATCTTGGCCTGCTTCATAAGGATGAGTATAAATTCCTTTGGATTACAGAGTTCCCTCTGTTGGAGTACTCAAAGGAAGAGTGTAGGTATACAGCGAAGCATCATCCGTTTACTATGCCAATGGATGAGGATCTGGCACTGCTTGATACCGATCCAGGCAAAGTAAGAGCAAAAGCATATGATATTACATTAAACGGAACTGAAATCGGTGGTGGGTCCGTGAGAATCTACCAGAATGATATTCAGGAAAAGATGTTTGAGGTATTGGGATTTACGAAGGAAGCGGCCTACGAACGCTTTGGCTTCCTCCTAAATGCATTTAAATACGGTGTACCTCCGCATGCTGGACTTGCGTATGGTTTGGACCGTTTGGTAATGCTGATGACTCAGGAGGATAGCATTCGTGACGTTATCGCATTCCCGAAAGTTAAGGATGCTTCCTGTCTCATGACAGAAGCGCCAAACATTGTAGATGATAAACAGTTAAAGGAATTAGGAATCTCAATAGCAAGCGAGGAGATGTAACATGCTCCCATACTTGATGTCGGTTATTATCGGATACCTCCTTTTGATAAACATGATCGGCTTCATTATAATGGGGGTGGATAAGAAAAGAGCAGTAAAAAACGCTTGGAGAATCCCGGAAAGAGTGTTATTTATGGCGGCTTTTGCAGGTGGAGGTGTGGGATGCTATCTTGGCATGCATCTGTTTCATCATAAGACAAAACATTGGAAGTTCCAGGTATATGTTCCTTTGGCTGCCCTGATCTATATATTACTTCTTCTAAAGCTGTATCAAGCAGTTTAGATAAATAAAAGATAATCATATAGCGGCTTATGCAAATTGCCTTATACATGTATATTAAGCGAAGTATCTGTAGCATGTATTATTAGTAAATATTTGCATAAGTCGTTTTTTTGTGTTGACAAATCCATAATAATTTGTTATTATTGCTTTAAAGCGCAAACGCTTTAAAGCGTTAAAGCGATGAAGAGCTTGGAAAGGGAGAGGTATCAACATGTTCATTAAAGTGTTGTTTTTGGTAGTCTTTTTTGCAATTATGATTTTCGTAGGATTATATGCAAGAAAGCATGCTACTAATGTTGGAGATTTTGTACTTGGTGGAAGAGCAGTGGGACCGTGGCTAACTGCTTTTGCTTATGGAACTACTTATTTCTCAGCAGTTGTATTTGTTGGTTATGCGGGGCAATTTGGATGGAAGTACGGTATTTCGGCTACATGGATTGGTATAGGAAACGCCATGATAGGAAGTCTATTGGCTTGGGTGATCTTAGGACGTAGAACTCGTGTTATGACCCATCATGTGAAATCAACCACAATGCCGGACTTTTTCGGAAGCCGATACAATAGTAAGGCATTAAGAATTGCAGCTTCTGCAATTGCATTTATCTTCCTTGTACCTTATACAGCTTCTGTATATAACGGATTATCCAGATTATTTGGTATGGCCTTTGATATACCATACTGGGTTTGTGTATTGGTTATGGCTGTACTTACCGGTGTTTATGTAATACTCGGTGGATATATGGCTACTGCAATCAATGATTTTATTCAGGGAATTATTATGCTGATTGGAATAATAGCGGTCATTATAACAGTATTAAATAATAATGGCGGTTTCATAGAAGCGTTGAACGGCTTAGCTATATTTGAAAGTGATGCTCCTGCTACGCTAGGACAAACCGGCGTGTTTGCCTCATCCTTTGGTCCAGACCCAATTAATCTTGTTGGAGTAGTGGTCCTGACCTCCCTAGGTACCTGGGGACTACCGCAGATGGTGCATAAATTCTATGCTATTAAAGATGATAAATCCATTAAGACAGGAACCATTATTTCCACTATCTTTGCTATCATCGTATCTGCTGGATGCTATTTCATAGGTGGCTTCGGAAGATTATATGATAATCCGGCTATTCATAAAGCAGATGGCACTGTAATATATGATGCAATTGTACCTCACATGCTTTCTACTCTATCTAATGCCTTAATCGGTATAGTAGTCGTACTGGTATTATCTGCATCCATGTCAACCTTAGCGTCACTTGTAATGACCTCCAGTTCAACATTGACATTGGATTTTATCAAAGGAAATATTGTGAAGAAAATGAGTGATAAGAGTCAATTACTCACTATGAGAATATTGATTATATTCTTTATTGCATTATCCGTATTCCTCGCACTAAATCCTCCCACTTTTATTGCACAGTTGATGGGGATTTCATGGGGAGCTTTGGCAGGATCCTTCTTAGCACCATTCCTATATGGTTTGTATTGGAAGGGCGTTACCAAAGCTGCTGTATGGGCAAGCTTTGCTACCGGTGTCGGTATTACAGTATCAAATATGTTCTTAAAATATATTGCATCTCCGATCAATGCCGGGGCATTTGCAATGGTTGCAGGCTTAGTAGTAGTACCAGTAGTTAGTCTGCTTACTCCTAAGATGGATAAGAAGTATGTTTCTGATATTTTTAGCTGTTATGGTGAAAAGATAACTGCTCCCACAACGCATACAACAGAAACCGTCGCAGAGTAATATAAATATGCATTTTACCATTGGGTAGAATAAATAGATTGCGCATTGAAAGCTGACTTGTGAATAATATCATGAGTCAGTTTTTATTTGGTTGAGATGACAATAGCCTGATTAAAGCGATGGAAAACTAACATATTAATCGCTTGAGCTGGTCTTTGTCATCTAAATATATTCATTATTATTCATTGAAATTATCCTGCTGACTTATGATACCCTAAACATTTATATAATTAAGAAATTCTCTGAATTTCTTAATTATATAAATGAACTCCGAAAGGATGGAGGCAGGAATATATCCAGAGTCGGAGTATTTGCACTAGTCGGTACATAAGGCTCTGTATTTTAGAGCCTTATGTACCGTTACTTAGTGCAACTAAGCGAAAGCGGCTCCGCGGTGGATATATTCCTGTCTCTATCCTTCCGGTGTTCTATAAGAACAATAATTATTAATGAAAAATAGGGTTGTGCTTTACTATAGTAATGTGATAAAATTAGTAGCAATGGATGAATAAAGGTAAGCTTCCATTACAAGGAGTGTAATTGGTAAAATTACCTACAGTTCGTGATAAAGGACATCGGCAGTTTGCCAGCATGTTTTATGCAAGAAAGGAGTTTTACATAGTGTCTGAAAAAGTTATAATGCTTGGAAATGAAGCTTTTGCTCGTGGTGCATATGAGGCGGGTTGTAAAGTGTCCGCAGCCTACCCGGGAACACCCAGCACAGAGATCAGTGAGAATATTGTAAAATATGATGAGATTTATTCGGAATGGTCACCCAATGAAAAGGTGGCAATGGAGGTTGCGATTGGTGCATCGATAAGCGGAGTAAGGGCTTTAGCATCGATGAAGCATGTTGGTTTAAATGTTGCAGCTGATCCGTTATTTACGGTATCTTATATCGGAGTTACTGGTGGTTTAGTTGCTATTGTAGCGGATGATCCTGGCCTATACAGCTCGCAAAATGAGCAGGATACAAGAGCGGTAGCAAGAGCTGCAAAAGTTCCTGTATTAGAACCTTCTGATAGTAGTGAAGCAAAGGAATTTGTAAAATTTGCATTTGATCTAAGTGAAAAATATGATACACCGGTAATTGTACGTTCCACTACCAGATTGTCCCACTCCCAGGGAATGGTGGAGCTCAATGATCGGATAGAATTAGAAGATAAACCCTATGTACGAGATTTTGCTAAAAATGTAATGATGCCGGGAAATGCAAAAGGACGTCATTTGGTCGTTGAGAGCAGAGAAGCGGCTCTCGTGAAGGATGGATGCAATTTTCCAATTAATAAGGTTGAATATAATGATACGAAGATTGGTTTTATCACTTCAGGTATTCCCTATCAATATGTTAAGGAAGCATTTCCGAATGCATCCGTATTAAAGCTGGGTATCGTAAATCCTCTTCCTAAGAAGCTGATTGAGGAATTTGCTTCAAAGGTGGATACCTTATATATTGTGGAGGAGCTTGATCCGATTATTGAAGAACAGGTAAAATCTTGGGGAATTAAGGCTATAGGAAAGGAAGTACTAACTGTTCAGGGTGAGTATTCGGCAAATCTTCTCCGCAAAGCAATTGGAGGAGAAAAGCTATCCATTGCTCTACCAGCGCAGGCTCCGAACCGTCCTCCGATTTTATGCCCTGGATGCCCTCACAGAAGTGTATATTCCGTGCTAAGCAAATTAAAAATACATGGAGCAGGAGATATCGGCTGCTATACTCTGGGAGCTGTGGCTCCGTTAAGTGTTGTTGATACCACCGTTTGCATGGGCGCAAGTATATCCACCCTCCATGGAATGGAAAAGGCAAAGGGAAAAGATTATATCAAGAACTGGGTAGCAGTAATCGGTGATTCTACATTTTTACATACGGGAATTAATTCTTTAATGAATATGATATACAACAAAGGTACTGGAACAGTAATGATTCTTGATAACTCCACAACAGGTATGACTGGTCATCAGGATCATGCTGCAACGGGTAAAACGCTGAAGGGAGAACCAACCTATGCAATTGATATTGCAGCTTTGTGTAAGTCGGTTGGTGTTAACCATGTATATGAAGTAAATGCCTTTGATACGGCTAGACTGGAAAAGGTGGTTAAGGAAGCTACTGCGATAGATGATGTGGCAGTAATTATTACGAAATCTCCTTGTGTTCTGCTAGACAAGACACCGGTATCGAAGCAGTATCGAATTAATCCGGAGGTTTGTATGAAGTGCGGAATGTGTATGAAACCAGGCTGCCCGGCGATTACGAAGAAAGAGAACGGAACAATTGTAATCAATGATACCATGTGTAATGGCTGCGGATTATGTGAGACAGCATGTAAATTCGGTGCAATCAGCCCGGTACAGTTACGATAAGGAGGATTTACCATGGAAACGAAAAACATTATGATTGTCGGTGTTGGCGGGCAGGGAACCTTGCTTACCAGTAGAATATTAGGAGCGTTGACCATTCATGCGGGATATGACGTGAAATTGTCAGAAGTCCATGGAATGGCACAAAGAGGAGGCAGTGTTGTTACCTTTGTCAGATATGGTGACAAGGTAAATGAGCCGATTGTTGAGGAAGGTCAGGCAGATGTCTTAATCGCCTTTGAACGTTTGGAAGCATTACGATATGCTCACTTCTTAAAAAAGGGCGGTGCAATTGTTGTGAATGATCAACGAATTGATCCGATGCCGGTTGTAATCGGTGCAGCAAAATATCCTGAAAATATCCTGGAAGACATGGAAAAGGAACATAGAGTATTCAAAGTGAATGCCATTGAGGAAGCAAAAAAGCTAGGTAACAGTAAAGTGTTCAATGTGATCGTGCTTGGTATCGCCGCACAGCATATGGATTTTTCAAAGGAAGACTGGTTAACAGTGATCGAAAATACGGTTCCGAAGAAAACCATCGAAATAAATAAAAAAGCATTTGAGGTTGGTTATACCTTACATCAGTAGTAACAGGAAAACACAAAATAATTACTCATGGGAGGGGATGCAATTATGATTTGGAATGAAACGAAGGAATGTATGAGCCGTGATGAAATCCACAGCCTTCAGAGCGCCAGATTAAAGAAATTAGTGAACAGGGTATATCATAATGTTGAATTTTATCGTAAGAAAATGCAACAGATGGGACTCGAACCTGGTGATATCAACAGTATTGAGGATTTGAAGAAGTTACCTTTTACAACAAAAGATGATTTAAGAGATAATTATCCATTCGGATTATTTGCGGTTCCACAATCTGAGGTAGTCAGAGTGCATGCTTCCTCCGGAACCACAGGAAAAGCGACAGTTGTGGGATATACTAGAAAAGATATTGAGATATGGCAGGAATGTGTAGCCAGAGTACTTGCTATGGCAGGAGTTGGAGCACATGACAGAATTCAGGTAGCTTATGGATACGGTTTATTTACAGGCGGTTTAGGTCTGCACTATGGTGCTGAGAATTTAGGCGCTACGGTAATTCCCCAATCTACCGGAAATACACAAAAGCTGATCACCATGATGCTGGATTTTGAGGCGACAGCCATTGCCTGCACACCTTCTTATTTAATGCACATAGCGGAGACGTTGGAGGAAGCAGGGCAAATTGATAATATTAAACTCAAGGCCGCTATTTGCGGTGCGGAACCATGGACGGAAAACATGAGAAAAGAGATTGAGGCTAAGCTTCATTTGAAGGCGTTTGATATCTATGGATTAAGCGAGATTCTGGGACCTGGTGTTGCAGCTGATTGTGAATATCATCAAGGACTTCATGTATATGAGGATCATTTTGTTCCCGAGATTATTAATCCGGAGACCTTGGAGCCATGTAAGGAAGGGGAAGTCGGAGAACTGGTATTTACAACCTTGACTAAGGAAGCTCTACCATTGTTCCGTTATCGTACCAAGGACTTAACCAGTATTACATATGATAAATGTGAATGTGGAAGAACCTTAGCTCGTATCTCAAGATTTAAGGGTCGTTCTGATGACATGTTAATTATTCGTGGTGTAAATGTATTCCCTTCACAGGTTGAAGCTGCATTATTGGAGATGGGAGAAACCAGTCCTCACTATATGTTAATTGTAGATCGTGTTAATAATCTGGATGTTCTTGAGGTTCAGGTAGAAGTGGAAGAACGCTTCTTCTCCGATGAAATCAAGCAATTGGAGAATCTCACAAAGAAGATTGCTCATGTTCTGCATAATGCTTTGGGCCTTTCGGTAAAGGTTAAGCTTGTAGAACCAAAGACGATACAGAGAAGTGAAGGAAAAGCTAAGAGAGTGATAGATAATCGGAAACTGATTTAGTGAAATACGATAAGGACACGTATTCCTGTGATATTTCGGATTTATTTGCATATGTTTTATTGAGAATAGGAGGGGGACTATGGTTATTAAGCAACTATCGGTGTTTATTGAGAACAGAGAAGGCAGATTAGAGCGTGTTACAGAAGCATTAAGCGAAAAGAATATCAATATTGCTTCCTTTAGTTTAGCTGATACATCAGAGTATGGTGTACTTAGAATGATTGTATCTGATCCGGAAGAGGGACGAAAAGTACTGAAAGAAGAAGGATTTTCTGCGATGTTAACAGATGTAATTGCTGTAAAGATAGCGCAAAAGCCAGGCACATTGCATGAAGTCTTGCGGATATTGTTTGAAGCGGGATTAAGTGTAGAATATATGTACACTCTGGAGACAGCAGGAAGTAATACATCCATAATCATGAAGCTTTCAGATTTACAAATTGCATTACAAGTACTGGAAAACAATCATTATGAGGTATGTACGGCAAAGGAAGCGTATGAATTAAACAATTGTGTCGACAAATAATGTTTGACACAAAGATGAAAGAGTGTTATCATGATTATGTTGTCGAAGAAGTCGGCAAACATTATTATATTTTATTTTTTGGAGGAATTTTTCATGAACAAAGGTACAGTTAAGTGGTTCAACAATCAAAAAGGATTTGGATTTATCTCTGACGAACAGGGCAACGATGTATTCGTACATTACAGTGGTCTTAACATGGAAGGCTTTAAGTCTTTAGAAGAAGGCCAGGAAGTTCAGTTCGAAGTAGTTCAGGGAGCTAAGGGTCCTCAGGCAACTAACGTAACAAAATTATAATCAATGTTGGGTTTACAGTGTACCTTTTTCTGTACTATAAATTTTGTTTTATTAAAATAAGTTTATAAAGAAATAGCGTTATATTGTTTGAAACGATTGATTAAAGGTTATCCTTAAGGAACACTCCTTAAGGATAACCTTTTTTTACAAGGAAAATAGCATAAAATGTAAATTATGATTGCGTATATAATCGCTTAGATGCTTGTTCAATGATACTGTAGAATGGCTTATAAAGTATAAAGGCAATAATAAAGTTCGATATTCCGTGGATGATATCAAATCGAAGTCCGGCAATCCAGTATGCGATGCCGGAAGCTGCGCCCCCTGTTATAAAATAAGGTATGGAACATAGAGCACCAAAGGTAAAGCCGAAGATACCCGATATAACAGCCATAAATAACTTTGACTGATATTTTTTAAATAGCATTGTTATGAAAAATAAAAATGCCCATATATATAAGTAATTAATGACCCATAGGCCAAATCCGTATATCAAAGCTTCAATTGCAACGAATACATATATGATATACAGTGTCTTCCAGCCTAAAATCAGGGTAAAAAGAATGATAAACAGGGAGATTAATTCGACGTTCGGAATAAACCGTAGTGCAACCTGCGCAATGAACATAATATCTGCCATTAAACTGATAATAACAATATCCTTAATTCGTATAGGATATCACCCCAATCTTCTGTGTTTACGAAGTAAATTACTTATTTAATATCCGACGGTTAGTGTGATTTCATAATGATCGCCATCATTTATCGCTATTTCATCCACACCATAATTAACGTTCTCCTTATTCTTGGTTATACACCACCATTCCTGCTTCGTATCATCTGCAACTCTGCCATTTACTTCGGTAATAAAAAGACCATATTCACTCTCGATACCTTTCACCAATTCTGCTTCCTCCAATGCTTGACGAAGAAATTCAGCATTGGTATGCAATGTAAATTCTTCATTCTCTTTCTCTGGAATTATGACCTCTACTTCAATTTCCTTCTTTCCGGTTGATCCTGTCGGTCTGAGCTGAAAATAAGCGATTAGCATGACGATTGCCAGTACTATCAGCACACCGAATGCGATCAGTGATCTTCGTACATTGTTTTTTTCTTCCATATCCAATCCTCCTGTGATATTAGGTAAGATACCCCCGTATATATAATGGGGGAGCTCTTTCCTAGTGATACAATAAAAAAAGCCTTTACCCACAAAAGGAAAAAGGACAATAAAATAAAACCGCCGTAACGCAGTTGGACTTTATTGTACCCTTGTCCAAATCCTCGTGGAACATATGGTACGGTAATTAAGCAGGTCTTCTGACTCTTGGATCATAATTTACTTCATATCTTCCCAGAAGGCTGATTTACAACACAGTTCCAGTGATGTTAACAAGATCAACTTGCTGAAGTAAACTCCCCAATTACAGCGGCGAGACCGTACAGGATTTTCACCTGTTTCCCTATTATTTCAAATATTCACAGAAACTATGAGTGAATATTTGAACACTTAATACCCTTTGCACAAATATGCTTAATAAGTATAGCATTGGTTTTACACTGTGTCAAATCAATAAAAATATTTGCACTTTTGTATAAATATGCTATAATTATAAGCTAGTACAGTGTACTTTTGTAGGTTATATTGATTGTTGTACCAGAAAGTAACCCGAAATAATAGGTAGTGTAAAGTTTGGTATGAAAAACTGATGTAAAGAAATATGATCCTTTGAACATTGAAAAAGCAAATATTTTAACTAGAAATTTATGCAGTGGCAGACTACGCCAACCTTGATTGCAACAAAAAGTAATGCTCTGAAGGTTTCACCGACGGCGAAGTAACTCAGGAACAGGAAGTTCTTACCGTCGTATTCACAGCATTGTAGCATTACTTTTTATTGCATTCAAGGTCAAGCCGGAAGTAAACTTCCGGTGGCTGGGTACCACCTCTGGCTCCTTAATCTAGGAACAGGTATTACCTGACACAGCGGAGGATTTCTGCATTTCCAAGATTTTTTGCTGCCCCAAACGGATGAGGATAATCCACTTGGCGGGCATGTTCCCTACTTTCTCGAATTCATCTATCTCATTTAAAGGTTTCCAGTAATTATGGGGATGCGGTCTTAGGAAGTTGTAATAAGCAACCCACAGGGAAACTCCGTACAAGGCACCCTCATCACTGTTATAACCATTGGTGATGCGGTAGGACATCTTGAAGGTACGATTTAAACGTTCCACAACCTGTTTGACCCAACGGAATTCGGTTGAAACAGCATCATCATTTGTAAGTCCGATTACCTGTGTTACGTCAAAGTCCCATCCTTTCTGAGCTTTTATATACTGGGCTGCCAGAGGATAGGCACTATAACCGTCAGCAATGAATTTCAGAAGCTTTGAGGGAAACACTTTGAACTTCTCGAAGGCCATGCGCATGGCAAGAATACAGGGACCGACACTCCGGTTATCGGAGACCTGATAGCCAAGGATGCTCTTTTTACATGCATCCATGATAATCCAGACATAATGCTTTTTACCGAGCTTTTTGATGTAGGTTTCATCGGCAGAGAGGATGTTGGATGGTTTATAATCGTAGGTGTCTACGAAAGGCTTAATGACACAAGCCGCGGTCATAGCATAACTGGCAACAGTAGTGTGGGAAATGTCGATACCGTGAACCTCTTTCAATGCATGAGAAGTCTGTCTGGTGGAGAGCTTTAGGTTTACATGATAGGTTAGAACCAATCCCAGTATATGAGGAGAAAACTTCTTGAAACTGAAGCCCGTGGCATTTGACGGAAGGGAGTGTAAGTCCATGCGAAAGAAATCCATCGTGAACTCACGATAGATATAGTGGAGCTTATATTTGTGTTTTTCTTCCGGTTTCAGATCTGGTGGAAGCTTACGTTTATTGGCTAGGTAATAGCTACATTTACGATTGGTACACTTGTGGATACGGAAGAACTTACGCTCCTTCTTGGGAACCAAGATGTTACCACAGTAAGGGCAGCGAAGCTCGATGGTATGCTTATAAATGTTATCGGAGTTAAAGAGTTCCTCACAGACCTTGCACATGAATTGACCTTTGGCGCCATTGTTTTTGTATAAGTAATCGTGAGGAGCACCGCAGCGGGGACAGACCAAATCCTTTGGGATATCAGATTCGGAACGGCGTTTGATTGGTTTAATCAGGTAACCATAGCGGTGTTTGATATAAGCTATGTAAAGCTGATAATCGAAGGTTGCAGGAGTGTACACAGTAGGAAGTTTATCAACCTTGAATTTTTGGTACTCAGGGGAATGGGAATCATCGAAAGCCCACTGCTTGAGAGGAATATATTTGCAGATAAAGAGAAGTAAATAGCAGATTTGTTTGTACTGCTCTTGAATAATGTTAATTAAATAGAGTATAATTGAGTCCATAACAATGACCTTTCTTCAGTATTTTGTTGTGTGGTAACTTCAATTATAACTGAAAATAGGGGGTCATTGTTTTTTTATTTTAAAAAGCTCTGTAACCCTTGAAAAATAAAGGGTTCTTATAAAAAATCAGTGTAAAATACTTTACACTAACAAATAATATTAAGGAGTAGAGAAAATGGAAATCACGCAAAAATCATTTGGGAAAACCAGTAAAGGTGAGGAAGCTACTTTATTTACTATTACCAATAGTAACGGAATGAAGGTATCCCTTACCAATTATGGTGCTAATGTAGTAAGTATCATTGTTCCGGATAAAAACGGGAATTTTACCGATGTGGCATTGGGCTTTGAGAACATTGCAGGATATGAAGAAAATGGCCCTGGTTTTGGATCATTTATCGGAAGACATGCTAACCGTATTGGTGGTGCTAAGTTTGAGCTTAACGGTAAAGTATACGAATTAGACAAGAACGATGGAGAGAATAATCTCCACAGCGGATTTTTAGGATATAATAAAGTAATGTATGATGCGGAGTATTATGAAGATGGAGATATTATATCAGTTGAATTTTCCAGACTTAGTCCGCACATGGAACAGGGTTTCCCTGGCAATCTTGATGTTTCGGTAACCTACAGCTTAACAGAGGATAACGAATTGGTAATAGAATACCATGCCGTGTCGGATAAAGATACCATAGTTAATTTCACGAATCACTCATATTTTAATTTATCAGGACATGATTCCGGTTCAATCTTAGATCACAAGGTTTGGATTAAAGCAAATCAGTTCACTCCAACGGATGATGGATTGATTCCAACAGGAGAACTAAGAGATGTTTCTGGAACACCTATGGATTTTAGAACCATTAAGAGAATCGGTCAGGATATTGATGCAGATTATGAGCCTTTAAAGCTGGCAGGCGGCTATGATCATAATTATGTTCTGGATATCAGCGGAGCAGAAGTAGAAAAGGTCGCTGAACTTATAGATGACAGAAGCGGGCGCGTGATGGAGGTATTTACAGATCTCCCAGGAATGCAGTTTTATTCCGGTAATTTTATGCAGCCTGTGAATAACAGCAAGGACGGAGCAGTATATCAGAAGAGATATGGCGTTTGTTTTGAGACACAGTACTTCCCGAATTCATGTAACATTCCTTCATTCCCATCCTGTGTACTGAAAGCAGGTAAGGAATTTGATTCTGTTACGATTTATAAGTTTTTAACAACTAATTAAGATAAATATAAAAGGGCTGTGTAAAGTATATCTATAGGTTTTTATGGTAAGTCATAATTCCTGTAAATATATTTTAGCACAGCCTAATTTTACTAGGAGCTTTAATGCTTATTCGCTCTTAAAATTCTTCTTATTTTGTTCCGTAGATACGGTCACCGGCATCGCCTAAGCCTGGTAAGATATATCCTTTATCATTGAGGCGTTCATCCAGATTACCAATATAAATCTCAACATCAGGATGCGCTGCGGATAAACGCTCTACCCCTTCCGGAGCAGCTATGAGACATAAGAAGTGTATCTTGGATATACCTCTTTTCTTAAGAATATCAATTGCCGCTACAGCAGAACCTCCGGTTGCTAACATTGGGTCTACTACAAAAATCTCACGTTCGCTAGCATCGGAAGGAAGCTTGCAGAAATACTCTACTGGTTCTAAGGTTTCTTCATTTCTATATAAACCAACATGTCCTACTTTTGCATTGGGAATAAGATTCAGAATACCATCGGCCATGTGAAGACCCGCTCTCAAAATAGGAACAATACATAGCTTTTTGCCGGCGATCTCCTTAGCAACTGTTTTTACAAGTGGAGTTTCAATTTCAATATCAGCTAATGGAAGCTTTCTGGTCGCCTCGTAGCAGATTAACATGGCAACCTCGGATACTAAATCGCGGAACTCCTTGGTGGATGTGGTTTTACGACGCATAATTCCTATTTTATGTTGAATTAACGGGTGATCCATGATAGTAACATTAGACATTATTCTACCTCCTAGTTTTATTCTTAAATACCTAACGAATATTATATCAAATTAATATTGTTTATAAAAGGTTAAATTTCATAAATTTCTGATACATACAGGAAAAATAAATATAGTAGTTGATTTATGTCATTTCCTGTGTAAAATAAAGTAAGTAGAAGCAATATTATTATGAGGATAGTATCTATGCTGAAAGTACTTGTAGTCGATGATAACGAGGTTAATACGATGATATTAGCCAATATGTTGGAACAATTTAATATAAGTGCAAATGTAGCCTCTTCGGGGGATAAAGCATTACATTTCGTTGAACGGTATTATTATGATATGATATTTATTGATCATATTATGCCTAAAATGGATGGGATTCAAACAACCAGAGCGATACGTGCAATTTATCCTGATAAGCAAAAAACGATAATTATTGCGCTTACATCCAATGTTACGGATAAATTAAAGTTCCGATATCGTATGGCTGGAGCAAACGATATTTTTTGCAAACCATTAGAGCTGGAGGGTCTTACGACAATTATAAAACAATGGTTTAATGATCTCGATTTTATTTATAAGGAGAAAAAGGATTATCAATGTATCGATCCCTGGAGTAGACGGATTAGAGCAATGTTATCCAACGTAGAGGAAATCGATTATGAGGACGGATTAATGTATGCGTTAGGTAGTGCTACACAGTATATAAATATACTGAAGGTGGCATGTAATGATCTTTCTGCAAATCTCGAAAGTATAGGTATCAATATAAGGACTAATTCGGAAGATGATTTAAGAAACGATATCCACAAGCTAAAAAACATATTAACAAGCATTGGGGCATTAGGATTACTTAAGTCAGTGTCAGAGCTGTATAATGAATATGATTTTACCATTAAGAAGACTGTGACAAAGAAATGCTTAAGAATAGAAATGCAATTGAAAGAATTGTTAACAAAACTACATAGGGTATTAGATCAGTATGATGCCATGATAAAAAATGAGAAAGAGAAGCAGGAGACACCTTATCCACCCATAACAGACTCGGAATATGAACAATGCTTGACAAATACCATATATTATATCAAGAGATTTGAATACGATTCTATCGTTAAATCGTTAGAGTTATTAATTGAACGGGATCATAGTGACAATCGTAAAGAGTTGCAACTGGTTTTATATGATATTCAGGAATTTAATTATGATGGAGCATTAAACAGAATACTGAGCATAAAAAAAGGAATAGATGCAATCTCTATCCCGGAGAATTAGTCATAATTACAATGACTTTTCTCTTCAAAGTGGCTTTTAAAAGAGGAGAAGCCCGGTAGAGGGGGGAGGGTAGCTGCCGGGCTTATTTTATGAAAAAAATTATCTTATTAGCATATTAATGGTTAATCTAATTATTTAATAGTTCCTTCGAACTACTTATATTATAAAAGACATATATGATTTTTGTATGGATATATTATGAACAATTTGTTAATAAAACATTGAAAAAGCGATAAATTGTTAAAAAATATGTGGTTGTAATGGATATTACCGATATATGAGATAGATTTATAAGGAAAGAGTGACAGCATTTGCAGAGTTTTATTTTATGTCCTCAGCGAATAATAGTAATATATAATTTAGATAAATTAACGGAATTGATGTTCCAAATAATTTAGTATTGATACAATCGGATCCGATTATCGTTAATGAGAGTAGGTGAATTTATGTCGAATGTATTTAAAAAACTTATAAGTAAGGAGCTAGGCGAAGTGAATTACCGCCGATACTCTTCTTTTCTTAAAAAGAATATGGAATCAAAAATAAATGATAGCCAAACCATCTTTAATGATATGTATGATAAACTGAAGTACAGAGACCTGAAATCCATTACGAAAATGCACAATCGGCTAAATGATACGATGCTTCTTGCTTTTCGAATTAGTAGAAACTTTTTTGTGGCATTTTTGTTTTATCTGTCTGCATCTATTTTCTTGATATCCAAATCAATTCAACCGGAATTAACCATAGCAGCACTTATCTTAATGAGTATTTGCTTTGTATACAAAACATATGAATTCATAGCCAATAAATTCTGTTACATTGACGCACAAATCGTTTTGGTTTATAAAGCAGTACTGGATAAATTGATTTTAAATGAGCATAAACATACACAAATGAAGTGATATGCTGTAGAGTAAGTATAGTGACCTAGCTGTGGAAATATATTATATTAAGAAACCTAGTTGTGGTGATGTGATGGAACCAAATGATCAAATACAATCAAATGGTACCTTATTCGTAAAAATCGGTATTGTTGTATTGAGCATGATAGTGATGATAGGGCTTGGTATAAAGATATTTCCAAATGCGATTACTGTGTCTAATACAGGTAGTAGAAGGGATTTGCCAATCTATTGTGTAGATACGGAGGAAAAGAAAGTTGCACTCAGCTTTGATGCGGCCTGGGGGAATGAGGATACGAAAACCATTCTTGATATTTTGAAAAAACATAATGTTAAGGTTACATTTTTTATGACAGGGGAATGGATTGAAAAATATCCAGAGGATGTGAAAGCAATTGCTGCAGCAGGCCATGATCTTGGTAATCATAGTGAAAACCATAAACAGATGTCTCAGCTTACCAAAGAGGAGTGTAAGGAAGAGATTATGAAGGCACATAATCGCGTCAAGGAACTCACCGGTATTGAGATGAATTTGTTCCGCCCTCCCTATGGAGATTATAACAATACGCTGGTTGGCACAGCAAGAGAGTGTAATTACTATACGATACAGTGGGATGTGGATTCTCTGGATTGGAAGGATTACGGAGTGGATGATATCGTCAAACGCTGTACCGTGAATAAAAAGCTCGGGAACGGTTCGATTATATTGATGCACAATGGGGCAAAATATACACCGAAGGCATTGGAAGTTGTAATCATGGGATTAAAGGATCAAGGATATGAATTGGTACCCATATCTAAATTGATTTATCGGGGGAATTATGTAATTGATCATACCGGTAGGCAGAGAATGAAGTAGAGATGGAAATAGTATTATTAAGTTATTAAGTAAAAAGATTGTGTAAACTGGGAGCAATTCTATGCTCCCAGTTTTTATTAAGCATAATTCATATGAATAAATCACTAGTTAAGCTGGCGGTTAGATTTCAGATTCTGATCTCCCCATATTCTCATGTGTTCTAGTATTGGTACAAAGCTTTTTCCTAAATCGGTAAGAGAATATTCTACTTTTGGAGGAACCTCTTGATATACATGGCGAAAAATAAAGCCATCTGCTTCCAGTTCACGCAATTGCTTTGTGAGGGTGGACTGTGTAATATCACCAAGTAGTCGACTTAGTTCACCAAATCGTATGACTTCAGAATTTGCAATATACCATAATATAATTATTTTCCATTTACCACCTAGGATTTTTTGAATGGTACTTACTGTAGTACATTGCTCATAGGGGCAAAAGCTACAGCGTGCATTTGTAACCAACTTAACCCCAAAATGGTAGGTGCCAATATAATGACAATATATCCAGATTCTGAACTTTATCAAGAGATAAAAAATGGAAACTGGATTGAAGAGACAGAAATTGAGAAATATATTGAAGTCAGAACTTTAGTGGAAAATTTAGAGATACCAGTCGAGTTTGCAGCTCTTGGAGCTTCTAATGCATTTCAATTAATAGGTAATCTACCAGAAGCCAGACATAAACTATTATCCAAACTAGATAGAATTATTAATAATGTGGATGAAGAAGAATTACGAAATTATCGAAGAAACCTTCGCCATTTGTAAGGGAGGAATAATATTGCATTTTACAGGTAGAACATGGAGACCACCATATGAAGCATTTTCAGTGATAATTCAAGCTACATCAGGTTGTACCTACAATAAATGTAAGTTTTGCAGTTTATATAAGAATGAACCTTTTCGAATGTCGCCGATCGAAGAGTTTGAAGAAGATCTGGCAGAAATAAAAAAATATCAACCATATGCAAGAAGACTTTTCCTAACAGGAGCAAATCCATTTGCTATGAGCTATGAAAATCTGAAGCTTAGAGCTTTAACAGTAAAGGATTATTTAATTAAATGTCAGAATATATCTATGTTTGCTAGTATCAGAGATATTATTCCAAAGAGTATAGAACAACTTAAAAGGTTACGTGCATTAGGAATAAATGGTTTAAGCATAGGTATGGAAAGTGGAGACGATGATACCTTATTATTGGCTAATAAAGGGTATACATCAGAAGATATAGTTAGGCAGCTGGCTAAATTGGATGAAGCAGGTATAGAATATTATTTGGTATATATGACTGGACTGGCAGGGAAAGGAAATGGGAAAAGAAACGCGCTATACACGGCTAAGGTTTTAAATCAAATTAGACCGTATTATGTAAAGAATCCTTTCTTATTACATATTGATTCACTTACGCTTTTTCCAGATACAGAATTATATCATATGGCGCAGGATGGAAAATTTATTCCTGCGGGAGAGAAAGAAAGACTAGAAGAATTAATAACACTTATAGAAAAGCTCATGATTACAACAAGATTACAAGCTAATACGATTACCAATTTCCGACCAATTACGGGCTATCTGCCAAAAGATAAAGAAAAGGTAATATCACAATTGCGAGTAATCATTGAAAATAATAGTGAAGAGGAAATGAAAGAATATAGAAGCAGTTTGAATTCATTAGGAATGGAAGGAGTTAGTATTTGATTAATGAAGATTAAAGTCGATGAGTGAAACTTCAGCTATTCATCTTATTATTTTTACCTATTTTATACTTTGCCATTATGATACTTACAATTCGTGCGGTAGGAGACACGATTCGTGCGATAAATGGTTTTATTTAAAACAACCTGTTAAAATTATGTTGAATAATATAAAGTACGCAGTAATGCGAAATGAAATTTAATATTAACAGGAGGACGATACAAATGACGAAATTCACTTGTAAAAAATTGCTAAGCTTATTTGTCGTATTGTGTATGATACTTACTCTGCTTCCCATGAATAGCATGAGGGTACAGGCGGGTGAAGCCGATTCAAGGGAGATTAGTGAAGAGAGCGGTGAAGTAAAGACCGCGAGTGGTGTAGCCATAACCATGACAAAAAGCATGAGTGAGGAGCCTTTTAATATAAGGGTTGGCAATAAAGAAATCATAAGCACATATACTGGGGATATTACAGGAGATGGAATTGTGGGCACAGTTACCTATGATTCCGATACCAACACCCTTACTCTGAATAATGCAACTATCACAGAAGCAAACACGGGCACTATAATCTACTCAGAAGAATCTTTAAATATTAAACTGGAAGGCCTCAATGTTCTGATAAATGAGGATGATATTATATCTGGAAATGCGATCTATTGTGCAAATGGAGGCTTGACTTTATCAGGAAATTACGGAAGCTTGGTGTTATATGGCGCTCGTGTTACTGGTGGTTTATATGCGGGAGAAGATATCAATATTTTAAGTGGAACGTATGATATAACAAGTATTAGGGAGGGGATATATGCATTAGGAAACATTAATATCTCAGATGGAACGGTGAGCATTAAGGTAGAATCGTCAAGTGCAAGAAATTGGGGTATCACTTGTGAACATGCTGTTAACATATCGGGGGGAACTGTTGATATTACTGCGAAATCAACGGCTACTGATACAGGAATGAATGAATTTATTTCTGCGTATGGGATAGAAGCAAAACAGGGTGTTTTCATTTCGGGTGGAAAGGTCAAGATTACCGCTGAAACAACAACGGTTTTAGACGCAGCAACGTATGGGATATATTCTTATGCTGAAATCTCAGACGGAAGCGTTAATGTTACAGCGAGATCTGTTTCACAATATAATGATTCAGGTACATATGGTATACTTGGGGACACTAATTTCACAGGAGGAACTATAACAGTAAAAAGCTTCGGAGATTTAGGTTCTGTCTGTGCGTTGGCAGGTAGTAACGCTACATTTTCGAATGGTATAGTAAGTGCCAGCACAAATCCCGATGGAAGCATACCGGTAGATATTACTTTTGAGAATATAAATGCTTCTCAATTATTAGTCTACAAATATCTAAATTATAAAGAAAATCCTGATGTTGCTGTAATAGTTTCGGCATTGAATGCGATCGGTGAAGTTATTGTGGATTATGATTCAGAACAGAGTGAAAGGTTGATAGCAGTAGAAACCTATGTAAATGATCTTCTAACCGGACCTGCTGCTGGGATAACTGCAAATGTGACTCCTGATGATGATGGAACATATGAGGTTGAATTATCCAAAGGATTGGTAAGTGCCACGATAACAATTACCGTAACAGAAGCATATAGGATATGGGTAGGAGATGCCCGAGTGACAGTCGATAATGCAAATGATGTACTTGGAGACGGCACCGTATCCTATAGCCATTATGATAATACCTTGATACTGAGTAATGCGAATATTAATGAAACATCTGAAGACACCAGTAACACTGCCGTGCAAAACCATGCTTGCATTATAAGCCGTGATAGTCTGATTATATGTCTGATAGGAGAAAATAGACTTACAGCCGACTCTTTAGGTACTAACAATTTTGGGATACGAAGTAGTGATCTGACGATTGAAGGATGGGGAAATTTAGAGATTACTTCAACTGCTGGAACGGGATATGGTATAGCAATCTACAATAATAATGGAGATCTCACCATTAACGATGTCAGAGTGACGGCACAGGGAAGCTTTAGCGGAATATATTCTTTTGGCAATATCAGTATTAATGGAGGCGTGGTGGATGCAAGCGGATCAGTATATGCCGGTATTTTAGCAGTAGGTGATATTACAATTGACAACAGTAATGTGACGGCAATCGGAGAAGATTACGCAGTAGACTGTTCATCTCAAAATGTTATCATTAACAATAGCACCGTGACGTTGAAAGGCTCCAACAAGGCGATGGGATTTGTTCCGGAATTAACAGGCTACAGTAATTTACAAATTAGTGCGGACAGTAATAAAGAAGGGACTGACGCATCCGTAATTAATGAAACGGAATTAAGTACTAATATTTCCGACTATAAATACCTTATGTTTGAAAATGTAATTCCCAATACCCCACAAGAACCCATTAACCCCACCAACCCTACCAATCCCACTAACCCTTCCGACCCCACCAACCCTACCAATCCCACTAACCCTACCAACCCCACCTATCCCTCCTACGACATAAACACAGGCTCACCAGCTCCAACGCCTGTATTAAAGGTAAAGGTGAAAATGACAGATGAAGATGTTCAGGTTGAGGCAGATTTAACTAGGGATGTAATAAAATATTATAATGGTAAGATTACTCTTCCGCTTACAGCAGAAGAAATACTGAATGCACTTAAGAAGGAAGAACGGTCAGCCATTCAGGTTGGAATAAACTTACCAACGCAAAGTGATGAGACAGAGTTAAATCTAATATTAGAGTCAGAGATCATACAAGAGGCAAAGGATAATAAAAAGGATATTATCGTTAATGTGTATGACTCAGATAATAAAGTCCTTTATTCCTGGACCTTTGATAAGACGGAATTAGCTAATTCCGATAAGGACATTAAAGATGTTAATCTTTCTCTGAAGATAGAAAAAGCAAAAGATGGCACACATTTCATTGAGGAACAGAAGGCAGATACAGATACGGTAGCTTTGGTTGTTGATTTTGCTCATGAGGGAATATTGCCTTCCCAGGCAAGTGTAAGAATATATGTAGGGGATCAGGAGGGAATCACTCCGGGTACTAAGGTATATCTTTATCACTACAATGATAGTATAGGAAAGCTTGAGACAATCCCATACGGTTATCAGGCAATTGTGGACAAAGATGGATACATTACAATCAATATTCTACAGTGCTCTGATTACGTAGTATATACGAAGAAAGCTGATTCTAAGTTATTTATAAGTCTTAGAAAACAGATAAAGGTTACTCCGACTAAGACAATCTTATCAATATCGAATGGCAAAAACAAGGAGAAGATATCCGTTAAGCTTCCAGTGACATTAGAATGGGTTAGCTCCTTGGATAAGCCTACCAGTCAGAGTGCAATTGGTGGAGTTACAGTCAAGTTTACATCCAGCAATAAAAAGATTGCTACGGTAGATTCTCTTGGAAATATCAAAGCAAAAGCTCCCGGGGAAGTTGTAATCACTGTAACTATCACTTTATACAGTAACAAAACCAAGATAGTAAAGATACCGGTTAAAATTGAACCCTAATAGATTATAGATAGCATTAGAAAAAAGTAATATTATAGTTTGATGGGCTGCTACACAGTGTAATATAGTGTACAGCCCATTTTTATATAATTACGATTCGTGCGGTAGGAGACACGATTCGTGCGGTAAATGGTTTATAAAGGAAAAATTTGATATTATTTTTTCTAGCGAATAGAGTGTGATATTTATGGAGTAGAAGGAGGATATCTATATGTTTCATTTAAAAGATGTGTATAATCAGGCTATAACAATATCTCACAGTATCGTGGAAAATATTAGGTTTGGCAGACAATTATATTTGGAACCCATTGATATGTGTTCCATTCAAATTTGCAAACACGTAGAGGATGATGAGAATTTATTAGAATTTCTTCATAGTGTGCAGGATAAATACCCTTATTTATATTCACATCCGGTTAATGTTGCATTGATATCATTTCTGATAGGAAAGTGGTTGAACCTGGATGAGAAAAGATTGGAGAATCTGGTGCGCGCAGGTTTTTTGTATGATATCGGGAAAGCTAAGATAAGGGATAGTCTTTTAAATAAAGCAGAAGAATTAACATTAGAAGAAATGGAGATAATAAAATCTCATTCCGTCTTAGGATATAGAATTTTAAAAGGGATTGATACTCTAGACCCTGAAGTGCTACAAACGGTGGTATTCCATCATGAAAGAATTGATGGAAGTGGATATCCCTTAGGACTTAAGGGAGATAAAATCAACCTGTTCAGCAGAATTATAGCGGTTGCTGATACATTTGATGCAATCATTTCCACACGAACATACAGTACTAAGGAAATACCATTGAAAGCGGCGGAAGAAATACAAGCAAATAGCTCAAACCAATTGGATTCATCTATTTGCCACATATTCGTAAATAAGCTAATTAATTATTATACTGGCAGGGAGGTAAGGCTAAGTAATGAACAAGTTGGCAGTATCGTTTCTATTAACCCAGATAGAATATCAAAACCAGTAGTATGCTGTCAAAATACACATTATGATCTATCCGATGAAATAGTAGACCTTGAGATAGTTGAAGTTCTTTGATTCTTTTGATGTTATATTTAAATAAAAACATGCGAAAAGTCGACATGTTAAGCTTCAGTATGTCATAAAAATCTCTAATATGGAGCTTGTTATTTGATATAATTAAATGGCAACATTATAGAGGAAGGATTATCGCCCTGATAGGTAGGATAAAGTTATTACTTGTTGAATACCTTTCGTATATGGATGATATGAGGGAGTTTTATTATGAAACGTTTATGGTATAGGCAACCTGCAAAATCATGGAATGAGGCGCTTCCGCTGGGTAATGGAAGACTTGGAGCAATGGTTTATGGTACCGCTGAGCAGGAACATTTGCAATTAAATGAAGATAGTGTCTGGTATGGTAAGTATGTGGATCGTGTGAATCCCGATGCAAAGCAAAATCTGGATAAAGTAAGAAAGTTGATTTTTGATGGAAAAATACCTGAGGCAGAGGAGTTGCTTTTAAAAGCCTTTGCTGGTACACCGAATGGAATGAGGGGCTATCAGACCTTGGGTGATATGAGAATTCAAATGAATGGATTGCAAGGTGTTGAGGAGTATACGAGAGAGCTATCCTTGGATGAGGCTATTCATGTAGTTCGTTTTAAAGATAATAACGGATGCTGGTATGTCAGAGAAACAATGATCAGTGAACCGGATCAGGTGCTTATTATGCATATAGAAGCAGAAAAGCAAGGGATGCTAAATCTGGATATCACATTGGACCGAGATATGTTTTTTGACGAGTTATGGGCTGAGAATAATGATACCATTGCATATCAGGGAAGCTTAGGAGAGGGTGGCTTTCGATTTGCTGCGATGTGTAGTGCAGTAGCAACAGAGGGTACGGTATCGACACTCGGAGAACATTTACTCATCAGTAATACGAAGGAAGCGACGATATTACTGACGGCAGCCACCACCTTTCGATATAATGACATTTTGGCTATCTGTAGAGATTACTTAGAAAAATCAAAGAAAAAGAGCTACTACGAACTAAAAAGAAGACATATTAAGGACTACAAGAGCTTCTATGATAGAGTGGAGCTGCAATTAGATTATGATACGAGTTTAGATGAGCTTACGACAGAAGAAAGATTGAAGCGTATCAGTGAAGAGCAAGAGGACAATGGTCTGCTGGCTACTTATTTTCAATATGGGCGTTATTTACTGATTTCTTCCAGCAGGCAAGGCACATTACCTGCTAATCTGCAGGGAATCTGGAATCAGGATATGAAAGCGGCCTGGGGTTCTAAGTTTACAATTAATATCAATGCGGAGATGAACTACTGGCCGGCTGAAATTACGAATCTGTCGGAACTTCATGAGCCGCTGTTCTATTTACTGAAGAAGGTATACAAGACCGGAAAAAATACCGCTGAGAAGATGTACAACTGCAGAGGGTTTGTTGCACATCACAATACGGATATCCATGGTGATTCCGCACCTCAGGATCTATGGATACCCGGCAGCTTCTGGGTTATGGGTGGAGCATGGCTTTGTACTCACATATGGGAACATTATCTGTTTATCAGGGATTTGGATTTTTTGGAAGAATATTATGACATACTGAAAGAAGCAGTAGTATTTTTTGAAGATTTCCTGGTACAGCATGGTGATTATCTGGTAACCTGCCCATCCGTATCACCTGAAAATACTTATATCTTACCGGATGGAACCAAGGGCTGTGTATGTGCGGGGGCGGCAATGGACAGTCAAATTCTGCATGATTTATTTACAATATATTGTAATGCTGCTAACGTCTTAGATGTAGATCACGACTATGTTGATGTGGTGGAGAAGATGAAACAGAAACTGCCTCCAATTAAGGTTGGTAAGCATGGACAAATCATGGAATGGCTAGAAGATTATGATGAGGAGGAGCCGGGACATAGACACATATCTCATCTCTATGCATTATATCCTTCTTCTCAGATTACGATGGATGGCAATAAGGCACTTTCAGAAGCGGCAAAGAAGACGCTGGAAAGACGCTTGGCGCATGGTGGCGGTCATACCGGTTGGAGTCTGGCCTGGATTATTAATCTGTATGCCAGGCTGTGGGATAGCGAAAATGCAAAAAAAAGTCTGATTCGTTTATTGAGTCAGTCCACATTGCCAAATATGCTGGATAACCACCCTCCGTTCCAAATAGACGGTAATTTTGGTGGAACAGCCGCTATTGCAGAAATGCTGGTACAGAGTAATAATGGACGTGTGATATTAGCGCCCGCTTTACCGAAATCATGGATATCGGGTAAGGTAAGTGGCTTGTGCCTTCGTAATGGAGCGGAAATTTCGTTGCAATGGATGAATGGTAATCTCACCTCCGCTACCATAACGGCAAGACATGATTATAACTCGAAGATATATTATGGGGATAAGGTATGGGAGGTATCTTTAAAGAAGGGAGAAACTATTGTACTTATTCCGTAAGAAATTATATTAATATCTTAGAAAAAGACTCCTGATCAGATAAGTATGAGAATGATGAGTGCTTGCTTATCTGATCAGGAGATTTTCGTTGTACATATTCCATTGAAGCCACTATGCAATAAAACTGAACTGAGAATTAACCTCATATATCATTTTTCTGTTCCGCTGATATATTAAGACTGTTTTTGCGATATTCTCTAGCGGATGTATTATAATATCTGCGAAAAGCAGTTGAAAAATGTTCAACAGAAGAATATCCTAGATCAGAAGCGATTTCCGATATACGCTTATTAGGATCCATTAATAGGATAGCTGCTGCCGACATCTTGGCTTCTGTCCTCTTCTGCAGAAAGGTTTTGCCATAATGACGGATGATTAGCCGTTCCGTTTGTCTGGTACTCAGGCCAAGGCGGTCGGATAATGTATCCAATGAAAGGCTCTTGTACTCATATAGAAAATACTCTTCAATGATAAAATACTTACTATAGGATAGATCGGTAAATTTGTTATGAGTGGTTATTTCCTGTGGGTTCACATAATTACGTATTAAGCTTATTACAAGCTGTTGAAGCAGAACTTCTATCTGCTTCATATAGCCCACATATTTAAGCTCCAGCTCGGAGAAGATCTTCTGCATTATGGAATGGATATTCTGCTGGTCCTGTCCAAACCAAAAATGTGTCGTTTCAAAAAGCTCCATATAGGAACTATCTATTTTCTTTTTAATATCCCTTTTCTTTTTATCAATCTTAAAATAAATACAGTATTCAGCCATGGGGTCGTCCTTATCAGGGATTTGCTCATGCTCAATAAAGGGTCCGGTTATATATAAGGTATTAGGTACAACCTGATAGAGCTCCTGGTTGATTCGAACTTTACCATGACCAAACGGAATGTAATGTATTTCATAACTGTTATCGCTGTGGCTATGACTTGGAATGGAGCGTAAGAAGCGCTCAAAGACAAAATGAAGCGCATTAAACTTAATATACTCCATCGTGAATGAAACACTTATATTGTTATATGAAGTTTTCATCTCATCACCTCAATTCCATAGTATCACAGCACGAAAGGTCAGTCAATGAATATGCGAGAAGACGACATAAATGAATAGATAATGTCACAAATATCTCTAATAATGAGGACTATCTTTGCTATAATTAAATTATCGGATAAACACTAGGATTTTATAATTTTAGGAGGTGTAGCTGTATGGGAATTACGAATGGAAAAATGAAAGGGGCCATTCTTCCGGGCAATAGTACCGTTGAATTGAAAGAGTTTACGATTCCGAAGCCTGGGCATGGTCAGGTTTTGATTCAAACAAAAGCAACTACTATTTGTGGAAGTGACATTCGCTGTATTTATAGAGAACATCTTGGCAAAGGACCAGAAGGCTATATACCTGGAATGATAGCAGGGCATGAGCCTTGTGGAATTATTGTAGAAGAAGGAGAAGGTTTAAAAAGATTTAAGGAAGGCGACAGAGTAATCGTTTATCATATTTCCGGGTGTGGGGTATGTAATGACTGCAGAAGAGGATATTACATATCCTGCTCCAGCCCTCATCGTGCGGCCTATGGATGGCAGAGAAATGGAGGTATGGCTCCATATATTCTTGCAGATGAGAAGGACTTGATTGCTCTTCCTGATGAGCTAACGTATAAGGATGGTGCACAAGTAGCCTGTGGATTTGGGACAGTTTATGAAGCAATAGAGAAAATTGGTATTTGTGGTAATGATGCGGTTTTGGTTACTGGTCTCGGCCCTGTTGGTCTTGCGGCATTAATGGTTGCAAAGGCTATGGGTGCTAATATGTTAATCGGCGTTGAGGTGAATGATTATCGAATTGAACTGGCAATTAAGCTTGGCCTAGCAGATTATGTATTTAAACCCAGTGAGGATACTCTGCAGAAGATATTGGCTGTTACCAACGGACGCGGTGTTGAGCGTGCTATTGATGCAAGTGCAAATGATTCTGGTAGACAGCTTGCTATCCGAGCAACACGTGAATGGGGTAAAATAGCATTTGTAGGTGAGGGCGGAACCTGTAACTTTAATCCTAGTCCGGATATCATACATGGACAGAAAACGATATACGGCTCCTGGGTTACAAGTTTATGGAGAATGGAGGAGCTTGTTGAACGTCTGGTTCGCTGGAATATTCATCCGGAAGAATTGATCACCCATGAATTCCCACTAGAACAGGCAGCCGAAGCTTATGCGCTCATGGCAGAAGGAAACTGTGGCAAAGTGGCGGTCGTATTCGGTGATCAGAATTGCTAGATAGGAGATAAGCATGAGTAATGTAATTAATATAGATGCCGTACCTCGTTATAGGCTATATACAGGGGTAAGTATTCCAATGATGGGAATAGGTACCTTTGGCTCGGATAAATATAGTGCAGAACAGGTATCTGAGGCAGTATATGGTGCAATCAAGGCAGGCTATCGACTAATAGATTGCGCTGCGGTATATCAGAATGAAGATAAAATCGGTTTGGTTCTAAAACGTGTTCAACAAGAAAAAATCGTAACACGGGAAGAACTTTTTATAACCTCAAAGGTATGGAATGATAAACATGATGATGTAATAGAAGCCTGCAAGAAGAGCCTTAGGGATTTGCAATTGGACTACCTTGATTTGTATTTGATACATTGGCCCTTTCCTAACTATCATGCTCCGGGCTGTGACGGTAATTCCAGAAATCCTAATTCGAAGCCTTTCAGTATCGATGAATTCATTAATACCTGGAGGCAGTGTGAAGAATTAGTAAATATGGGGCTGGTAAAGCATATAGGTATGTCGAATATGACGATTCCGAAGCTTGAGGCTGTTCTGGGATTGTGTCATATCCGACCCGCTGCCATAGAGATGGAATTACATCCAAGCTTTCAACAGCAGGAATTATATGATTATGTGGTGTCTCATCAGATGGCTCCAATCGCCTATTGTCCAATCGGTTCGCCATCCCGTCCGGATAGAGATCGAACGAAAGATGATATAGTGGATATGGAGATGCCCGAAATTGTTGCAATCGCGAATGCACATGGAGTGCATCCGGCAATCATCTGTCTAAAGTGGGCAGTGCAAAGGGGACAGATACCAATTCCCTTTTCCGTGAAAGAAGAGCAGTACATTAATAATCTAAAATGCTGTACGGAGGACCCGTTAACTGAGGAAGAAATGGAACTTATTCGAAGAGCAGATAAGAATTGCCGACTGATTAAGGGGCAAGTGTTTTTGTGGCCGCACTCAAAGGGCTGGGAAGACCTATGGGATATCAAAGGAGTGATTACGAAATAACTGTGATCAGTAAGTTATTTCGCTGGGAGGCATTATGTTAGTAGCGGACAAAAGAGCTGAGAAGAAGATTAACAGGGTAGAGAGAATAGAGGATGCCCTTATATTATATTCCGGTGATGGTATGATAAAGCTCCAGCCAAAGTCTGAAGGAATCATACGAGTGATATATACGAAGAAGGATAAATTCTCTGATATTATTAAGCCTGGTGTTATTTGCACAGAAGGCTTTGGTCAGTGGGACTTTAAGGAAGCAGAGGATGAGATACAGCTCAATACAGATAAGCTGAGTCTCAGAATTAGGAAAGAAACAGCATCCATAGGTTATTATAACAATAAAGGTGAATTGCTATTAAAAGAACGGGATTATGAAAGCAAGAATCTGGAAGAGTTTGATTCTTTTCAGCCGGTTATGGATGAGAAAGTGGAAATAGAGCGAATTGATACTCCTGACGGTACCAAAGAAATAATAAAGAATGGTACCCATATCTTTGATCAAAAGTTATATAAAACAAGGTTATATTTGGAGTGGCAGGAGGATGAAGCTCTATACGGATTAGGACAGAATGAAGTTGGGCAATTGAACCTGAGAGGGACAACGGTTTATTTGCATCAGGCTAATATGAAAATTGCAATTCCGCTTCTGGTATCCAGTCTTGGCTATGGTATTTTGGTAGATACTTACAGCCCTATGATCTTTAGTGATAGTAAAATGGGTTCCTATCTCTATACAGAAGCAGACTTGGAGATGGATTTCTATTTTATCTATGGCAACAATATAGATGGAGTCATACAGGGCTATCGTTATCTTACCGGGAAAGCAGTGATGCTGCCGAAATGGGCTTTTGGATTTATACAATCCCAGGAACGATACGAGACAGGGCAGGAGTTAATCGACATTGTTAAGGAACACAGAAAAAGAAAGATTGGCCTAGATGGTATTGTTTTGGACTGGTGTTCTTGGGAAGGTACATTATGGGGGCAAAAAACCTTTGACCCTATGAGATTCCCGAATCCTGAGGCAATGATGAATGAGCTTCACGGTAATCATGCGAATTTGATGGTTTCTATCTGGCCCAATATGAGTAAGGAATGTGATAATTATAAGGAGTTTAAAGCTTCTAGGTTTCTCCTGGGAGCAAGCAGTATTTACGATTCGTATCAGGAAGATGGTCGGAAGCTCTATTGGAAACAGGTTATGGATGGATTGTTCCGATATGGGATCGATGCATGGTGGTGTGATTCCAGCGAACCCTTTACACCGGAATGGAATCATATAGGAAAACCGGAGCCGAGTACGATGTATCATGAGTATTTTGAGACGACCTGCAAATACATTCCGGCTTGGCTAACGAATTCCTATGGATTATATCATGCAAGGACATTGTATGAAGGGCAGCGGGGAACTACAAAAGAAAAAAGAGTGATTAACCTGACAAGGAGTGGTTATACCGGGCAGCAACGATATGGCACAATTCTATGGTCTGGTGATATCTCAGCCAGTTGGAATACCTTAAAAAGTCAGATAACAGCGGGTTTGAATTTCTGTGCCAGTGGATTGCCATACTGGACGTTGGATATTGGAGCATTCTTTGTAAGAAAAGGAACGCAGTGGTTCTGGGATGGTGATTATGACCAGGGCTATGACGATCTTGGCTACCGTGAACTATTTACCAGATGGTATCAGCTTGGTTGCTTTTTACCGATATTCCGAAGTCATGGAACGGATTTTAGGAGGGAACTGTGGAATTTCGGTGATCAGGGCGATGTTTTCTATGAAGCATTGATCAAGATGAATCAGATAAGATACCAATTAATGCCGTATATCTATACCATGGCAGCAAAGGTATGGTTGGAGGATTATACAATACTTCGAATGTTAGCTTTTGATTTTGCATTCGACCCTATCGCAAGAGAAATAGACGACCAGTTCATGTTTGGTAACAATATCATGGTCTGCCCTGTAACCGTTCCGATGTATTATGAGAAGAATTCGTTACCGCTGGAAGAAGTTGAAAAAGTAAGAAAGGTTTATTTACCGGAGGGAACGGGATGGTTCAATTTTTGGACGGAGAGATATTACGAGGGCGGTCAATTTATAACCACAGAGGCGCCAATTGATAAGATACCTCTATTTGTGAAGGCGGGCAGTATATTGCCAATGACACAATTTATGAATTACACGGATGAGCTGCCGGATGCACCCATTGAGGTCAGGGTTTATCCGGGTATGGATACAGAATTTGACCTTTATGAGGATGAAGGCAATAGATACTGTTATGAAGAAGGAGAGTATGCACTAACGAAAATGGTATGGTGCAATCATGAAAGGAAATTGGATATCCAGCCGCCAGTCGGGATATATCAGTGTATGCAGAAAGACAGAGAATACCATATTAGGGTAATTAATTCATATCAATACTAATTCTGACATAAAAATCATAAAATTAACAAATGGGGAAACAAAATAGAATAGATTATTAAAAAAAACAGAATATATTTAATTCTGTATTGCCAAAATGCCTTTTTTGTAGTAATAATAGTTATATAAAACGTTTTACCAATCTATTACGAAAGGACTTGAATATTTTGGTAACCTTAAAAGAAATCGCACAAATGTGTGGAGTTTCCCCATCAACTATATCAAATATATTAAATGGAAAACCAAAGGTTAGCGAGGAAACGAAACAGAGAGTGCTAGAAGTTGTAAAACAAACAGGATATCAGCCAAATTATTTCGCTCAGGGTATGCGTAAGCAAAAAACCAGAACAATTGGTATTATTGTAGAGGACCTGTGCGAGTTCAGTACACCGCCCATTGTTGAGGCTATCATGGCATATAGCGAGGAAAACAACTACCGCGCTGTATTGTTAAATATGCGATTATATGACAAATGGCAGGATACCTGGTACAATGATGAGAAAAAACTACAATCGGCATTAAAACCGGCTATACAGGAATTACTATCAATTAAAGTGGATGGTATCATATATGTTGCGGGTCACTGTAGAGTCATTAATTGCTTTGCGGATGATTTTAAGATTCCTGCTATAGTGGTCTATGCTATATCACGATCTCCCAAATTTACATCGGTTGTCATCGATGATGAAAAGGGCGGATATGACATGACCAGATACTTAATTTCTATGGGACATCGTAGAATTGGTGTGATTGCTGGTGCAGCAGATAATCTTCATACACAAAAACGTAGCAGGGGCTTCCAGAAGGCTCTTTTTGAGGAACAGATTTTGTTCAATCCTGATTGGGTCAGATTTGGTGATTGGAAACGATCATCGGGTTACAGGCAGACAGAAAAGCTTGTAAAAGAAGGTGTTACAGCGATTTTCTGTATGAATGATACGATGGCAGCTGGTTGTTATGATTATCTCTATGAGCATGGAATTGTAGTTGGTAAGGATATTTCAGTAGTAGGGTATGATAATAAAGAAATATCGGAATACCTGAGACCTCATCTTACAACGAATGATCTGAGACTGTCCATCGTTGGAAAGAACTCGGCAGAAATACTGATAAAGCATATTGAAAATGAAGGCATGGAAATAAAATCCTCGAATGTGATTAAAATACCTTGTCGCATGATTACTCGTAATTCCGTAGCAAGAATTTAATAAATCGATTTACATATGGTATGATTTAGGCCTTTGGCATAATGAATGGTTATTCTAAACATATCTGAAGGGGATATGACTTGCTCCATACACAGACAGAAGTATACATTGTGAATTTTGCATATATCGGACGAACCTAAAGTTCGCCTTATCCATAAATTTAACAAAATGTTATTCTGACTGTGCATTATGGTAAGTCATATCCCTTTTTCATACGTTTTACAACACGATTTCCTATGTGTAAAAAGGTTAAACTAACATATGAGTTTGAGCAATATTACCATACAGCACTATATAATGCTTAAAAAAAGATGCTTAATTTTAATGAAATTGTATAAAAGTACTACAAAATAATTTTAATGTACTGTTGACAATTGGCTATTGTATCGTTATAATAAAATTATCAAGTAAAACGATTGACTAAATTTAATTCATGGAATTGGAGAGGCAATTTAATGGGCAGAATTAATATCAAAACTGCAAAGAAAAAGATACCTGTAACAAAGAACCTGTACGGTATTTTCCTAGAGGATATTAACAGGGCTGTAGACGGTGGTTTATACCCTGAGATGCTCAGGAACAGGAGTTTTGAGGATTCTATCCCTCCGATTGAGTGTACACTGGAGGATGATGGCTATGCGATCGTTTCACCTACTGGCTGGCGTGATGAGTTCAATCACGGAGAAGGCCTGACCAGGTGGATCCGTCAGAATGAAGTGCCTTACACACCAATACCAGCTTGGTATTCCAAGAGGACTAAGATGGAACTGGATACCTCGGATACGTTGAATATACATCGACAGGCTGCATTGGCAGTTCATTTCCGAGAGGGCGGGATTATCTATAATACCGGTTTTTGCGGTATACCACAGAAGAATGGAGCTTCCTATAAGTTTTATATGTTTGCAAAAGCGGAAAAGCCTATAAAACTGATAGTATCCATATCGGAAGGTGACAAGGTATATGCCAGTGCCGAGATTACAGTTAACAGTAATACCTATTCACTATATCAGGCGACACTGGTGTCGGATGGAGATACTCGTAAAGCAAAATTTATGATTAGTTGTCCAATGGGTGGAATGTTAAAAATCGGTTTTGTCTCTCTAATGCCGGAAGATACCTATCTGGGACATGGACTTCGCAAGGATATTGTTGAAAAATTAAAGGATATGAACCCGAGGTTTTTCCGATTTCCTGGTGGATGTATTGTAGAAGGCTTTACTCCTTCAACAGTGATGCGTTTTCGTAATACGGTAGGACCTGTATGGGAACGTCCAGGACATCAGTTGATGTGGCACTATCGTACATATAATGGTTTGGGGTTTCATGAGTATCTTCAGCTTTGTGAAGATCTGGATATGGAGCCACTCTATGTATTTAATTGTGGAATGACTTGCCAGGCACGAAAAGAAGTGCTTATGGAGGGACCGGAACTGGAAGATATGCTTCAGGATACTCTGGATGCTATTGAATATGCCATTGGTCCGGTAGATTCAAAATGGGGTGCGTTGAGAGCAAAAATGGGGCATCCCGAACCGTTCCGATTGAATATGGTAGAGATTGGTAATGAGAACTTCGGTGAAGCTTATGAAGAACGATATATCAAATGTTATAACGCAATAAAAGAGCGTTATCCTCATATCAGATTTGTCGCAAATACTCATGTTGAGAAGCATGGATTACCAGTAGATATTGTGGATGAACATTATTACAATACTACAGAGTTTTTTGCTGAGAATACAGACATGTATCATAGCTACGACAGAAAAGGACCGGAGATATTTCTGGGAGAAGTATCAGTTGTACGTGGATATGTTGGTCAATTCTATGGTGCACTTGGTGAAGCAGCTTTCTTTACTGGAATTGAGAAAAACCAGGACATTGTTACAATGGTATCCTATGCTCCTTTATTAGAGAATGTAAATTATAATGCTTGGTTCCCTAATCTAATCAGATTTAATAATACGGAATGCTATGGTATACCAAGTTACTATGTTTGGAAGCTTTTTGGAACTCATCGTGGTGATTATATTGTGGAGAGTACGGAGGAGACCGATAGAATATACCGTCCGGTAAAGGGAATGGCGTCGCTTATGGGAGCGGCTGATCTGGTATATCGCAACGCGGTTTGGAATGGTACTAAAGTAGAAATATCACATGAATTGATGGGTAGGGTGGAGGAGTCCTCCGGTATTTTTACCATTAGAACACCTGATACACAGCAAAGGGAGGAAAGCAGTAGATTTCATGGTGTTAACCCGGATGAAATCTTTGTGATATTCGGAGAAGAAGATGTGACTTCAGGCACATTTGAGATTGATATTAGGGCAGAACAGAACAGGGAGATTATTCTCGGAATATTCAGTTCACGCATTCCGAAGGAGGTCTATATCAGTGATGAAACTCACCCCCCTAAGGATTGGAATGTTGGTAACGTTAGACCGTTTCTATGGAGATTGAAAGACGGAAGAAGCAGGCTGGAGGAAAAGGAATTCCCTGAAAATGTCATACTGGATCAGGAGAAGGATGTAAAACTTAATGTGGATGAGTTTAACCGTTTTCGATATACAACGGACGGGAAGAAGCTTTTATTATATGTTAATGATGAACTTATACACGAAATAGAAATCCCATCCTTCAAGGCATTAAATACTGTTGTAAGTGATACTGATCAAGAGATAATCATTAAGCTAGTGAATATGGCTGAGCAGGATGATGAGGTAGTAATCAATCTTGATTGTGATGTGCTCGATGAGTATCGATCTTACTTATTAACAGCACATAAAATGGCAGAGAACAGCTTTGAATATCCGGAAAATGTCCATGAAGTAGAGCATGTGCGCAAGGGTGCAGGAAAGAACTTCATATATAAGGCTCCGGCACTATCTGTAAACGTGCTAAGGCTTGTGAAAAAACAAGGAGGATATTAGAATATGAACTTTTTTAAGAACAGAAAGAAAGCACGAGCATTCAAGGAGTTTATTTACATCCTACCGTTCCTGATTTTGGTGGCGATATTCTCGTACTATCCACTATACGGTTGGGTTTATGCATTTTTTGATTATAAGCCTCCGTTTCCGCTCAGTATGGATCGATTTGTCGGATTTAAGTGGTTTATTTCTATGTTTGAGAATCAAGTAAAGGTAAAACAGTTACTTGAGGTACTTAGAAATACCTTCGCAATTAGTGGTTTGAGTCTTATGTTTTCTTGGTTCCCGATGATTTTTGCTGTTTTCTTGAATGAGATTAAATGCAAAAAATTTAAGAGATTTGTCCAGACGGTAACCACTCTTCCTAATTTCATTAGCTGGGTTTTGGTTTATTCCATTGCTTACAGTGTTTTGAACAGTACTGGTGTAGTAAATTCAATATTAATGAGCTTGGGGCTAATTGATACTCCCCAATTGTTCCTTCAATCCTCAGAACATGTTTGGTTTAAGATGTGGTTATGGCTCACATGGAAGAATGCCGGTTGGGCTGCCATTATGTATATAGCTGCAATTAGTGGTATTGATGAAGAGATGAATGAGGCTGCCAAGGTAGATGGCGCTTCCAGAATGCAGATTATCTGGCATATTACGATACCTAGCTTGCTACCAACCTATTTCGTATTAGTTATGATAAATCTTGCAAGCTTCCTTTCCAATGGTATGGAACAGTTCTTTGTATTCCAAAATGCGTTTAACAAAAATACGATTCAGGTTCTGGATCTGTACGTTTACAATCTGGCTATGGGAGGCGGTGGCTATTCCCTTTCAACAGCAATCAGTATCTTCAAGAGCGTAGTAAGTGTGCTGCTTCTATGTTGCACCAATGGTATTTCTAAGAAAATCAGAGGTGAAGGATTTATTTAAAATACAGGATTGAATAAGTTGGGAGGACTATTAATGAAAGCTAAGCTTCAGAAACATCAAAAACATAAAATTAAATCAAGTTTAAGTGATAAAATTATCAGTGCAGTTACCTATGTGGTTTACTCGCTGTTTGCATTCGTATGTGCGTATCCGTTCTACTATATCTTTATCAATTCGATCAGTGCGAATAACTTAAGTGAGAGAGGTAAAGTTATATTTTGGCCGAAGGGATTACATTTTACAAATTATGTAAATGTGTTAAAAATACCGGATTTATTTCAGGCGCTGAGAATATCAGTAGCAAGAACCGTCATTGGTACTTTGCTAACTGTTGTTATTGCAGCATTCCTGGGATATATGTTCACCAGAGAATCCTTATGGAAACGTAAATTATGGTATCGGTTTGTAGTAGCCACCATGTATTTCAATGCAGGTATTATACCATGGTTTATAACAATGAATAATCTTGGGCTGAGAAATAACTTTTGGGCATATATTTTCCCAGTAGCGGTACAACCCTTCTATATTGTTCTATGTAAAACATTTGTGGAATCAGTACCTAAGGAGCTGCAGGACGCAGCTGAGATTGACGGAGCAGGAACTTTGAAAATATTCGCTCGAATTATGATACCTGTCATCAAACCTATTTTGGCTACAGTAGCAATCTTTACAGCGGTAACTCAATGGAATTCATTCCAGGATACATTGCTATTAGTAACCGATACAAAGCTCTATACATTACAGTTTATACTATATCAATATATTAATCAGGCCAGCTCATTAAGTGCTTTAGTAAACAACAGTAGCTCTACGACTGATCTGGCAGCGAGTCTGGCTAGTGCCCAGACAGCAACCTCAATCCGAATGACCGTTACAATAGTAGTAGTTACACCAATTATATTGGTATATCCAATATTCCAAAGGTTCTTTGTAAAGGGAATAATGATCGGAGCAGTAAAAGGATAATGAACAATGATATGACATCATTGTTAATTATATAAATTAAAAGGGAGGATAAGTTATGAAGCTAAAAAAGTTTATCGCAACACTTTTGTCAGTGGTAATGATTAGTACTTTATTAGCAGGATGTTCAGGAAAAACGGACACTACTGAGAAAACTGACACTGGCAACGAAACAAAAACTGAAACATCAAATGAGCCTACAAAGGCAGATTCTACTACGGATTCAAACGCAGAAGATGCAGAAAAGAACTATGATGAGACATTAACAATCGACATTTATGATGCGGCTGCAAATTACCAGGGTTTGCAGAGTGGTTGGTTCCAGAAAGTCGTAAAGGACAGATTTAATATGGAACTCAACATCATCGCACCTCAGGTTGCTGGTGATGCTATTTATCAGACACGTGCTAGTACAGGTAATTTAGGTGACATCGTAATTCTTGACGCTACCGATTTCATGGATTGTGTTCAAAACGGCTTAATCAAAGACATTACAGCTGATTTTGATAAATATCCTAACTTAATGGATTACAAGGAGCAAGTTGATGTATATAACAAAGGTCTGCCTGGAAATGATGCTGGTAACATCTACGGTATCCCTTGCCAGATGACAAATACATCTCCTACATCCTATTCACAGGACGTTATTTATTCCAGTCCGCTTCTTCGTTGGGATTTATATAAGGAGATTGGCTCTCCTGATATTCAAGATCTTGATGGACTTTTAGATGCTCTTGAAGCTATGATGAAGGCACATCCTACAAATGAAGAAGGAGATCCTGCATATCCGTTCTCCTTATGGCCTGACTGGGATGGTGGCGACGGCATGATGGGTATTGCTAATGTTGTTCAGCTTACTACCTGGTATGGTGAGAAGATCAAAGGTTCCGTTATCCTTAAGCCAGACGGAACATTTACTCCACTTACCGATAAGAATGCAACCTATTATAAGATGCTTCAGTTCTTAAATAAGGCATACCAGAGAGGATTAGTAGATCCAGACTCCGGTACACAGGACTGGAACGCAGCATGTGCTAAGATGTCCGCTGGTCAGGTATATCTTATGTGGTATAGCTGGCAGGTAGGCTTCTGGAACTCTCAAGAAAGATTAAAGAATGGTAATGCATTTATCTTTATTCCTGTTAAGGATCAGTTATATTATGCAGATTCCGATACCTATTATGGTAGTGGCCGTGTATTTGGTGTTGGATCTCAGGTTGATGATGCAAAATATTCAAGAATTATGGACTTCCTTGATTGGTATGCAAGTCCAGAAGGTTTAACCTTCCAGCACAATGGTATTGAAGGCTTTAACTATACCATTGGAGAAGATGGTAGATACACTGTTATGAATGATAACGCTTTAATGGATAATCTTCCTGTTCCAGAAGAATGGGGCGGCGGCGGTTATCAGGATGGTAACAATGCGATCAATCAGTGGATTGTAGATGCAATCAGCACCAATCCTAATACTGGTGAACCTTATTCAACTCAGTATTGGAGCACTTACAAAGAAGCTACCATGACTCAGATGAAGGAAGAATGGCAAGAGAAATTCGGCGCAGCAGAACCAGCAGAATATATGAAGAATAACAATGTTCTTTTAGTTAGCCCTAACGTTAGTGTATCTCTTCCTAGCGATACCAATGATATTGCAGTTATTCGTAGCCAGTGTAGTGATACTTTAAATGATTACTCCTGGAGAATGATATTTGCAAAGGATCAGGCTGAATTTGATGCTATGTGGGATGATATGGCTAAGCAGATGGACGGCTTTGGCTTCCAGGATATAGTTGCATTTGATAAGGAAAAATATCAGATCGAGTTAGATGCTAAAAATGCTGCAAAATAATTGATAATATAATTAATAGAACGAAACAATAATACAACAATCTAGTTACTGACAAAATTACAGATCAGAGAGGAGGGCTTGTTATTGGAGCGGTACGGCTCCTGGCAAGTCCTCTTACATAATGGAGGATGAATTATATATGGATTTAACAGCGCGTCTTCCCGATGGTTGCGAATTTGATTTCTGGGAAGTTAAACAAGAGTATGAACGGGAACTACATGTGGCTTGTAATCATCCACATGCTTCGGATGACAATGATGGGTCTATGGATCATCCGTATAAAACAATAAATGCTGCAGCAGCAATTGCAACACCGGGAACTCGTGTCTGGATCCATGGAGGAGAATACCGGGAATGTGTTCGCCCTGCACAAGGGGGCGAGAATCCGGAGCGCATGATATGCTATGAAGCATACGGCGATGGAGAAGTAATAATTAAAGCCTCTATTGAGGTTACTGAATTTGAAAAAAGTAAGGGTTGGAGACTTTCTCCTAACTTTGATAAAATAAAGGATGAGGATTTAATCCAGGTATGGCAAATCAGATTAAATCCGGAAGATTTTAAAGGATACAACCCCTTCTGCCTGGTGAATATTCTTCATGACAGACTCTTTATTGAATATGATAAGACAGATATGACAACCTATTTGAATCGCAGGGGTATGATATTTTGTGATGGAAAACCTCTTCAACAGGTTGCGTTATATAATCAGTTATCTCAGCAGGAGGGGTCATTCTGGGTAGAAGCGAACGGACAGACAGTGCATTTTCGATTGAAGAATGATGATCACCCATCCAATCACAGAATTGAGCTTACAAGCAGGGAGCAGTGTTTCGCTCCGGAGGTACCGTTCTTATCTTATATCAAATTAAAGGGATTAACTTGTGCACATGCAGCTACCGGAGCACCAGTTCCACAACGAGGAGCAATTTCATGTTATCGAGGTCATCATTGGATTATTGAAGATTGTGAGATTGACTGGTCCAATGCAGTAGGTATCGACATTGGTAATGAGTGCTGGCATCATGATATTGAGCCCGGTCAGCTAATCGGATACAGTATCATTCGTGGTTGTAGAATCAGGAATGTAGGAGTATGTGGAATTGCCGCTTTATTTGCTGAGCATTATTTGATTGAAGACAATATAATAGAAGGTACTGGGTGGCAGAAGATGGAGCTTTCCTGGGAAGCAGGTGCAATGAAAGCTCATAATAGTATTGGCTGTCTGATACGTAGAAATATTTTTACCAAGACCTACCGTGCGGATCATTTATGGTTAGATTGTGGAAATGAGAATAACCGAATTACACAAAATCTGTTCCTGGATGGGATAGAACAACGGGAAGCCATCTTTATTGAATGCACCAGAGATGGGGTAAATCTGATCGATAATAATATTTTCTGGAATGTGGAAGGAAGATTTGATCCTCAGAAGATACCGAAGGAACCGGGTTCTTCAGGATGGTACAAGCTAGTTGAACATGATGTGATTAATGGTTACGCTATTTATGGAGAAGGGACGGATCATCTTTACATAGCTAACAACCTGATTGGCAATTGCCGAGGATCGGGATACTATGCAAAGCCGGTTGCCTTTCGAATGCATGGTCTGCTTAGAGGTGGGACCTCCAGGGATGCACGTTTGTTTAATAATATTTTTTATCAATGTGGTGAAGCAGCAATTACAATGCCGACTGAGAAAAATGAAGCAGAGGGGAATCTGTATGTAAAGCAGACAGGAGGTTATCTTAGAGTTATGTATCCCGCACCGGAGGCATGTCTGGATCTTCCGGCTTGGAAAGAATTCTATGGATTTGATCTACAGGGACAGGAGGGCTGGTTTGATATTGAAATTAATACCGAGACCTATACAATGGAATTAAAGAAAGCAGAAAATGGATTACGGAATGTATGGAGACAGGAATTAGAGAAACATCAGTTTATATACGATCCATCTGATATAAAAGAGGTAGAGAATGCTTCTCTGGTATCTAATGATTTTTATGGAACGGCTACCAAAGATGAAAAACGTTCACCCGGACCGTTTCATAAGCTGCAAACCGGCGAGGTGTATTCAATCGATCCGAGAAAATCAAATAAATAGAAGCGAGCATCAAGGTTATTTGAGTGAAATTCATAAATAGGAACTGACTTAATAAGATGGAATATGGAGGAGTTTTTATGATTAGAACAGCAATGACAGAGAATGGCATGGTTAAGGGCATAGAAGCCGCCGATCCGAGAATTACAGCTTTTAAGGGAATCCCGTTTGCGGCACCTCCCGTTGGAAAAAACAGATGGCGTGCTCCACAACCTTGTCCTAATTGGGAGGGTACCCTGGAGGCATATCGGTTTGCACCAATTTCTATGCAGGATACACCTGGTATCGGAGATGATATCTACATCAGAGAATGGCATGTGGATCCTGAGATTGCAATGAATGAAGACTGTCTCTACCTTAATGTATGGACCAATGCAAAGAGCGTAGATGACAAGCTGCCCGTACTGGTCTGGTATTTTGGTGGCGGCCTGCAGTGGGGATACCCGGCAGAGATGGAGTTTGATGGAGAGCGAATTGCCAGACGAGGGATTGTTGTTGTTACCGTGAATTATAGACTTAATGTCTTTGGATTCTTAGCTCATCCAGAAATCACGGCAGAGCAACCTGAGGCGCCTGCTAACTTTGGTAATCTTGATCAGCAGGCAGGCCTTAAGTGGGTAATTCGTAATATTCGTGCCTTTGGTGGTGATCCTGAGAATATTACAATAGCCGGTCAATCTGCCGGTGGTGGAAGTGTTCTGTCACAGATGACCTGCCCGGATAATTTCGGGTTATTTCAAAAGGCCATAATCCAAAGTGCTATGATTCACAGTCCTTACAAGGAGATTACGATTGGACAGCCTAAGACACTTTCACAAGCGGAGGAATTGGGAAAGAAGTTCTTTGATTTTATCGGAGTTAAGAGCTTAGACGAGGCAAGGAAGCTGGATGCTTTTTATATCCGTGATAAATACTCAGAGTTCTATAAGAGTAATGAGATGATGTTTACGGTTAACGATGGAAAGTTCTGTATAGGCGATCCTATTGCATTATATATGAATAATAAACATGCCAGAGTTCCGGTAATGTCCGGTAATACGATGGGTGAATTCCTGAACTTTATTACAGCCAATTCTGATGAGGAATTCAAAAAGAAAGCAGAGGAACTATTCGGATCACATTCTGAAGAGTTCCTGAAGCTGGAAGAAGCTTGGCAAAAGGAGGGAAATCATTATGCATCCGTCAGTGGAATTGAGTGTACCATTAAGAGCCTGTTCTTACAGAATCAGAAATACGGAAATTCTCAAAATTACTATTACTGCTTAAATGCAAACATTCCAGGTTGGGATAATCCGGGCAACTTCCATTCAGTTGATCTATGGTTTTTCTTTGAAACGCTGGCAAAATGTTGGAGACCATTCACAGGAAAACACTATGATCTTGCACGTTTGATGTGTAATTACTATTGTAATTTCATTAAGAACGGAGATCCTAATGGAAAGGACGCTGATGGAAGTGATATGCCATATTGGAGTCCTTATACTAAGGAGACACCTTATGACATGATTTTTACCGACGAGGGATCCTATCTTGAGAAAAAAGAAGGCGAGACGGAATTCAAAAAATTCCTTATGGAAAGAATTAAGGAAGAAATGCTTGATTAATTGATTAGTAACGAATGAGATGTATAATTTCTAATTTACTTTAGTAAGGATGATGGCAGGAGGTATGCTATGAAAAAAATGGGAGTGGGTATTAAAAAACTATTTAGTAATTTGAATTTTCAAAAAAAAGGTAATGATGAAGCCAATAACAAGCCCAAAAAAGGTATTCTAAAGTATTTCGACATTGGTAAAACGACAATTCGAACAAAGCTGATTGCATCCTTTTTGGTTCCAATTGCATTTATCATAATACTGGGTGTTGTATCATACCAGGTAGCATCCAATGGTATCGAGAAGAATTATGAAAAGTCTACATCGGATACTATTAATATGGCAGGTGAATATATTCGTTTTGGTCTTGATGCAATAGAGGCTACCAGCGTTCAATATGTAAATGATAAGACGATAGCGAACTTCTATCTGGGACTCTATGATATTAATAATCAGGAATACAGAAATTCCTATACTTACATAAGCAGTTCGGCCTTAACAAAGCAGGTTTCTGATGATTTTATTGAGAATATCTTCTTTATATCGGACGAAGTGAAATGTATTTCTACTGATGGTAACAGCTATCCAAGTGGCTTGTACAAAGGTTTTACCGAAACAGAGTTGGGAGCAAAGGTAAAGCAAAGCCGCCTTCAATCCGTATGGGTTGGTTCCAATGAATACCTTGACTCCAATCTGACAAGTACAAGATATAATCCGGAATATGCAATCCGATTAATTAAGAATTTAAAATCTGACGCAATTGTGATAATTGATATAAGCAAAAGCACTATTGATGATATATTGAAGGGCCTTAATTTCCATGAGTCAGGATATTTGGCACTCATCACTCCGGACGGCAAAGAAATTACTACTTCTGAAGCGAATGACGCTACAGAGAATAGTGAAAATGAAGCGATCTTTACCAACGAGGAATTTTATCAGAATGCAGTAAATTCAGACAAGCAAAATGATTCGGCATATGTTAACTATCATGGAAAAACATACTTATTTATGTATTCGAAGATAGGAGGCACAGGCTCCATGCTCTGTGCGTTGATGCCTAAGACCGTTATTAATAGCCAGGCCAATAATATCAAAAACATAACGATTATCATTGTAGTCATTGCTATTATTGTAGCCATCGGAATTGCTATTATGATATCACAGGGTATTGATAAGACAATTAAAGAAATTATTCTGAAACTGAAGGAAGCAGCAAAAGGAGATATGACGGTAACCTTTAGCTCGAAGAGAAAAGATGAGTTCCATATCTTAATTAAGGAGATACAGAATACATTTTCCAATATGAAAGCGCTGATTCTGCGTGTGAATGATTTAAGTACGGAAGTCTCCAATTCAGCAGAGAATGTTACGTCTACTTCTGAGAACTTCTTGAAGTCTACGAAGGATATTTCCTCAGCTATGTCTGAGATAGAACAGGGAATTTCTCAACAGGCAAAGGATGCGGAAGAGTGTTTGATTCAGATGGATAACCTATCTAAAAAGATAGAACTGGTTAATGACAATACGAAGGAAATTGGGCAGATAGCTGATAAAACCAGAGTTAGTATTAAGGAAGGCACCATTGTTACAGAGGAGCTAAACAATCAAACGCAGTCTACGATTGAAATTGCAACCGATATTATTAATGATATCGAGAGACTGAATCAGAAGTCCGTATCCGTAAGTAAAATCATTAATGTTATTAACGAGATCGCTAATCAAACCAATCTCCTCTCCTTAAATGCATCCATTGAAGCGGCGAGAGCAGGAGAATTCGGAAGAGGCTTTGCAGTTGTTGCTAGTGAGATCAGAAAGCTGGCAGAGCAATCTCAGGATTCGGTTAACGATATTAAGAAGATTATTGAAAGTATTCAAAATGACACGAAGAAGGCTGCGGAGACAGCAAAGAGAGCAGAGGATGTGCTTACACTTCAAACCAATGCGGTGAAAAATACGACAGCATCCTATCAGAATATTAATGATAGTGTAGAAAAGCTCATGGTATTCCTAAATTATATTGCTCAGAATGTCGAAAATATTGAAGAAGCAAGAGTGAGTACTCTAGGTGCAATCGAGAATATATCAGCCGTTCTAGAAGAAATTGCTGCCTCCACCAATACGGTTAACCAGACTTCCGTTAATCAGCTGTCATCAGTTGAAACCCTTAATAATGCAGCAGGATTGCTTAATCAGAACGCGGAAGTACTTGTTCAGGAAGTTAAGAAATTTAAAGTTGAGTAAGAGACGTTAGTAAATAATTAGTCATTCCAAACGAGGAGATACATAATGAGTGATGAAGGATGATCAGAAGGTTACCCAAGTAAGAAAAACAGTAAAATGTCTGAATTCAATAATCAATAAACTGCATTCTAATTTAAATAACCGTAAGATAAAGAATAAGACAGTTCTATTATACGTATTCTGTGTATTAGTGCCTGTTCTTGTGACAAATATCGTGGTGATCGGTAACATATTAGGTGCATCTAGTAAAGAAAGAAAAGAAAATATTGATAATATTGCGAATTCAGTTGCTCATGATATCTCCTCCTCTTTGGAAAACGCTGTGTATGTTACATACGACATATATGCAGGTAAATCTATTAGAAATTTTCTAGACACAAATTATAAAAATGATATTGAGTATTTCCGTGCTTACAATGGTGTTTTTGAGAATTACATTTTTTACGCGAGCTCGAAACACTTAATTAGTGACATTACACTTTACTCTGACAATAAGTCGATGATTAATGGAGGAAGATTTTATCGAATTGATACGATACAGAATCAGAACTGGTATAAGGAATTTGTGAAGGCAAATGTTGATCTGCTGATCTATCCTTACTATAATGATTCAATCTATATTAATCATACAAATCGAATGCTGTCAGTAATCAGAAAGCTAAATTACATAGAGTTTAGTAATATTGAGAAAATAGTAAAGCTTGATCTGAATTATGGAAAGATCAGTGAGGCAATTGATAGTTCGGCCTTTGATACGACAGTATATGTGTGCTATCAGAATAAGATTATCTTCAGTAATGACCCCAGTGATAAGGGTATTAAAAAGGACTATGAAGATATTTCGAAAATAGCCAATATGAAAATTCAAAATAAAAAGTCCTATTCAATCTATGGTTTTGATTTTGATATCTATTTAAAGGATTACCGGTATGATTATACTTCAATATTAGTCAATAAGTTCTGGCTAATCATTGGTTTGTTCTTAGCAGATGCCATTATTCCGGCGATTATGCTTACATTATTCAGCAGTTCTATTACAAAGCGAATATTGATGTTAGGCAAGTATATGAAGATGATTAAAGGAGAACAATTCGATCTGATACCGACAACAGAAGGGAAGGACGAGATTGGTGAATTGCTTGATGATTATAATCTGATGGCAACCAGAATGAAGAACCTGATCGAATACGAATATAAAAGTAAGCTTGAGCAGCAGGAGCTGCATCTGGCCAGGCAGCAGGCAGAGCTACAGGCCTTATACAGCCAGATTAATCCGCATTTTATATTTAATGTCCTTGAAAGTATAAGAATGCATAGTGTAATAAAGTGTGAGTATGAGACCTCACATATGGTTGAAAGTCTTGCAAAACTAATGAGAAAAAGTGCCCAGTGGGGATCGGATCTGATAACAATTGAGCAGGAGCTTGAATTTACGAAGGATTATCTTAGTCTTCAGAAATACCGATTCGGAGATGGGTTTAACTATAAATTCCGTATACAAGAGAACTGTAATAATTACTTAATACCAAGCCTGGTACTTGTGACCTTCGTTGAAAATTCCTGTGTTCATGGCTTTAACAGGGAGGGACATTTCGGGACGATTTTTGTAAAAGTTTACGAAGAGAATTTCTATCTATTTATTGAAATAGAAGATACCGGTATAGGAATGGACGAGGAACAGGTAAGAAGTCTTGAGAAATCACTTAATGAGGCAAGCATTGACAGTTTGCAGAATTCTGCATCGCTTGGTATGTTGAATGCATGTGTCCGCTTGAAAAAATACTGTGGGAATCAGGTTAAAATTACGATAGAAAGTGAAGAACATGAAGGAACCTGTGTTATTATTGCAATTTTGCTTGAGAATTTAAGACGAAAGTAGTTTTTTGAAAGGATATTCTATGATGAAAAACGGAGTGCCCTTACTAAGAGTGTTAATTGTAGATGATGAGCCATATATCAGAAAAGGACTCAAGGCTTTAATTGATTGGGAGGCGGAAGGCTATTATATTGCTGGAGAAGCATCCGATGGTAAAAATGCAATTCAGCTATTGAAGCAAAATGAGTATGATTTGATTATAACAGACATTATGATGCCGGATATGGATGGTATGGAGTTAATCCATTACGTAAATAATCATAAGCTTAGTACAGCCAGATTCGTATTATTAAGTGGATTTTATGATTTCCAGTATGCTAAAACGGCAATTCAATGTGGATGCTGTGACTATATCTTAAAGCCGATTCAAAAAGACGAGCTTCTTACAACAATTCGCAAAATTGTAGAGGAATTCCATAGAAATGCAGGAATTGAAAAAATGACTAAGGCATATGAAAAAGCATATCTGGATCGCCATTTACTCGCAATTATCTGGGGAAAATACGATTGTATTAATTTATCGTATGTTCAGGAAAGAATTCTACATACCAACGGTATTGCTTATATCCATTGTGAGCTGTCGCTTAATGATGAAAGATTTGTGATTCTATCAGAAGACAGTAGAAGAGCTCAACAGAGAAAGCTTTATAATTATACCACCTTGTTGTTAAAGGATTATTCAAACCATATTGTCTTTAACATTATGAAACATACAGAGTGCTATGATATAGGAATTATTTATTGCAGCAATATGGCGAATGAAACCGGGCTGACCCAACAGGAGTGGTTAAATAGGCTGGTTAAGGAGTTATCAGAGCGTGTGGGATATGAAGTGATCGCATGTATGGGAAACATGGTCCAGAGTTTCCGTTTACTTTCTGAATCCTTTCGCGAAGCACTAATGATTAGATCCTTCCGGTTCTGTAAAAAGAATGAGGGTAGGACGAGCCGGTTTTGCAAAAGAGATTCTGATGTGCAGGTAGTTCAGTCAGCCAGCTTCAAAAAGCAGTTGGATGAGTTGTTGCATGTTATTGAAATCAACGATAAGGTTAAGATTAAGGTGATGGCTAAGAACTTTTACCGGAGTATTATGAGTAAGGATTTTGATCCGGAAGCTGTTAATAGCAATGTTCAATATCTATTATACCGGTTATTGGGGCTTGGATACAACCAAGATGCTGATATCGATCAGGAAGAAATTATGCAATATATTCGTGAAACGGTATATACATCCAATGGAGAAAATGAGAATGAACAGAAATTCCAACAGTTTGTCTTGGAATATTCGGATTATCTGGCACAGCTTCGACAAAATTCTGATAAGGGAATCCTGGATAAAATCGAAGATGATATCCAACAGAACTATGCAGACAATATCAGCCTGAAGTCTCTTAGTGAGAAGTATTATATCAATAGTGCCTATTTAGGTCAGATATTCAAAAAGAAACGAGGGTGTACCTTCAAGGATTATCTTAATAATGTCAGAGTTCATAAAGCTGCCGAACTGTTACTATATTCCGACAAGAAGATGTATGAAATCGCCATTGATGTAGGTTACAAAAATCAGGAGTATTTTATTAATAAATTTGAAGAGGTCTATGGAGATACTCCGACAAGATTCCGAAGAAAGAACTTACATATTAATAAAGTAACATAACATATTACTAAAAAACATAGGAGAAAGCCACTGCAAATTATACAAATATATACTTTGTGGTGGCTTTTTCTATACTTTGCATGAATCTTAATTTGTGCAAATGTGATAATATAGGGTATCACTCGAAGAGTGAAAAAAATATTATGGGAGGAAAGTTATGAAAAAAAGAGTTTTAGTTATACTCTTGTGTGTTGCCATGGTATCGACGTTATTCGCGGGATGTGGAAAAAAGGACGTAGAGACTAATAATTCATCTACTCCTACTACTGGAGAAACCTCGGATAAAAAAGACACAGATGACACAAAAGATGGAGAAACAAAGGAAATCAAAGAATTTACAGCCTTTTTTGACAGACAGGGCATAGAACTTAATGATGATAATGAGATACAGCAGATCATTGCTGAAAAGATTGGTGCGAAATGTAAGGAAACCTGGTTAACAGGTCAAACAGCTGAAGAAGCAGTTGGTATGTTAATCGCAAGTGGAGAATATCCGGACTTTATTAACTGGACACCTCAGTTACAGGAAGCCGGTGCGCTGGTTCCTATTGATGAATATTTAGACAAATATCCGAATATAAAGAATTTCTGGAATGAGACACAGTGGAACTCACTAAGACAGGAAGATGGACACATCTACTCCATTCCTCAATTCGGTAATATAAATGAAAAACTGATGGATACTCAACAGAGTGGTGAAGCCTTCTGGATTCAGACAAGAGTATTAAAATGGGATAATTATCCTAAGATAGAGTCCCTAGATCAGTTATTTGATCTCTTAGAAAGATATTATGCGGCAAATCCCACAATGCCTGATGGGTCACAGGTTATTCCGTTTGAAATTCTATGCTATGACTGGTATTACTTCTGCCTTGAGAATCCGCCTCAATTCTTAGACGGATGGCCGAATAACGGACGTTGTATCGTAGATCCTGCAACCTATAAGGTAGCAGATTACAACATGACACCTACTGCTAAGAGATACTTCCAGAAACTAAACGAAGAATATAAGAAGGGTATCATTGACCCTGAGTTCATGACAATGAACCATGACCAGTTCCTTGAGAAAGTTGCTTCAGGTCGTGTACTTTGTATGGTAGAACAGCGTTGGGACTTCCAGACAGCTGAAGATTCTATCAAGAGTCAGAAGTTGAATGACTGTACCTATGTTCCACTTGGAATTACGATTGAACCAGGAATGAATGAAATGTACTATGCTGCAAATGAGGCACAGGTTCTTTCTGGTGGATTAAGTATTACAACCAGCTGTAAGGATGTAGAAGGTGCATTACAATTTGTGAATGACTTGTTGTCACCTGAAATCATTACACTTCGTAGCTGGGGAATAGAGGGCGTGGACTACTTAGTTGATGAGAATGGTCTTTACTATAGAACACAGGAAATGAGAGATAATGCAGTGAATTCTGATTACAAGGCTTCTCATATATGTGGATATGGTTACTTCCCGAACTACTCCGGTATGAATCCGGATGGTAAGAATGCAGCAACTCCGGATACCCAGCCTTCTGAGTTCTTCGCTGGATTAACACCTGAGGTTCAGGAATGTTTAGCTGCCTATGGCGCAGAGACTTATGTTGAAATGCTTGACTACAATGAAATTGATGGTTTTGAAGAGCCTTGGTATCCTATGTGGTCATTCGTTGGTGAAATGACAACGGAAACACCTGGCGGACTTGCATGGACCAAGATGGAGGAAACCAAGAAGCAGTATCTTCCTCAAGTAGTTATTGCAGAGGATTTTGAGAAATCATGGGAGGATTATGTAGATGCTTATAAGGCTGTAAAACCGGAAGACTTCTTTGCTGAGGTTCAGCAAGCGGTATATGATAGAATCAAACTGGTTCAAGGTAAGGATGTAAGCGGACAGTAAGATAGAATAGTTTTTGTAACTACTGAAAACTAAGAGCAGGTGGTTGTAAAGCAGTGTTGCCACAGCCACCTGTAATAATATGAATTGAAAGTAGGGTAATTTCAATGACTAGAGCAAAACGTATAAGACCAGAGAAGGTAAAGGAAGTTAAGACGAAAATTACCTGGAAAGAAATGAAAAAGCAAAAAGAATTGATATTATTATCACTTCCTTATGTATTTTATGTGCTTTTATTTAGCTATGTCCCATTGATTGGCTGGATCATGGCTTTTCAAAAGTATAAGCCGGCAAAGGGTTTTTTTAAGTCGGAGTTTGTAGGACTGGATAAATTTAAATTCTTATTCGTGGATAATCCTGATTTTATCCGTGTAATTCGTAATACTCTTGCAATGGGTGTTATTAATTTGGTTTTAAGCTTTGTATTTGCCATCGGATTTGCACTTATTTTGAATGAAGTAGTACATAAAGGGCCAAAGAAATTCGTTCAGACAGTGTCGTACTTGCCCCACTTTTTATCCATGATCATTGTATGCGGTATATTAAAGGATGTATTATCCATTGATGGCGGTATCGTGAATGATATCCTTGTTAGACTGAACATAATTAAAGAGCCTATCAACTTTTTTACATATAAAAGTCTGTTTTGGTGGATTGTAGGGTTTGGTAACGTATGGAAGGAAACAGGATGGAACAGTATTATCTATCTTGCGGCGATTACTGCCATCAATCCTGATTTATATGAAGCAGCATCCATTGATGGAGCAGGAAGACTCAGAAAAATGTGGAATGTTACGTTGCCTGGGATTAAACCTACCATTTTCATCCTTTTATTAATGAATATAGGTAATGTATTAAATGCCGGTTTTGAAATACAGTATTTACTTGGTAATGGTATTGTACAAAGTGTATCTCAGACAATAGATATATATGTACTAAAGTTTGGTATCAGTCAGATGGATTATTCGCTTGGTACAGCAGCTGGTATTTTTAAGAGTGTTGTAAGTATTATCTTAATATTCCTTGCTAATACCACGGCAAAAGCAACCGGTGATGAAAGATTATTCTAGGAGGGAGTATTAAATGGACAATACAAAAATAATATATAAGCCTAAACGGAAGAAAATATCTCCAAAGAATTTTCTCTATTCATTGGTTATTGGATTAATACTTACTATATTTGTTTTCGTAACCATATATCCGATCCTAAATACTTTAGCAGTGTCCTTTAATGAAGGTATCGATGCACTTCGTGGTGGTATCTATCTATGGCCAAGAAAGTGGACCTTAGTGAATTATAAAACAGTACTAAAAAAAGAAAGCATTATGACAGGGCTTACTGTTTCTGTACTTCGAACAGTGGTGGGTACCGTATTACAGCTTTCCACAACAGCACTGATTTCATTTATTATAGGACGTAAAAAATTTCTTTTTGCAAAACACATTTCCTTATTATACGTACTGACTATGTATGTGAACGGTGGTTTAATTCCTGTTTTCTTACTGAATAAGTCGTTAGGATTTACGAATAGCTTCTGGGTATATATTATTCCTGGTATGGTGGGTGCCTTTAATATGCTAGTTATTCGTACATATATGAATGGGCTTCCGGACAGCTTGGAAGAGTCAGCACAAATTGATGGTGCAGGGTATCTAAAAATATTTGTAAAAATATATGTACCTTTATGTAAACCTGTATTTGCAACGGTAGCTTTGTTTATTGCGGTCGGACAATGGAATTCCTGGTTTGATACGATGCTTTATAACCGAATGGCAGACAACCTGACGGTATTGCAGTATGAACTTATGAAATTGTTGTCCTCCGTTAGCCAGTTAAGTGGAGATGCTAATCAATCCGCGCAGGCTGCTAGTGCAGGAGGTACTGTGCAAGTAACTACCACATCCGTTCGTGCTGCAGCTACAATCTTAACCTGTCTTCCTATAGTAGCTTTATATCCGTTCCTACAGCGTTATTTTGTAACAGGACTTACCATAGGTGGTGTAAAAGAATAGAGACCGAATTTAATCTATATATGCAATTCATGTGAAAAACATTAATAAGCTAATGTATTATCTTAGCTTATTAATGCTTTTTTTCATTAATTTACATAAAAATAATGAAATTATTTTATGAATATGTTATGCTATAAATAGTAGTTGCTAAAACGAAATTGCTAATAAAGCAGCCAACCTATCAAATTGATCTAAGCCAATGTAATTAGGGGTATCAACAGCCCAATATAAGTAGAAGTAATAATAAACTATAATAATAAAAAGATATAAGGAGAATGGGAACATGAAAAAAGCGACACTGAAATTAGACAAGGATTTTTCCATCGACAAGGTAGATCAGCGTATATTTAGTACATTTATTGAATCAATACATAAGATAGTATATGGCTGCATCTATAATCCTGATCATCCAACAGCTGACGAGCAAGGCTTTCGGAAAGATGTATTAGAATTGATGCGCGAATTGAAATCGACAGCGATCCGCTATCCAGGAGGCAATTTTGTATCAGATTATCACTGGATGGATGGAATTGGGCCCAAGGAGTTACGTCCAAAACGTTTTGTAAAGGCATGGAAAATGATTGAGAATAATCATATGGGAATCGATGAATATACGGATTGGGTGAAAAAGGCTGGTTCAGAGCCCATGCTTGCTGTTAACCTTGGCACGGGTACACCGGAGGAGGCTTCCTATGAAGTGGAATATACCAACATGAAGGAAGGAACCTATTTCAGTGATCTACGCAAGAAATATGGTCATGAAGAACCTCATAATATTAAACTATGGTGCCTTGGTAATGAAATGGATGGTACCTGGCAGATGGGTGAAAAAACTGCCATGGAATATGGAAGAATTGCATATGAGGCTGCAAAGCAGATGAAGATAGTGGATCCTGATATTGAATTTGTAGCCTGCGGTAGCTGCGCAAATGATAAAACCCATCCTACTTTTCCAGAATGGGATCGTGTGGTTTTGGAACAATGCTATGAGAATGTGGATTATCTATCTCTGCATCGTTACTATAATTATGATCCGGAAAGCGTGAAGGGAACAGTCTTTCCAGCTGATTTTACTCCTGAGGATCTTCCCTATATCGCTAGGGATTTAACGGGATTTATCAATACAGTTTGTGCTGCTGCAGATTATGTGAAGGGACTAAAATACTCTAATAAGACGATAAATATTTGCTTTGATGAATGGGGTATTATGTCGAGTCAGACTGCAAAGGCAGAAGGGCTCGATTGGAGTGAGCGCAGTCTGCCTGAACCGGGAGGAAGACCCGAGGGTACGAATCTAATTGACGCCTGCTTATTTGGAAGTATTCTGATTTCATTTATTAATCGGTGTGATCGAGTTAAGATAGCATGTCAGTCAATTGTGATAGGAAGTGTTATCGGTGTAGATCCGGAGGGAGGAGTATATAAGCAGACAACCTTTTATCCGTTTCAACATGCTGCTACCTATGCGAAAGGCGTTGCACTACGTACGTCACTTATAAGCCCGATGAAGAAAACCGACAATTATGGAGAACAACCATATATTCAGACAGCAGGTGTATATGATGAGGAGACTGGTAGCCTTACGGTATTCGCTGTCAACTTGGACTTACGTGAGACTGTAGAATTCAATTGTATTCCTCAGTTTGATAAGGTAGAGTTACTTCAGCATATACAGCTTCACGAGGATCAGCCTCTAGCTATGAATACCATAAAGAATCCGACAAGAGTTGTTCCAAAGGAAATTGAGATTACAGACAAGGTTACGTTACCACCGCTGAGCTGGAATGTGCTTCGCTACAAGGTGAAATAGACATCTTAAAGAATTATGTATCATATTCAACATGAAATTATATTGCGTACACAGGGGGATAGAATGAGAGATAAAGAAAATACAAAAGCCTTATGGACGAGACCTTTTCTGTTTTTAATCATTGTCAGTTTATTAACTACCATGGGATTTAACATGGTCTATGTAATGATATCAAATTATGCGATGGCCATCAATGGCTCTCTTGCAATAGCCGGTATTATAGCGGGGATCTTTTCCATCTCAGCACTGTTGGTTCGCCCGTTGGCCGGAATGTCAGTAGATAGATTTAATAAAAAGCATCTGTGTATCATAGCCAACATTCTCATTGGTGTAGCTGCATTAGGTTATGCTTTATCCGATCAGATACCTATGTTGTTTTTTTTCAGAGTTTTACATGGTGTCGCATTTGGACTAAGCAGTACTACGAATATCGCACTTGTAACTGAATATATTCCAAAGGAGAGAATGGGTGAGGGAATAGGCTATTATGGAATTGGACAGGTGATTTCACAGATTATAGGACCTAATCTTGGGGTATATATTGCAGATAGTTTTGGCTTTCAGCCAATGTTTCTTATTATAACATTACTATCCTTTATTGCTGCAGTTATGCTTCTGTTCCTGCCGTATTCTCAGGAGAGAAGTAACCAAAATGACAAAAAGATCAAGATTACGATAAATTCATTAATAGCAAAAGAGGTTATTGTATATTCAATTATTGGTGGGATGTTCTCATTTAGCAACGGTATCGTTAGTTCATTTCTGATATTATTGGGCAAAGAAAGGCAGATCGCAAATGTTGGTCTTTTCTTTTCTGTGGGTGCTATAGTGTTATTTGGTATGCGTATTTTTATAGGTCGCGTTATTGATAAGCAAGGATTAACACTTGTAGTGAATATCTCTTTAATTATCACAGCGGTATCGATGATGATGATTGGTGTTGCACCAGTATTAAGCTGGTTAATCATTGCCTCGGTATTAAAATCCATGGGACAGGGATCAGGACAGATATCATTACAGACCGAATGTATCAAAAGGGTAGATGCCAGTAGAGTCGGAGTGGCTACGAGTACCTTCTACATAGGTGCGGATATAGGTCAGGGTCTTGGACCCATTATAGGCGGTAAAATTACGGATTGTTTTAACTATATGGTAATGTATTTTACCTGTGCAGCGCTTATCATTGGAGCTATGATTGTATTTAACCTTTATCAAAATAAAACCAAATCAAAAAGTGTTAGTGTATGTTAATTTACATAGGAGCTGTTGCATATTAATCTTACAGGGATTATGACTTACCTCACATATGGTAAGTCATAATTCCTGCTGTTATTTATGCAACAGCCCGTTCTCATGTTGACATAAAAATTTACTTATTCTATTATTAAGATAAAAGTAAAAAATGGGGGATATAAGTGGAGAACAAAAAAAGTACTGCAACAGTACAAATAAAGCAAATAGCCGAGCGACTGGGCTTGTCTTCCGGAACGGTTTCCATTGTTTTGAATGGAAGAGGCGATCAGATGAGAATCTCGAAGACGACACAAAAGCTTGTAGAAGATATGGCAAGGGAAATGAATTATCAGCCGAATATCTATGCCCGCAGACTTAGAAAGTCAGCGGAAGAGGAGGCTCCATATATTATAGCTTTATTTTGGAGAGAAGAATATCTGGATGATTTACTGGGGCAGTTTTTAAAGGGGTTATATCGTGCAATTAAGGAGAGCAATCTTGCTATAGAACTGGTTTTACAGCCGTATGATTTTGGGAATCTTGAAAAATATAAATCATCAATAAATAGCAATCATTTTAATGGAGCAATTATTGGGGGAATATCAAATGAAGATCAGCAATTTCTTGAACAGAATGATTTTGATATTCCTATTGTATTAGTTGGTAGGAATACAAAAAAATATAATAGTGTTATGATTGATTATTATGATGCTGGTGAAAGCTGTGCTAATTTATTTTATGCAAGAAATCATAAAACGGTCGGACTGATCGGATTATCTACAAAAGGAAAATCAGCTCAGTTAATTGAATTGGCGTTTAAAGAATGCTGTAAGGAGAAAAACATTCATATTGATGATAATTATATATCCTACTGTAAGGAACGTAATTATGCAAGCGGTTATGAATCCACTATAAAAATACTGTCCAATAAGATTAAGCCGACAGCGCTTTTTGTTATGGACGGAAGAAATGCTGCAGGAGTATTGAACGCATGCAAATCAGCCGGACTTAATATTCCAGCTGATATAGAGATATTAGTATTTGGTGATAATGAGTATTTCAATTACTCGAATCCAACTATAACGACCATTCAACAACCCATGCTGCAATTTGCGGAAAGCTCGCTAAACATGTTACTAGTATCATTAAAGAATAAAGTGGACATACCGATGGTCCAGGAGCTTGCTCCAATCTACAATTTTAGAGAGAGTTGTGGCGGTTTTTATAGTAATTAATTATGATTAAATACAATTTTGGCAAAGTTATAGAAGCCCAGATACCATACATTGAAATCGTGGCCGCCGCTAACTTCTTGCCAGATAAAATTCTTACTGTCATCCAGTTTATCCGTCAAATCCGTGATGGAAGAAACAGCAGCGGATGCACTGGAAATAGCAACATTGTCTTCCGTACCGCATATGTTATAAAAGAAATGGATCGTTTCGTCTGGAAACTCTTTCAGTTTATCCGCAATTTGAGTAGAGGTGTTCGTGGTGGGACAAGCGGAAAAAGCGCCAAAGTAGCTGATAATATCAAGGTTCTCACACATTCCGATATTAATGGTCTGCATACCGCCCATGGAAAGACCTGCCATTGCGCGGTGATCACGGGTTTCTGCCAGATAGTAGTTATCTTTCTTAAAGTCAGTAAAGGTTGAATACTTGCTTTCTATGTAAGGGATTAAGTCATTTCGCAATTCCTTGCCAAAGATGTAGAAGGAGTTATAATCCGCGGAAGTATTGGCAAAATCAGCGCAGGAGCGTCCGTTTGGAGTTACAACGATAAAGGGCTCAATATCACCGTTATAAATTAATTTATCCATCATGATTTTAACAAGGGACAAATCATTATTCATGCCCCATTCATCTTCACTGCCGCCGATACCATGCATAAGATATAAAACATTATACTGCTTGGCTTCATCATAGTTATATGGAAGATATACATATGCTTTCTTCGTAATCTCGGAACCGTCACCAAAGTAGTCCTTTGTCTGATATGTGACTGTTTCTATAGAGCCACTATGATCGGTTCTTTTCGTAAGATACTCAGCAGGAATTTCATCGACTACGGGGAATGCCCTTTGTACATCGTCATTGGAAGTGGTTTCTGTTGAAGTTTTACTGGAGGTCTGCTCAGTTATTGGTTCTTTCGTGACTACACTGTCTGTATTTGCTTCCTTCTGAGAAGCTTCCTCTTGCTCTGTAGACTGATCATTGTCATTAGTGGAGGGTTTCGAGGAGGGTTCCGTAGCTTTGCCGGAACATGAGGTAAGTAGTAGTAGGAACGAAATCTGCAATAATAAAAATAACACTTTCATATTATGATAACTCCTTTATTTTTTTTCCAGGTTCGTCTGGATCCGATTCAATAGATCCATCAATAACTGTTTATCCTTATCATTGAAGTCTTGGTAACTGATTTCTTCTACCTCTTCAATGATTTTCTTTATTTTAAGAGCCATGTCATATCCATCCTTGGTTAAATAAATGGCATACGCACGTTTCCCACCAGAGACATATACTATATTCTTATAAATCAGTCCCTTTTTTATCATATTGTTAAGAAGAGAGGTCATAGTAGCTGGTTCAACATGACATCGTTGAGCTAACTCTTTCTGAAGATAACCTTCATTATTCAGTAATATGTACAAGACCTTTGGCTGTCCTGTGGTTAGGTTTAACTTCTGAAACTGCTGAACGCAATATCTTTTGTGAGCGGTATAGCAACCAATTAAAGCCTCGTGTAAATGCTTCGTATTATGATCCATGACACTCTCCCCTGATTTACTAATTAGATATCTAATTAGAATATATACTAGCTGTTATAAAATGTCAAGTACACACATTTTATATTGACAAGAAACTATATATAAGATAGAATTGAATCAATGCTAAATCGATAATGCACTAACTTTTATTAGATTATTATAGAACGAAAGTGTATTACATTGAATTATATTTCAACTTAAGGAGGAGATGTTTTTGGTGAATAAAAGTGGGGAAGTAAAATCAGAAGCGGTCAAGGTATCCGTTGATAAAAACGGTTTTGATGCGAATGGAAGAATGGTGGCATATTTCGGCTCTCCGGTAATGGATGGTACATTGGATGAGATCTGGAATAACGCACAAGCTGTTATTCCCAAATATGTAACCGGGAGTGAAGATACATCAGCTACATTTAAGGCCTTATGGGATGACAATGCCTTATACATACTGGCAATAGTAAAAGATAAATATCTGTCTGTGAAGCCTGAAGCACCCTATATGCAGGATTCTCTGGAAGTTTTCCTGGATGAGAATAACGATAAGTCTGAAGAATATGGTATCGATGATTTACATTTTAGAGTGAACTATGAGAACTATCAGACAGTAGATAATGGTAATGTGGAGCAATTTTACACATGTTCCCATATAGTAGAGGATGGCTATATCATAGAAGTAAGAATTGCGCTGAAGTCTAAGCCTGTCAATGGAAAGGTACTAGGAATTGAATTGCAGATCAACGATGCAAAAGAGACAGAAAGGGTCGGCACCATCAGTGTCTTCGATTCAACTGGCAACGCATGGAAGGATACAAGTAAGTTTGGTGAGATTCTATTGACTGGTAGGACAGAGAGCTCGGTTACCGGACTTAATCCATATGATCTCTTGAACCTAATTAAAAGCACAAAGAAGTTGAATTTTACACTTTATAAAAATTCCCAAATAGTAACTGATGCAATGAATATGGCAGAAAAGCTGTTAGCTGGTAAGAACGTTACACAGATGCAAATCGTTGAGCAATATTCTGCGATTATAGAAGCAATCGACAAATTGGAAATGACAGAGGAGGCAGCGAACGATAAATATTTCAAACCAGTGCCTTACGAATATCGCGCAAATAGTACAAAGCAGGGAACTATTGAAACCTTGGAATATACTGCAGTAAATCTTGAGAACGGGACCGATGTTAAGAGGCTGAATGTATATCTGCCATATGGCTATGATGAATCCAAGGTAAGTAAGAAATATAATGTTATATATTTAATGCATGGAGGCGGAGAGAACGAGAATCTCATCTTCGGGGGACCAGGTAAGAACAAGGATTTGAAGAAAATCCTCGATAATATGATTGAAAAAGGTGATATAGAACCACTTATTGTAGTGACGCCATCCTTTTACGGCGGGAAAAATGATGTGGCACTCTTCCATGAGGAGTTAATCCATACAGTGGTTCCCTTGATAGAAGGAAAATATCATACCTATGCAGCATCCACGGAGGACAGGGATTTGAAAGCATCGAGAGAACACAGGGCATTCGGTGGTTTCTCCATGGGATCGGTTACAACCTGGTATATTTTCATTCATTGTCTTGACTATTTCAAATATTTTATGCCACTGAGCGGAGACTGCTGGGTATATGGTCAGAAAGCTGGCAGTAGTAAACCGTCGGAGACGGCAGAATATCTATCAAAGGCAGCGAAAGAAGCAGGATATAAACCACAGGATTATTACTTATTCTGTGCAACAGGCAACCTGGATATTGCTTATCCGAATCTAAAGCCACAGGTTGATGCGATGAAGCAATTAAAGGAAAGCTTTATTTATTCATCGGATACGAGTAAAGGGAATTTCTACTTCATCGTGGCAGAAGGTGGTACCCATGCATGGAACTGGGTGAATCAGTATATTTACGATATTTTACCAGATCTGTTTAAATAACGCGATTTAGACGATACAACCGTTAATACCTAACTCCTATAGATATAAAAGAATTCCGATATGGTGGAATAGAGCCATATCGGAATTTTTTTAAATTCTTTATTTGATCTCTTTTTAAATCCTTTACTTGATCAGTTGTTGTGCTATTTACCTATTATTTTTTAGGATATTTAATGTTATAGTTACTGATGATTATGAAAATACAGTAAGAACCTCACTTCCTTCTTTCACAAAGGCAATAAATTCATGAATTTCGGCTGTGGCAGTTAGCATTTTACCACCAGTGTAGGTGCACTTGTCATTGACATTAATCCAGTTTCCCTCCGGAAGATATACCGAACGTTTCGTAACACCCTGTTCCATAATCGGAGCAAATAGAATATCTTCGCCAAACATATATTGATCATCAAGGGTATAACAGATGTCATCCTGATAATAATCATAGAACATGGGGCGCATAATGGGAGAACCAGTCTCGCTAGCAATATCCATATACTTTATGATATAAGGCTTCAGGCGTTCACGAAGCTCAATCAATCTTTTTAATATCGGGTAATTACGATCTCCGAAGCTCCAGATTTCATTATCGCCACCGCTGGTTTCCTTTACTCCCGGATGACGATCCACCTGACTGGCAGTCTTTTTACGGGCACCATGAAGACGCATGACAGGACTGAAGAGACCGAACTGAAACCATCTGACAATCAGCTCACGGAAGTAATCGCTTTCGATATCACCAGAATGAAACCCGCCGATATCACTGTTCCACCAGGGAATACCACACATTGCCATGGAGAGACCGCTGGTAACGCTTTGTCGAAGAGCGTCAAAGGTGGACGGAATGTCGCCATTCCATACTAAGGAGCCGAACCGTTGGCTGCCAGGATATGCAGCACGGGTTAGGGAAATGATTTCTTCCTCGTTCTCTGATTTTAGTCCGTCATAGAATATCTTTGAATAATAGTATGGATATAATAATGCAGTCTGAGCGCCATTCCCAATATAAAATCGAAGATTATGAAATTGCTGAGGATGTACCTCCGGCTCCGCTTCATCCAGCCAGAAGGTCTTAATTCCATATCGATAGTAATTCTCTTTAATCTTACTCCAGACATAGGGACCGGTTTTAGGATTGGTGGGGTCTATAAAGGTCTGCAGTCCGTAGAAATTGAATAATCCATATTGACCATTTTCTGTACGAACAAGCATGTTTTCATCATCCATAGGAGCATAGTTTTCGCTGTTCGGATTAATTGTAGGCCAGACCGACACCACTGGCTTAATCCCCATGGATAACAGCTCATCGCACATGGATTTGGGATCCGGCCAATACTTGGGGTCAAACTTCCAATCCCCTTGTTCCGTCCAGTGAAAATAATCAATGACGATGGCAGCTACCGGGATTCCAAGGCTATGGTATTTTCTTGCTACCTCAAGAAGATCCTCCTGGCTCTCATAGCGGAGCTTACATTGCCAGAAGCCAGCAGCCCAGTGAGGGAATTTCGGTGCATAACCAGTGAGATCACAATAGATCTTCATCACATCAGCCGGCTTGTCCCCGGTCCATATTAGATAATCAATCTGATATGCATTATCGGAACACCAGAGAGTATGGTTCAGAGTGGTTTCGCATAGTCCGGGGGAGGGGTTGTTCCAAAGAAAGCCATATCCAAGAGAAGAGTACAATACCGGTAGTGTGGATTTGGTATTATAGTGGAGTAGATTACAGGAGCAGCCTTTTCGATCAAACTGATCCTCCTGTTCCTGTCCCAGCCCATAGAAATGCTCTCCAGGATTACTGTCAAAAATGGCTTTAACTTTATAATTGTTTCCTCCGAGGTGGGTAAACTTCGTAACAGCATCGCCCTCGTCACGAGAGCGCAGTATCTGCGATCCTTTACGGTAGTAGGTTACAATGCTTGGTATCCATCCACCACCTGTTGTAATGGTTGCTGAGATGTCTCCATTTGTAATGGTTGCACTTGTAGAATCTCCCTCTACTTTACAATGGCAATCATTAGGCGGAAGCAAGGTCCATCCTTCGTCAGAAAGACTGATATTACGAGTGGATCGATACCTTAGACAATTTTTCCCATATGGTTCAATCACTGTGAGTTCGTCCCGTCTCTCGAAAATAATCTTATTTTCTAAAATTGTAATCTTGCTCATATAACTCTCCCTCTTTATTATGCTTGTCAATTGGATCTTGAAACAGTACAATATAATTATATTGATTTTTCTTTGGAATTACTTGAATAAAATTGATGATTTATAATACGATATTGATTTAGGTAATCGCGAAACTAACAATTGTGACCATGGTGTATACAGTGGATACATGTCCCGAAGCATGCCATAGAGGAAGGAGGAGAATATCAATGTACACAAGTCCAAATGCTTCCCTACTAGAAACGGTTTCCCACCGAACAGAATTCCTACCAATTTCGTTCCATCATACCAAGGTCATTCCAGGAGCCGAGCAGGTATTATATTTGCATTGGCATAATGAAGTAGAGTTCTTACTGATAAAGCAAGGAGGAGCAACCTTCTACATAGAGGATCAGGAATACACTCTGCAAACGGGGGATGCAATTTTTGTACCACCGAATCTTCTTCATATGGCAAAAAGTCTGGACGAAAATGCCTGTGAATTCTACGCAATAGTTTTTTCCCACAATTATTTATTTGATACATCATTTAATCCTCATTATGTGAAATATGTGTCGCCTGTTATGAATTATAGCTTGCGCTGTCCACTGTTACTGACGCCAGCTGTTTCCTGGCACAAGGATATAATAGAAACTCTTATCAAAATGTATGAACTCTCCCAATATTGCGTTGATCAGTGGGAACTGCAGATGCAGGGTATGCTACTTATCATATGGCAGAGTATCTATAACAATCACCTATCGAAGATAGAGGCTTCGAATAAGCTTTCTAAGCGTTCAATACAGCTGGAGAATGCCATGAATTACATTCATAATTCATATAATGAGGATATAACATTAAGGAAGCTGGCAGCTATGACATGCCTGAGTGAGGGACAATTTTGTCGGTTATTTAAGCTGTTAACAGGTGTGACACCCTTTAGCTATATAAATCGTTACAAGGTAATAAAGAGCTGTGAATATCTTGAGAATACTCAGAAAAAGATTGCAGAAATAGCCAGTCTCTGTGGCTTTAATAATATCAGCTACTATAACCGGGAGTTTATGAAATACATTAAGATGACACCGTCTTCTTATCGGTATATGGTTATGGATTTTGGAGGTAAATAATTTATCAGCAGGATCCTTACATCTTGAGATTATCTAAAATTTCATTGTATCGCCTTGTCGCCAGTGCACTTGGCTCTCCTTTTTTGCAGAAGTTCAGTTTAGCCAATTTTGGTACAACCCGTTCCACTATGATTTTTCCATCAACGGCTTTTGCCTTCAGTACTTCCAATGCTTCCTGAAAACGACGATCGTTTCTTGCCCGCTGATAAAAAGAAAGGACATAGACATATTCAAAGAGATTGTAATTGCGAAAAGGATATTCCACCTGCATGAACAGTGTTCCTATTCCGTAATGACAAGGACCAATTGGTTTACGTATTACCCAATGTTCAAGCAAAAATTCTACCGCATGATCAAGTACCGGCTCATTATTCAGATAATCGCTAAAGCGGAAAGCGTCGAGAATATTGAGTGTGGGATGTGGATTGGAATACTCTGTTTCAGGTCCATGTCCAAAGAAAAATTTATTGCATCTCCAACCTCCATCATTATACTGGGTATCTAAAAAATGTTGAAAGGTTACCTTTAATCTGGAATCATTAGCATATTCCATATGGCATAGTACTTTTGCGGCAATTGCAGTCTGACAAGGATAAATGCCCCCTGTTGGATATATTTTGAAGCGACCGTCTTCCTTCCAGGTGCTAAAAATCAAATCTGCTATAGTTTTCATTAAGGGATCATCGGAGGACATGCCTAACTCTAGAAGATATAATGCACACTCAAAAGTGGAAAAAGGCGCTCCTTTTAATAATCGTTTATCAGGGGTTGCCCATAGGTCGGCTCCATTGTCATATCTATGAGATAATATTGTATCCATGTCTTCTAAATTCTGCTTATCAATTGCCATATAAATATTCCTCCCATCAAGAGATTATTATATTAAACCCTATGCTGTTGGCGATATTCGCTGGGTGTAATGTGTAAAGCCTTTTTATATACCTTTGTAAAATAATTGGCTGATGCAAATCCACACTCTTTTGCTATTTTTTCTATAGGAAGATCAGTATTCAATAGTAGCTGCATTCCGTGCTCCAGACGAAGCTGGGTTAAAAACTGAACAGGTGTAATGCCTTGCTCCTTATAGAACTGCCTTGTCAAATGGGAGTAAGAAACACCAATCTCCGGGCACATATCCTCCAGATTTATTTGGTAAGTGTAATTTTTTTTCATCCATTCCATGGCAGAAGATACATGGGGATTTATTACTTTATGGGGTGGAAATTCTATATTTCGCAATAGGGAGATTAAAAAACGATAGAGCCACTCACTACCAGTATAGCGGGATAATCTATGTTGGTTTTGAAGGGTATCATATAACTCAAAAAAAAGATTGATCGGCATACTATCGATATCCAGCTCCAAGACAGGGCCGGATATTTCCCGGATGCGATTAAAAAAGGGTTGTACAGCAGGACCTGAAAAATGTAAATAAAAGAAGGTCCAATGATACTCAGAGTCCACTTCTTCTTGTGAAAGGCAGTATTGACTATTCTCCGGAAACGAGATGAAGAAAGCCTTACCCTTTGTTAATTTGTATGAAGTACCTTGATAATTGTATATGCCATATCCGTCTAAGGTGTATTGAAATAGATAACCATGATAATCTCTGGTGGAGTTATCAAAGTTATAACTTTCCTCCCTTCTTAATTCAATTCCCAAATCGTGAATACATAAGGATTGCTCTGCGATACAATCAATATCATAAAAACCGTAGTTTCCTAACTGCCATGACATCAAAAAATTACCCTTCCTATCATATAAATACTCTTGTTGTTACAAAATCATAATAATATAATACTTTATATAGATAGGTAAATCAAGAGAATATAAATCAAATTATTACTGATAGGAGATTAAATGATGAATAAAAACAAATTCGCTCCTACCCCGCCCATGGGTTGGAATAGTTATGATTATTATGATACTACAGTGAATGAGGAACAGGTCAAAGCCAATGCGGATTATATGGCAGCCCATCTTAAGGATTATGGATGGAAATATGTTGTAGTAGATATTGAATGGTATGCTTACGACACCGGAACACAAAGAAACAAGCATCAATATATTCCATTCTGGAAGGTTGAGATGGATGAGTATTCCAGACTTTTACCGTGTCCTGATAGGTTCCCGTCTTCGGCAAACGGACAGGGATTTAAGCCATTGGCAGATTATATACACAGTCTGGGCTTGAAATTCGGAATTCATATTATGAGAGGCATTCCGAGAATTGCAGCACATATGCAAACGAAGCTATATGGAACAAATCGGACAGCCAATGAAATTGCTAACCCGTCCAGCATCTGCTTTTGGAATCCGGATATGTATGGATTAGAGGTAGACAGAGAAGGGGCGCAGGAGTACTATAATTCCATTTTCGAACTCTATGCTCAGTGGGGTGTGGATTTTGTAAAATGTGATGATATTTGCAGACATGACATGAAATCCTCCGAGAAAGAAATAGAAATGCTTCATAAGGCAATAAAACATTCCGGTCGTCCTATTGTCCTAAGTCTGTCACCAGGACCCGCTTTGATTAACAAAGCCTGGCATTATGAAAAATATTCTAACATGTGGAGAATTACCGATGATTTCTGGGATAGCTGGCCGCTTCTGTTAAATATGTTTGAACGCTGTGAATTATGGCAAAACCATGTATCGGAAGGTTGCTATCCGGATTGCGATATGCTCCCTCTGGGTTATATCGGCAAAGGTTTTGGAGAAGAGCGCTATACGAGATTTACCAAGGAAGAGCAGATCACTATGATGACTCTATGGTGCATCTTCCGGTCCCCGCTTATGATCGGAGCAGAACTGCCGAAGCTGGATCAATGGACTCTGGAGCTAATTACGAATGAAAAGGTATTGCGCTTATTAACTCATTCATCAGGTGCAAAGCAGATCATGAGGGATAGTCAGCAGGCCATATGGTTATCAAGGGATACCGAGGAGAATGCGTATTACCTTGCAGTATTTAACCTCAGTGATGAAAAGCGCAATATTAGTATTGTAGCAGATGAGATAGAATTAGAAAGCTTTCATGGATATCAGTTTGAAGAATTATGGACTAATGAGATTCTGGAGGTTCAGGATAGTATGTTTGATACGGAAGTATCAGCACATGGAGCAAAGTTATATCGTTTAACATTTTAGAATTATTATAGAAATTATGCTTTTAAGGAAATAGTTCAGACCGATCGTCTTATTATTTTCTGATAAAAGGCAGAAGGGAAGAGAAAGTGTAATATGAAGCCGATGAATTTTCATATGCAAGAGGATCTTGTCTGTATTAATTATGGTTATAAGCCGTCCAATTTACATCGCTGGGGTCCGGGAGTGCGGGATGTCTATGCACTACATTATATTATCTCAGGAAAGGGCTGTCTGGAAACCAACGACACAATATATACTATAAAGACTGGTGAGAGCTTTCTGATATGTCCTCAGATGGAGGTGTTTTATTATCCTGATCCAGGTGATCCATGGGAGTATATATGGATTGAGTTTAAGGGGGAGGAAGCACTGCGACTATTGCGAATGACTCAGCTTTCACCCCATAATCCAGTTACATCCGCCTCCAATGTTAATCTGGAACCATTGTTTCGCATTGAGGAAAGCACGGGAATGCAGCAGTTTGAGAAGGAACGGGCAAACGCAAGACTGCACCTTTTATTATCCTACTATATAGAAAATTACCCGAGGACAAATAATACCATAAAGACGGATTACGTTACACTGGCTAAGGAATGTATTGAAAACAATTACTGGAAGGAGAATCTGACAGTATCCGATATTGTTGATTATGTTAAGATTGATAGAACCTATCTATTCCGACGATTTAAGGAAGCAACAGGAATGTCAATATCCGGCTATCTTACTGCCTATCGGATTCAAAGAGCCTGTGTATTGCTGGAAACCTATGGATTATCCATAAAATCCATAGCCTGTTCAGTGGGGTATAAGGATCAATTATATTTTTCCAGAGTATTTAAAAAAGTAACAACTCTTTCTCCCTCTGAGTATGCCAAAAAGCATACGGATAAGAGGGAAAAAGAGTTATGATACCATCCGCTTTTACAGAATTATCGGAATAATACACAATTACCAGATTCCCTGTAATATCGGATCCGCTCTTCGATTGGCTTTCGTCCGCAATTGAGCTTCTTACCAAGACAATCAATACATAGAAAATCCTTTGCTGATCGGGATACTAACTTTAAGTAAATAGCGATCTCATCTCCTGTCAGGGAAACACCGCATTCTCTACATGTCTGATGCTCAGCCATTATTTCACCAGCCTAGCTCGAATGACCATACAATCATGTGCAGGTATTGTCGGAGCAAAGCGCTCGGAGAAGGTACCTAATTCCTTGTGCTCCCAACAATCATACAAGGATAGGGACATGCCCGATGCATAGGAAAGTCCCATGTCCCAGAATTGTAAGGACATTTCTCTTTGTGTGTCGCTCAGATTGAAGAAACCTATGGCAATATCGCCATCTGCCAATACTTTTACCAGCATGAAAGCATCGTCCGAATGAAACCACTGTGGTTCCGGTTTGATACGATATGCACCACGACACTCGATATCCTGATTAATTTCGATTAAGTCACGATTCAAAAGGATAGTCTTTGTTGCGTCATTCGTATTACGGATATCGCAGCCGATCATCAGCGGAGAACCCATAATACACCACAAGGAAAAGTGTGTCTTATACTCTGCATCCGTACATCCACCGATTTTGCTTCCGATATAATCGCTATTACTTCCTCCATACATACCAACAACCAGCATATCCATATCATTATGGCAATAGGAACCGGTATAGCATTGCTTATCCAATTGTGATATAGCGATGCTTTTGATAGAATCCCAGAAATCCCGAATATCCCCTGTTGAACGATACATATGCGCACCTGATTCACGAATCCATTGATATACATTATCTTCTCCCCAATTACAAGCGGAAAAGAGTATATCTCGTCCACAGTTTTTTAATGCAAGACTCATTCTCTTGTATAGCAATTCACCAGAGATATGTCTTGGCTTAAAGCAGTAGTCATATTTTAGATAATCAACACCCCATTCTGCAAATTGCTTAGCGTCCTGAAATTCATGTTCAAAGCTTCCGGGATAACCTGCACAGGTATGGGTTCCTGCGCAGGAATACATACCGAACTTTAAGTCTTTCGAATGAATATAGTCAGCTAGTGCTTTGATACCGCTGGGGAATTTTTCCGGGTCTGCTACGAGATTACCGGAAGAGTCTCTTTCCTTAAGGCTCCAGCAATCGTCTATGACGATATACTCATATCCTGCATCCTTGTATCCGTCTGCAATAAATTTGTCGGCTACATCACGAATCAATGCTTCATTGATATCCCAAGTAAAGGTGTTCCATGAATTCCACCCCATGGCGGGTGTTATACCAATACGTTCTTTGCTCATTTTTACCTTTTCCCTTCGTATTTATTAATAATGTGTGTAGATGTTGTATGATATAACCATTTAAGCACATTTTCATGCATATATATATGGCTTTATGTTGTTTTAATATGGAGAATTATTGTTTGTTTATATATGCAATTTAATACATGGCTAGTATATAATAATACTGATAATTATATGAAATATAGTGTAAAATATAGAAGAAATATAATAGATTATTGTTAAATGAAAATGAAATGTATTTATCTTTCCATATATTGATTTTTCGTGTATAATTAATAGTATGTGGCTATATGAAACTAGGTTTCATGAAAACCTGTGAAAAGGAGTCTTAGTACTAATTAATATTGAGATTAAGAATATACAGACAGATGGAGGAAAAAATGATCAAGATTAAAGTGAATGCTCATGAAAAAAAGGAAATAATCAATAAAAACATTTATGGACATTTTTCAGAGCATCTAGGAAGATGTATCTACGGTGGAATATGGGTAGGCAAGGATTCTCCTATTCCGAACACGGATGGTATGCGTAATGATGTGATTGAGGCTTTAAGGGATATCAAAATTCCTGTACTTCGTTGGCCGGGCGGATGCTTTGCTGATGAATATAATTGGATGGATGGAATCGGACCATATGAGAAACGTCCAACCATGATAAATACTCACTGGGGCGGTGTTACGGAGAATAATCATTTTGGTACCCATGAGTTCCTTCAATTTTGTGATTTGATTGGAGCAAAGCCTTATATTAACGGTAATGTCGGAAGCGGAACAGTTCGGGAAATGCAGCAATGGGTGGAATATATGACCTTTGACGGCAAATCACCTATGGCTGACTTACGTAGAGAGAACGGACGGGAAGAGCCTTGGAAGGTTGATTTCTTTGGAATAGGAAATGAAAGCTGGGGATGTGGAGGAAACATGCTCGCTGAGTATTATGCAGATGAATATCGAAGATATCAAACCTATGTAAGAAACTTTGGCGATAATAAGATTTATAAGATTGCCTGTGGCCCAAGCGTAGATGATTATAACTGGACGGATGTATTGATGAAAAAAGCAGGCAAATTGATGGATGGTCTCAGCCTTCACTATTATACGCTTCCCGGAGATTGGACCGTGAAGGGATCCGCAGTAGACTTTGGAGAAGAAGAATGGTTTATTACTTTAAAGAAAACTCTGTTTATGGATGAGTTGATTGTTAAGCATAAAGAGATTATGGACCGCTATGATCCGGAGAAAAAAGTCGGATTAATTGTGGATGAGTGGGGCTCCTGGTACGATACTGAGCCCGGTGAAAATCCTGGTTTCCTTCATCAGCAGAACACATTAAGAGATGCGTTGATTGCAGGAATTAACCTGAATATCTTTAATAATCATTGCGACAGAGTTCAGATGGCCAACATTGCGCAGCTGGTGAACGTACTTCAAGCAGTAATATTAACAGAGGGAGAGAAAATGCTCCTGACTCCTACCTATCATGTATTTAAAATGTATACCGTTCATATGGATGCACAGCTGTTAGAAACAGAAGTTGAGAATGCAGAGTATGCATATAATAATGAGAAGATTCCTCAGATCAATGTATCTTCTTCCATTGATTCCGAAGGCAAAATTCATATCTCGATCTGTAATCTGAATCCGAATCAGGAAGCAGAGATTGATTGTGAATTAGATGGCTTCTCAGGAAAGAAAGTAACTGGTAAGATGGTATCTGCAGAGCAGGTGAACTCCAAAAACACCTTTGAAAATCCGGAAGAAATCAGCATTACATCATTCCAGAATGCGACGATAAAGGAAGGACATCTCATTGCAACCCTGCCTGCTAAATCTGTAGTAGTGTTAGAAGTAGAATAGTATTATGGAAAGCAAAAAAGTATGTAAAGGATGCCTTGCATCGGTTAGGGTATCGGATCAGGAGATTATAGAGGCAATTGATAAACTGTCACGATTAAAGAAGATTCAGTTTGTCAGTGATGATATCTATCAACAAAGACTGGAGATTTGTGATTCATGCAGCGACCTGGAGTACGGGACAACCTGTCTCCAGTGCGGTTGCATTGTGCAGATTAGAGCAAAGTTGGTTGATTCCCATTGTCCGTATCCAAAAAATCGTAAATGGTGATTTGGTAAGAATGACATATAGTATGAAAAACAGATTGATAGAATTATATAATGATATCAAGCAATCAAGATGAAAAGATATCTTGATTGCTGGGATAAAAAGGAGGATTTGATCATGGCTGTAATTAGGGCTACTTTTCCATCGCAATACCTTAAGCGTAATGTCAGCATTTGCGCTATTATACCTGCGAATTGGAACAAAGATTATGCGAACGATACGAAGAACCTGTATGCTGATCTTAAGACACTGTATATGCTCCATGGGTATGGCGGAGATTGTAATGATTACCTAAATGGACCGGAGATGCAGGAACTTTCAAATAAGTATAATATTGCATGTGTTTTCCCCAGCGGTGAGAACTCCTTTTATCTGGATGATGAAGATAAGGATGAGAAATTCAGCAAGTTTATTGGAGAAGAGCTTGTTGGAATAACTAGAAGCATGTTCCGTCTGTCAAGCAGAAGAGAGGATACCTATATCGGTGGTATTTCCATGGGTGGTTATGGAGCAATGATTAATGGATTGCGCTATGCGGATACCTTCTCAAAAATCATTAGCTTATCAGGAGCCTATATTGAAATCAATATTGCCGATAAGGGTGATTTTGTACCGGATGGTGTATCGGATGCGAAATATCAAAAGAGAATTTTCCAAGATCCGAAGGAGCTAAGAAATACCGATAAGGATCCCAGATATTGTATAGAAATGCTTCAAAAATCCGATAAGACGATCCCTGATATCTATTTTGTATGTGGCGAAAATGATTTTCTAATTGAGTGCAATCGAAAGTTACATAACTTCATGTTGGAGAATAATGTGAAGCATTATTATGAAGAGGGTGACGGAGTGCATGACTGGGAGTACTGGAAAAAGCATTTGGAGCCTTCTGTAAAATGGGCAGTAGAGTAAGAGGATTACATAAAAGCATATAAACTCAAGTGATTGTACTTTTAGCATGCCTGTATCTGCCTGGAGACATCCCGATTTCCTTTGTAAAAGTACGAATAAAATTAGAGTAATCCCTAAAACCGGATGCTTCGCATGCGTCGGTAACAGATTTTCCCTCTGATAATATTCGTTTAGCTAGTGTTAACCTTTGATCGAGAATATAGGCACGCAGTGTTAACCCAGTATGCTGCTTAAATAAATAACTTATATAGGTACCGTTATAGCTGAACTCAGAAGATAAATCCTTGAGAGTTATGTCTTCTGTTAAGTGATTTCGAATATAGAACATAGTATTACTTACTAACTCTGGCATAATGTTATTATATGAATTAATTGTAGTGTGATATAAGGTATTTATGAACACGAGTAATTGAGCCAGATAAGCATCTGACAGAATATCCTGACCGTAGTAATTAGAATTTAAAGCTTGTTTTAGATTTGTACAAAGAGTAATATATTCATCCAATTGATCAGGATTAAGATGTATTAAGTTATTTTCGCCAATAGGATGATTCTCAAAGCAATTTAACAACCTTGAACGTTTTGTTGATAAGCGTTCTAAGGTTGTTTTTTTTATGTTAATTCCTATACGTTCATATGTAGATGAATCCAAACATACTGTTCTATGTAGCTCTTCAGGACTGATGGAAAATACAGATTATCTGGATATAAGTGAAGTGGGGTTACAGGGAATAGTGAAAATAGCAAATGGTAAAGGAGAACCATGGAATCCGATTAAGACAAGAGTACGGATTAGTAATTGTAATACTATTACTTGGACTGGAATTGTTCACATAGAAATATCATTTCCAGCAGCGAGTCCACGGTTTTTCTTGCCTGCATTTATGTATGGAAGAAATAGAGGGGAAACACCACAGAATGTACATTGTAAATATCCAAGACTTAGAGATGATACCCCTACTTTTCCCTCATCATCTTGGTGGATGGTAAGAGGAGACCGGCTATCTCATCCGATAGCACTGGTTTACGATTCAGGTAAAATCTACGGACTTAGCGCTAGCCCATATTTGGTATGCAGCAATGGAGTAAAGCATCAGTGGATACCTGATGAAAAAGGAGAGTTCTATCAATACAATGGATACTCTTGTTCCATATCCAAAGGAACCATTGGATACACTTTAGGTTATGAAAATGCACCATTCCTATTTGTTAATTCACAAATCATTAAGGAAAGAGTTCCTTTATCAGATAATTGCATTACATTGGAGCCAGGTGAAGTAATTGATGTGGTTCTAGATTTATATGAATATGATTCAGAATCAGAACTAGGCGTAAATGAAGCAATAGAAGAGGTATATTATCGATATCATCAGAGTCCAAGAAGTGGTAGCAATAAAAAAACTACAGTTTCTGATTTGGCTCAGGCAATCTGTCAAGATGCATGGCTTCCGGATTATTTCAGTTATGCAGGCCAAGTTTATAATGAGAATGGTAGATACCGTTACAATAAAATCTTCTCCATCAGTTGGACAAATGGCTTATCTGTAGCCACTCCGATGCTTATAGCATCCTTACGTCTAGAAGACGAAAGGATGCGGGCTCAAGCATTATCCTGTATAACTTACATTATTCAAAATTCTTTAAATCCTTCATCCGGGCTTTTATATGATGCTTATAATGATGGAAATTGGTCTGTAAAAGGCTGGTGGTTTGACGGATTATTCACTGCCGGACATAGTTCCTACCTATCAGGACAAGCAATATTTTATATTCTTAAGGCCTATGAGTATGAGAAGAAACTAAAAAACTGTGTCCACGATGATTGGATAGAGTTTTGCGAAAAGGTAATTATGAAATTGGAGCAAGCAAAAAATTCGGATAACGAATATCCCTATATAATATCAGAGAGTACAGGTGCTGGTATCGAATACAATTCTTTTGGAGGAGTGTGGTGTCTTGCTGCCTTATCATATTATTGTTGGATTACTTGTAATAATTCTTACCTCAAAAGTATGCGTAAAAGTGAAGCACACTACTATATTTCTTACATAAAACACATGGAATGTTATGGCGCACCACTAGATACATGTAAAACCATAGATTCTGAAGGTATCCTTGCTTATATCAAAGCAGTCAAATATCTTCACATGTTAACTGATGATGTGGTTTATCTGGAACATATGAGAGATGCTTTTTGCTATGAATTTTCATTTAAATTTTGCTATAACTCTCCTATTCAGATACCTCCTCTTAGTAAAATCGGATGGTCGAGTTGTGGTGGAAGTGTAACATCGGTTTCAAATCCCCATATTCATCCAATGTCGAATATTGTAATTGATGAGATGCTGTATTTTATCAAACAATGCAATGATGATTATATTCATGATCGTATGATGGATACCATAGGTTGGGGATGCCAGACCTATAACACCTATGATAATGAGTATGATTTTGGAAAGAAAGGTTGGATGTCAGAACGCTTCTGTTACTCAGAGGGTTTGGTCAAAGAGAGATATAGTGATGGTTCCTATGCAAGTACATGGTTTTGCCTTATGCCATGGGCAGCGGGATCAATCATTGATGGATTGACAGGTGATTTGTGGGAGATGGAAGAGAAATAATTGGTTGATATTATTGCATCGAGTATTTTGGATGCAGAATATAAAATTATTCTTTAACTTAAGGAGGATGTATTATGAAAAGGGAAAAAATAGTATCTGTGTTATTACTAGTTGTAATAGTAATAAGCATGATAGCATGCACAAATGGTAGGAAAGACAAGGATAATGATTCGAGGGATATAGAATAATAAAAAGTAAGTTGGATTATTTCCGATGTCACTCTTTACATTCTCATAAAATTGAGGTATTCTCATAATAAGAACAAAATATCTATTTATAAACAGAAAATATAAAATAAATAATATCGCATAGGGAATCGGGTATGTTAAGAGGAAAATACCGACATAGCTGATTACGGATGGAGAAAGGAAAATATTATACTGGAGGAGGAAGATAAAATGAAGAATATTTATAAAGATATTAAAAAACTGGTAGATTACGGTTTGAAGAACCAATTATTATCCGATGAGGACAGAGTATACACAACGAATCGATTATTGGAATTGCTAGAGCTTGATCAATATGAGGAGGTTGATGAGGATTATCCTGACATCAATTTAGAAGAGGTGCTTTATAATCTGACGGAGTATGCTTGCCAACAGGGGATCGTAAAAGAGAACACTCAAACCTATCGGGATTTGTTTGATACGAAGCTTATGAATTTACTTCTTCCAAGACCGAGTGAGGTTATACGACGATTTTGGGAGCTATATCAGGAGTCGCCCCAGATGGCAACGAATTATTACTATAAATTTAGCCAGGATACAGATTATATCAGACGTTACAGAATAATAAAGGACCAGAAATGGGTTGTTGATACGGAGTATGGAATGCTTGATATTACGATTAACCTGTCAAAGCCGGAAAAGGATCCGAAGGATATAGCCGCTGCCAGGTCAGTGCAGGCAAGTGGCTATCCGAAATGCCTGCTTTGCAAGGAGAATGAAGGGTACGCAGGCAGAGTAAATCATCCGGCAAGACAAAATCACCGTATCATACCAATAAAAATATATAATCAGTCTTGGGGGTTCCAGTATTCACCCTATGTCTATTACAATGAACATTGCATTGTTTTCAGTTCGCAACATACTCCTATGAAGATTGAAAAAGCAACATTTCGTAAGCTGTTCGATTTTGTAAAACAGTTTCCCCATTATTTTGTCGGTTCAAATGCTGATCTTCCCATTGTAGGAGGCTCCATTTTAACACATGATCATTTCCAGGGTGGCAACTATCAGTTTGCCATGGCTAAGGCACCGATTGAGAAGGAATTTGTAATTCATGGGTTTGAAGATGTTAAAGTGGGAATTGTAAAATGGCCCATGTCCGTTCTACGTATTCAGAGCCGAGATGACAACAGATTGGTTGAACTAGGAGATTATATTCTTAAGATATGGCGAGGATATACGGATGAGACGGTGTCCATATTTGCATATACGAATGATGAACCACACAATACAATTACGCCTATCGCAAGAAAAGCAGGAGATAAATATGAACTTGATCTGGTGCTGCGTAATAATATTACCACTCAGGAACATCCACTAGGTTTGTTCCATCCTCATAATGAGCTCCATCATATTAAGAAAGAGAATATTGGTTTAATCGAGGTTATGGGACTGGCAGTGTTACCTTCCAGACTAAAGCAGGAAATGGAGCTACTGGAAGAGTATATACTTGAGGATAAAGATCTGCGTTCCAACGAAATACTGCAAAAGCATGCAGACTGGGTAGATGAAATCAAAGAGAAATATGCTGATTTGAACAAAGAGAATATAGAAGAGATAATGAAAACAGAGATTGGTATTGTGTACAGGAAGGTATTGGAGCATGCGGGTGTCTTCAAGCGAAGTGAAAAAGGAATGCAAGCATTTGAACGTTTTATCAGAAGTCTAGATGAGAAATATTAATAATGAATATTGGTGTTAGTAAGATAAATGGAATTTACATGATTTGACTTGAAGCATATTGACATTAAAGTTGCTTGAACCTTTATAATTGTCTTAATATCTGCATAGATGAGCAGGTGATAACGAAGTAAAGAACCGTCATAGGATGAATGGATAAATCTATGAAAGGCTTTTATTATATTAAGAAAGGACCTGATATAATGAGAGCGAAGCAGGTAAATTTAAGACAAGAAGTGACTCGTAATGATGCTTTGATGATTATGAACTGGATGGAAAATAATGAAGTGGTAAAATATTTAAATGAGGATGCACATATTTCATCGGAAATTAAGCAGGCTATCGATAGAGTGAATATGTACATCATGACACATTTATTTAATAGAGAGGGAAGCTTCTTTCTGATAAATCTCAGTGATGACAGGCCGATCGGATTTTTAAAGTTAATAAGGAAGATCAACGAGGCAGAGATGGTAATCGTCATTGGAGATCAGAATAAGTGGGGCTATGGAATAGGAAAGTCCTCCATTGTTCAAGGATTGAATATTGCTTTTTTCCAATGGAGATTACAAAGGGTAGTCGCTAAGATTGACAAGGATAATATCAGATCATTAAGAGCGTTCGAAAGAGTGGGATTTCGACTTGAGAAAGAAATCGGTAACTTTATGCATTATAGTATATCAATGGATGATTTTATTAAGAAATCCTTGAGTAGGATCTAGGATAGAAGAGGATGTTACATAATTTATATGCAGGAATTTATGACTTACCTCACACTCAGATTGAAGTACACGTTGTTTATTTCTTCAAACAGTGTATTATGGTAAGTAATAATCCATGTATATACATTGTGCAACATCCATGAATCATGCCAGAAATGGAGGAATGAATGAAAAATTCATTTTATATTGGGGAGATATCCGATTTATTAGGAATACCGAAGTCTACTTTACGCTATTGGGAGAGCGTAGGTTTGATTGACATGAAACGGGATGATATGAATAATTATCGTAAATACTATCCTAGTTCCGTTTATACCATTTCGGACCTGGCTCATTTTCGATGCTTAAGAATGCCTTTACAGGATATGAAGAAATTACCCAATCTTTCACCGGAGGAACTGGCGGACTCTCTCATAACGTTGGATGAAACTTTGGATAATAAACTGGAGGAGCTTTATACAGCGAAAAATTACATTAATAAAAAAATGGATTACATCAAGGAATATCAGAGGTTAAAAAAGAGTCAATACCAAAAAGAAAGCCCTGATTATGAGAATATCTATTTGTTTTCCATTGAAGATACAGAAGCCTGGTCAATTTATATTAAGGATCAGTACCAAAGCATTCTTCTTTACAATGCGGAAAAAAACAGTATTGAAATGGGACTGGCTGTTCCAACAATGGATAATCATCCCAAATTATGGGAAAAGAACAACCAGGCTATCTATCTATCCTTTGTATTAAAGGTGGCTTATAGTAATCCTTCAATGGATGATTTCAAACCCCATATTGAATATTTGGAGAATGAAGGGTATACCATCTCGAATATCTTTGCAAGATATTTATTTTCTGCTTGTGATGAAAAATATTATGATTTTTATAAGGCATTCGCAGAAGTTCATAGATGCGATAAGCAATATTAGGCCGGATGGAGGATGAGAATGTCGAAGCAAATCTATATAACAAAAGCAGATAAAGATAAGTTGTTGGAATTGATTGATAAAGCCAGGGATAAAGAAATCCGTTCGCTTCAAAACCTGAAGGATCTGGAAGCGGAGATTAAGAGAGCTGAAGTGATCCATTATGAGGATTTGCCAGAAAATATAATTGGTATGAACTCATCGGTTGTGCTGGTGGTTGATGGTGTAGAGGAGGAAATGACACTAGTATATCCAGAGGAAGCGGATGTGCGTAAGAATAAAATATCTGTATTGTCACCGATTGGGACTGCCATTCTTGGATATTCTGAAGGAAGTACCTTTGAATGGAAGGTCCCCAGTGGTACGGTACAGATTTATGTGAAAAAAGTGAATAGATAACTGAGATAAATAAGGAATACATAGATATAAGCTCCTCCTATCTATTGATTCTTCGTTGTTGCAATATTAAAGATTAAATCATTGATTTTAAGGATATAATAAGCTAAAATCGAATCATGGTAAAGATTGTAACATATGAAGGAGGAGTGCTTATGAATAAAATCTGTTTTTTTGATACAAAGCCATATGATAAGATTTTTTTTGAAGAGTTGAAAGAGAAATACCAGATTGAAATAGAGTATTTTGAACCAAAGCTGGGACCGAAAACTGCATTTATGGCCAAAGGATACGAGGCAGTAGTTGCGTTTGTTAATGATGCCATTGATCAGGAAACAATCGATACCCTGTATCAGAATGGAACAAAACTGATTGCAATGCGTTGTGCTGGATATAATAATGTGGATTTCAAGGCGGCATATGATAAGGTTCACGTTGTACGTGTACCGGCTTATTCCCCTTATGCAGTTGCAGAACATGCTATGGCACTGTTACTTACCCTGAATAGGAAAATTCATAAGGCCTATGTAAGAACTAGGGATTTCAATTTTAGTCTGAACGGACTCACAGGATTTGATCTCCATGGGAAGACCATGGGTGTAATCGGAACAGGAAAAATAGGACGCATTTTCATCGATATCTGCAAAGGATTTGGATTAAATGTAATAGCTTATGATCCATATCCGATACCGGATGCGGGAATATCCTATGTAACCTTAGAGGAGTTATGCAAGCAATCCGATATCATATCCTTGCATTGTCCCTTAACAAAGGATACCTTTCATTTGATTGATCAGAAGACAATCAGTCTAATGAAAAAAGGAGTCTATATCATTAATACATCAAGAGGAGCGTTGGTAAACAGTGAGGATTTGATGGAAGCGTTGAAATCAGAGAAAGTAGGAGGAGCGTGTCTGGATGTATATGAAGAGGAAACGGAATTGTTTTATGAAGACATGTCCTATTCCATCATCCATGATGATGTTCTGGCTAGGATCATTTCCATGCCCAACGTAATTGTAACCTCCCATCAGGCATTTCTGACGAAAGAGGCGTTGCATAATATTGCAGATACCACGTTATCCAATTGTCGTGAGTTTTTTGATGATCTACCCTTAACCAATGAGATATGTTATCAGTGCAGTAAGGGAGACAACTGCCACAGGAAGAAGAATAATCGATGCTTTTAATACATGAAGATAGATAGTTCGAACATAATAAGAAGGCAGACTCAGAAGTGCTATGATTTCGCATCTGAGTCTGCCGATATTTAGTTCATAGTAGTATTTACAAAATGATTATATACCTTTTGACTTACTTCTACTCCGTAATGCAGGCCATCTACCATTCCATTACTTCGAACAACCCACAATTCCTCAGGAGTCAGATCGGTATCATTTGCTTTAATACCGATGATATCATTGGTATTAATCCAGGTTATATCCTGGCTGAGACTATTACGGAGCTTTTTATTGAATTCCTGAATACCTTGTATTTTATAAGGAGAATTGATCTGAGATACATTTGCCCTGGTTATTTTATTGTTGTAGTTATAGATATAATTGGTATCAACGTAACCTACCTCAGCCACATATACACTGCAGTCTGCCCAATCTGTAGCTGCGAGCTCATTTATCTTTTGAGAATAGGCCTTCCAGGGATCAGTACCTAATGCATTGCTGAAATAATCGTTTACGCCTAACCAAATCACGATTACATCCCCCGGATTTTTAATCATGTTAACATCTTCAATTCCATTTTGCTCAAACCAAAGATATCCCTCACCACTTTTCGCAATAAACTGCGTGTTTACCGTTGTGGATACCCATTTGCTCATATTATTCGTTCTGGAATCACCGACGATAATCAGTTGTCTTTCATCTTCCTCCGATAAATTGATGGCAGAAGAGATAATCTGATCCGTCGTGTCGGGTTCATCCTGGGAGAAGAACTTGTCGCCTTCCGTATCATACACTTCGCGAATATCGGGCGCTTCATCGATTACCTGATAGCGACTATAGCATACAATGCTTGTATAGCCGGCCTTACGATAATCTGCTATTTCAGATCCGGTGAAGTACCGATAATTGATGATTGTTCTTAGGGTACTGATATGGCATAGATTACAACCACTTTTATCGCTATAATAAGCCACATTACTAGCAGTTTTATTTACTGATAGAGTGCTACTGCTTTGAAACACATAAGAAGCGGAGTTCCGTTCATAAGAATTGTAACGGAAGTCCCCTCTCTGTATGATAAATTCTCCGTCACCAAAGTTTATGTAATCAAAACGCAGAGCCTCAGCAATTGGTTTCGCTTTAATCATTAACTTTTTTTGAGGAGATGGTTCAATCATATCCTCATAAGCAGTCCAGCTTCGGTTTGAATTTTGAACAAGAACAAGATATTTTTTCTCTGCCTCGGCTGCCTGAACCTTAAGTGGGGTGATCAGATATAGAATAATATATCCTACACATAAAATCAGAGTTAGAAGCCTTGTTATTTTTTTATAGTAATGATATCGTTCCTTGTACATAATAACCTCCGAAAAAACTACTTTTGTGTCGGATTATACCATAAATGGGCACTCTTGTATATATAATATTGATATATTTCCTGCTCACTTCTCATTTCCTGTGATATATCGGCTTGTCATATAACTTTAAGCTGAAATCAGACTTGAATGTTTCTATTATTCAGATTATGATATGAGAAAACATACCTATTATTTGGTTTGTGAAATAAGCTATTACAGTAGACGTATATGTGGTATACAGATATCATTCGGTAGTCATTAAATATCGTTTTATGGGTGAAAGGTATGGTGTAGTCATGAGAGAATTGATGGTACAAAACACGATGTCCGACGGTATTACAGTGGGAAAAGCATATGTTATCAGCAAGCAGGATATGAAAGCGGATAACTATCAGATTAATGAACAGGAGATAGAGTCCGAGATTATGCGTTATTATGATGCTGTTAAGGAAGCCAGACAGCAGCTTGAGGAGATAGCCAGAACCAATGAGTCCAAGGTCTTCTTTGGCCATCTTGCAATAATCAAGGACCAGTCACTTCATGATATAACAATCAACCGAATTCAGAATGGGAGAAGAAATGCGCAACAGGCGATTGAGGAAGCAGCTTACGAATTATATGCGCAGTTTGATGCCATGAAGGATGACTATATCAGGGAGCGAAAAGCGGATATTTCTGATGTGTGCACCCGAATTATGAAATGTCTAAAGAAGGATAAACGAAATCCATTCCTGAATATCGTAGAACCCGTTATACTGGTAGCGGATGAGTTAACGCCATCTGACACCCTAATGCTTCCCTTAGAACGAATTATTGGCATTATTACAAAACAGGGTGGAGTAACCAGTCATGTTAGTATTCTGGCACGTGAGATGGAGATTCCTGCACTGGTGGGAGTTAGTGATATAATGGAAGCAGTTTCTACCGGCGATATGATTGCCATGGATGCAGAACATGGGATCATTATCATTGATCCGGATGATTCGACTTTACAGGAATATGAAAAACAAGCAATACATTATCAAAAAATACGAAATGCAGAGAAAGAACTGGATGCATTACCCTCAATAACCTTGGATGGAAAATCCATCAGGGTATGTGCCAATGTTGGTAATGTGGAGGCGGTAAAGAAGGCAGCAAGCTATCATATCGATGGAATCGGATTATTCCGCAGCGAGTTCCTATACATGGAAAATGATCATTTTCCAACAGAAGAGGAGCAGTTTCTTGCATATAAAGAGGCTGCCATGCTTTGTGAGAAAGAGATTGTAATCAGAACCCTGGATATCGGAGGAGACAAAGCCCTGCATTATTATGAGTTCGAGAAAGAAGAAAATCCTTTTCTAGGCTGGAGAGCCATTCGTATATCCCTTGAGCTGGAGGAAGTATTTAAAACACAGCTTAGGGCTATACTTCGGGCAAGCGCTTATGGAACAATCAAGATTATGCTACCGATGATTATATCTGTGGAGGAACTTAACAGAGCAAAGGAAATACTGAACGACTGTAAGAAGGAATTGAAAGAGAAGGGGCATCCCTTTGATGAAAAAATCAAAATCGGTATTATGATTGAGACACCAGCGGCTGTATTATGTGCAGAGGATTTGGCTAGGGAAGCAGATTTTTTCAGCATAGGAACCAATGATTTGACCCAGTATCTTCTGGCAGTGGACAGAGGAAATCCTAAGATTAAACAGCTCTTTAATGAATTCCATCCCGCTGTATTGAGAAGTATTCAGAAAGTGATTAATGCGGGTCATGCTATGGGAATCGAAGTAGGTATGTGTGGAGAAATGGCAGCTGATGAGAGAGCCACTAAGCTATTATTGGGTTTAGGGCTGGATGAGTTCAGTATGTCAATATGTGAGATGGCTAAAATAAAGAAGCAGATAAGAAGCATAAACTATAAGGATGCAGTGGAGATGGCCAAGAAAATGTTATCGGCTGCAACCATGGAAGAAGTTATGAGGCATCTATAAAGTCTGAGAATATATAACTTGACAATAATCGCTCAAATATAATAAGATGAATTGGTTTCGTAAGATTACTGCCGCATAAGGAATACATCAGGCGGTATGGATTGCTTTATGAAGAGAGGATTTTTGAATGGACTACAAACAGGAAATAAAAAGAAGAAGAACCTTTGCGATCATTTCCCACCCGGATGCGGGAAAAACCACCTTAACAGAGAAATTACTGCTCTATGGAGGAGCCATTAATCTTGCTGGTTCCGTGAAAGGGAAAAAGACAGATAAGCATGCGGTATCGGACTGGATGGAAATAGAAAAGCAACGTGGTATCTCTGTTACTTCTTCTGTAATGCAGTTTAATTATGAGGATTATTGTATTAATATATTGGATACCCCCGGGCATCAGGATTTCTCTGAGGATACCTATCGTACATTAATGGCGGCTGATTCAGCCGTTATGGTAATTGATGCCTCTAAGGGTGTTGAGAATCAGACCAAGAAGCTGTTTAAAGTTTGCGTTATGCGTAATATACCGATTTTTACCTTTATTAATAAATTGGATCGAGAGGCGAAGAACACCTTTGAACTACTGGATGAAATCGAGACGGTACTGGGGATTCAGACCTGTCCCATTAACTGGCCGATCGGATCCGGTAAGAATTTTAAGGGGGTATATGATCGGGAAACGAAGCATATTACACGATTCTTTGCTGCGAATAATGGTCAAAAGGAAGTGGATACCATAGAAGTGGAACTGGGTGATCCCAGCCTAGACTCCATAATCGGAAAGGATAATCACGATATCCTATCAGAAGAAATAGAATTACTGGATGGAGCCAGCAGTGAATTTGATGAAGAGCTTGTTAGAAACGGAAAGCTTACTCCGGTTTTCTTTGGTTCTGCACTTACGAACTTTGGTGTTGAAACCTTTTTAAAGCATTTCCTTAAGATGACAACCTCACCACTTCCCAGAATGTCATCGGAAGGGAAGATTGATCCTATGGAAAATGATTTTTCGGCATTTGTGTTTAAAATTCAGGCTAATATGAATAAAGCACATCGGGATCGAATTGCGTTTATGAGAATTTGCTCCGGCAAGTTCAATGCAGGTATGGAAGTGTATCATATGCAGGGCAATAAGAAAATCCGACTTTCCCAACCTCAACAGCTGATGGCACAGGAACGGCAGATTGTAGAAGAAGCTTATGCTGGAGACATTATCGGTGTGTTTGATCCCGGTATCTTCTCCATCGGCGATACCTTAAACAGCTCTGACCGAAAGTTCATCTATGAAGGAATTCCTACCTTTTCGCCGGAACATTTCGCTAAGGTAAGACAGGCTGATACCATGAAGCGAAAGCAGTTCCTGAAAGGAATTACTCAGATTGCGCAGGAAGGAGCTATTCAGATATTCCAGGAATACAACACTGGAATGGAAGAAATCATCGTCGGAGTGGTAGGTGTTCTTCAATTCGATGTGTTGAAGTTTCGTCTGGAATCCGAATACGGAGTGGAGGTTCGCCTGGATCCGCTACCCTATGAATTTATCCGTTGGATTGAGAATAAGGATATTGATGTCAGTAGCTTGGGAGTATCCTCAGATACAAAAAAGGTAAAGGATCTAAAAGGAAATCCATTATTATTGTTTGTAAATCGTTGGAGTATTCAAACGGCACTGGAACGCAATAAAGGCTTAATCCTATCCGAGTTTGGACGTTAACTTTGATGCTTTCATTGAGATATATCAATTGATTTAGATATAATTCTTTTGCGATATTCCGAGGGGGTCATACCTACGAACTTTTTGAATTGTCGCATAAAGTGCTCCTCATTGTCATAGCCACATAGGGAGGATATTTCACGGATGGTGCCTCCTGAAGCTGCAAGTGAGGTTTTGGCATACTCGATTTTACTGGTAATAGCATCCGAAATACAGGATACGCCAAAGGTTTGCTTATATAGACGTTGAAAATAGGAGGGACTTAAATTAGTCAGTTGAGAAAGCCGGGTAATTGTCCACTTCTCTTCCGGATGGCGATAAATCAGGGATCTAAGCTCCAGTAATTTATCATAATAATCAAATAATACAGGATTATCAGGGTGATAAGAAGCCTGCTCTCCGATTTTTACAAAAAGGAGCCGAAGCAATAAATCAATCGATTCCATACGCTTCTGGTTGTTGGATATGAATTCCAGATAGATATCCTTAAATAACTTACGAATCTGTGTTGTAGATGGAAGTGGGATAATGGTATCAAGGGGCAAAGTACGAAGATCCATCTCAGAATCAATGTCAAAGTGGATAAAATCATTTGCATAGCTGTCACCACATGCATAATACAGTTGAGGTGTTCCTTTATTAAAGATAATCACTGAGTTTTTTGAAGCGTAGTGTTCAGCACCCTGTAAGAGTACCATGGCTGGTGTTTTAATATGAAGAAGCAGGTAATCTCCGGACCCCGTGGGACGGCTTAAGGAAAAATTTTTGCTATGGGTGTAATTGTAACCAATTCTATTTATTTTCATGATGATCTCTCTCCTGCGTAAAGGTATGTAATATGTCTTATATCTTAAGCGATTATATATAAAAAGTATGATAAATCAGTTTGATAACATCATATATCATTGAAAAAACAGATGTCAATATGATATGGTGATTATATATTATAGTTTGTCTTATGAGCATAATCAAAGTGCGATATATCAATTTGTAACAGGAGGATAAATATGGAAGCGAAGCTGATACTAAATAAGAATTTTCAAGTTGGTGAGATAGATGAAAGAATCTATGGCTCTTTTATTGAACACCTGGGTAGAGCGGTTTATAACGGTATTTATGAGCCTTCTCATCCGACCAGTGATGATCAGGGATTTCGGAAGGATGTCATGGAAATGGTGAAACAGCTAAATGTTCCCATCGTTCGTTATCCGGGTGGTAACTTTGTATCCGGATATAATTGGGAGGATGGTACCGGTGATAAGAAGAAACGTCCGAGACGTGCGGAACTGGCTTGGCATGTGATTGAAACCAATGAAGTGGGTATTGATGAATTTCAAGAGTGGGCAAAACGTGTTGGTAGCAAGGTAATGCAAGCAGTGAATTTAGGTACAAGAGGCGCGGATGAGGCCAGAAATCTTCTGGAATACTGTAATTTCCCGAAGGGAACATATTATAGTGATATGCGCCGGGCAAATGGTTTTGAAGAACCCTTTGACATCAAGGTATGGTGCCTCGGTAATGAAATGGACGGATCTTGGCAGATATGTTCAAAAACAGCGGAGGAATATGGACGAATCGCTTGTGAAACAGCGAAGGTCATGAAGGAACTAGATCCTTCCATTGAACTTGTAGCTTGTGGAAGCTCCTCCATGTATATGCCTACCTTTGGAAAATGGGAAGCAACCGTGCTAGATCATACCTATGAATATGTGGATTATCTATCCCTTCATAGTTATTATGGAAACAAGGATAATGATACAGCTACCTTCCTTGCCTGTTCATTAGGAATGAACCAGTTTATCAAGTCCGTAACTGCCATTTGCGATTATGTTAAAGCGATAAAGCATTCTGACAAAACAATGTATCTTTCCTTTGATGAATGGAACGTATGGTTCCATAGTAATGACGCGGATCAAAAGCTGGAGCGCTGGCAGATTGCACCTCATCAATTGGAGGATATTTATACATTTGAAGATGCCCTGGTGGTGGGATGTCTCTTAATTACGTTACTGAAGAATTGTGATCGTGTAAAGATGGCTTGCCTGGCTCAGCTTGTTAATGTTATTGCGCCAATTATGACAGAAAACGGAGGAAGTGCCTGGGCTCAGACGATATTCTATCCTTTTATGCATGCCTCAAATTATGGACGTGGTGTCGCTTTAACACCAGTAGTGAACTGTGATACCTATAGCACAGAGAAAGTGAAGGATGTTCCTTATGTGGAAGCGATTGGAATACTCAATGAAGAAAAGAATGAGTTAACGGTATTTGCCGTGAATCGTTCCTTAGATGATAACATCAATCTTGAAATAGATCTTCGTGATTTTACAAATGCGAAATTACTAGAGCATATTGTTATGGAGCATGACGATATGAAGGCAGTGAATTCAGCTGATCATCCGGATAATGTAATACCGAAGAATAATGGAGTTACCACTATTGGTAGTAGTACCGCAACGGCTGTGTTGAATAAGCATTCCTGGAATGTAATTCGCTTTCAGGTGTAATAAAAAATGCTGCATGTTGTGATACAGGAATAATGATACAAGAATAAGTAATAAGAATATTATTATAATAAATAACAATGAAAAAGATGAGTTTGCTTGCGCATACTCATCTTTTTTTGGAAATATCAATGGTATTTAGTTTACTACTATAATCCAATTTAGGAGGAGAAGAATAGGTGGTTGTTTTCATTCGTAGCTGTTCACCTTGTCTTCTTGCAATATATTTACCGAGACGATTATTCTTTTCGTTAAATTTACAACCATATACGAAGGAATCCAAATGCTCTAAATACTCTTTCCGAACAATGACTCCGGATAGGCTGATCAACATATTATGATCCTTTAGCTTAAGCCGGATTGTACGATTAATATTAATATCTTCCTTCGAGATAAAAGCAACACCGGTTTCGCTGATATCCTTTACCAAAACTGTGATAGCGGTAGGTCCGCTGGGTGAATTAATATAAAGGGGCATATCTTCGCCAATATACATTCGGTAGGAGTCACGGCGGTTGTATGGCTTACCTTCGCCAACCATATCCACCTTATGGTAAATTGCTCCGTCATACCGAACGAGCTTTACAGATACATTCTCCCAGATATATAATCTTCCGTCGAATTTATATAAAAAGTTAATGGTACATTTGTCAGAAAATCCAACGGTATGTTCATTCACCTTGATAGAAGTAATCAGCACTGAATTTTCGCGTACAAGCACGATTTCACTAAAAAAAGAAGCGGTATTACCATTATATTTTACTTCAAGCTCTATCGATCCTTCTTTTGATATTTCATCGATGCGCAATATAATCCCCCCAACTATCAGCTTAGTATTAGTATATAACAAAACAGTGTATATTACAACAAAAATTGCTATTTTGTACTAAATATTGCTCCGATTTTTTGGGATTTTTAAGGGAAAGGGATAACACAGAGAAAGGAGTCTATTTGAAGGAAATCGTAAAAAAATATATATTATAGCTGATTTAATGTAAGAATAGAAGGTATAAGAAAATTATTTCGTCACGGTATATTTTTGGTTGACAAATGTTCCGTCCTACTGTTATTATCAATATAAATTGTGGGCAAGGGAGTTCCGTGACAAGAGAATACCCTTGTCTTTTTTAGTAAGTTGACATAATAAGAAAGAGTATTGAAAATCAGTTCAATGCCACCCTAGGCGGCAGAATGGAGGGATTATATGAAACATAATACAAAGGAAGATATTATTAGAATGGTGGAAGAGGATGATGTGGAATTTATCAGGCTTCAGTTTACTGATATGTTTGGTAACCTCAAAAATATTGCCATTACAACAAGTCAATTGGAACGGGCATTAAATAACAAATGCATGTTTGATGGTTCTTCAATTGAGGGATTTGTTAGAATTGAGGAATCCGATATGTTCTTATATCCGGATCTGGACTCCTATGTAACATTTCCATGGAGGCCGCAGCAGGGTAAGGTTGCACGTCTAATTTGTGATGTATATACTGCGGAAGGAAAACCTTTTGAGGGAGATCCTCGTTATATATTAAAGAAAGTAGTCAAAGAAGCGGAGGAGATGGGATACACCTTCGATGTGGGACCGGAGATGGAGTTCTTTTTATTCCATATGGGAGAAAACGATACCCCTACTACGGATACACATGAGAGGGCAGGGTATTTTGACTTGGGCCCCTTAGATTATGGTGAAAATGCACGAAGAGATATGGTACTTACCTTGGAGGATATGGGAATATCCGTTGAAGCCTCCCATCATGAATTATCTCCAGCACAGCATGAAATTGATATCAAATATAATAACGTATTAACCACGGCTGATAATATTATGACTTTTAAAATGGTAGTTCGTACAATTGCTAAACGTCATGGATTACACTGTACCTTTATGCCAAAGCCGAAATATGGTGTGGATGGATCCGGTATGCATATTAATATGTCATTACAGAAAAATGGAAAAAACATCTTTGATGATGCAGAGGGTAAATTAGGATTAAGTAAAGAAGCCTATCACTTTATTGCAGGTATCATGAAGCATATTAAGAGTATGACCGCTGTAACGAATCCGTTAGTTAATTCTTATAAAAGACTGGTTCCTAATTTTGAGGCACCTGTTTATATCGCATGGTCAGCCTGCAATCGTAGCCCGCTCATTCGTATTCCAACAGGAAGAGAGAGTGCGGCAAGAATTGAGCTTAGATGTCCAGATCCTTCTGCTAATCCTTATCTTGTTCTGGCGCTTTGTCTTGCTGCGGGATTGGATGGTATAAAAAATCAGCTAACACCTCCGCCAAGCATTGACAAGAATATTTTTGAGCTTACTGAAGAGGAGAGAGTGAATCTGGGTATTAGCCGTCTGCCTGCTAGTCTGAATGAAGCAATCAAAGAAATGGAAAACAGCGATTTCATGAAGCAGGTATTAGGAACCCATATCAGTGAAAAATATGTGAAAGCCAAGAAAGCAGAATGGGACGAATATCGTAATCAGGTCACTCAGTGGGAGTTAAATCAATACTTATATCGCATTTAAGTCTGTTTAGTCTCCAATAATATGAAAAGAGCGGAGGTGAACAGATATGTACAGCATAATAGTAGGTTTTCCAAAACTACAGGATGCGATTAATATAAAAAACTTACTAATCAGAAATGGATATGATGTATCCGAACCGTGTACCACTGGAGCACAAGTGATCTCATTAGCAAATGAATTGGATGAGGGCATTGTGCTATGCGGTTACCGTTTTTCTGATATGCATTATAGTGAACTTAATAGTTATTTACCGAAGGGCTTTGAGATGCTTCTTATTCTTTCTCCTGAAAGACTAGCCTATTGTCAGAACAATGACATAATCTGTTTGCCCATGCCGGTTAAGACGCATGATTTGATGAATACACTTCAAATGATGACCTATCAATACCGGATGAGAAAGAAAAAGGAGAAGGGTCGTCATAAGGAAAGAACAGAGGAAGAAAAGGCGATTATTCAAAAGGCAAAATTAGTCTTAATGCATCGTAATAACATGACCGAAGAGGAAGCACATCGATATCTCCAGAAAAGCAGTATGAATAGCGGTACCAATATGACGGAAACGGCGGAAATGGTACTTAGAATATATGATTAAGAGTAGAGGAGCGAATGCATAATGTAACATCAGGAATTATGACTCGTCCTGAAATGAAAGCTAGAAGATAGAGTTACGAAAGGTTGGATACTGGATATGAAATTTACAAAAATGCAAGGATGTGGAAATGACTATGTGTATGTCGACTGCACGAAAGAAGTCATTGAACATATCCCTGAGACTGCGGTAAAAGTCAGTGACCGTCATTTTGGTATTGGATCCGATGGATTGATTTTAATAAAGTCATCTGAAACAGCTGATTTTTTTATGGATATGTATAATAATGATGGCTCAAGGGGGAAGATGTGCGGTAACGGAATTCGTTGTGTTGCGAAGTATGTATATGACTATGGCTTAACGAATAAGGAGCACTTACGCATTGAGACTCTGAGTGGAATTAAAGAATTGGATTTAATTCTTCAGGATGGTAAGGTTTCCCAGGTTACTGTAAATATGGGAGCACCTATTCTGCAACCGTCTTTAATACCGGTTGTATCCGACAAGGATGTATTGATAAAGGAACCGATTACCATTGATGGTCAGAGATATGAGATAACCTGTGTTTCTATGGGAAATCCACATGCAGTTGTATTTGTTGAGGATACAAGCTCCCTTCCAATTGAAGTAATCGGTCCGAAGTTTGAAAATCATCCGATATTTCCGGATAGGGTTAATACGGAATTTATTCAGATTATCGACCGGACGCATATTCGTATGAGGGTATGGGAAAGAGGATCCGGAGAGACCTTTGCTTGTGGAACCGGAGCATGTGCCAGTGTTGTCGCATGCGTATTAAATGGCCTGACAGAACCCGAAGTGACCGTAACCTTGTTAGGTGGTGATTTAAGCATCCGATATGACCAGAAGGAGAATACCATCTATATGACGGGCCCTGCCGTGAAGGTGTATGAGGGAGAGATTGAATTATAAGAAAGGTAGATAGATTCTATGTTAAAAATCAATGAAAATTATTTAAAATTACCGGGAAGCTACCTGTTTTCTACGATTGCAAAAAAGGTAAAGGAATTTTCCGAAATGAACCCCGATAAGAAGATCATTCGTTTAGGAATCGGGGATGTTACATTACCGCTGGCACCGGCTATTATAACGGCTCTTCATGATGCGGTTGATGAAATGGCGAAGAAAGAAACCTTTAAAGGTTATTCACCGGATCTTGGATATGAATTCCTTCGTCAGACCATCATTGAACATGACTACAACTCTCGTGGTGTCACCTTAGCACTCGATGAAGTATTTATTAGCGACGGTGCAAAAAGTGACTCCGGTAATATACAGGAAATCTTTGATGTCAATTGTAAAATAGCAGTATGTGATCCGGTATATCCGGTATATGTGGATTCCAATGTTATGGCCGGCAGAACTGGAGAATATCTGACTGATGCGGGAAGATGGACGAATGTAATCTATATGCCGTGTAAGAAGGAGAATAATTTTGCTCCGGAATTACCGGAGGATACCCCGGACCTGATATACTTATGCTTCCCGAATAATCCCACCGGTGCGACCATTACCAAATCAGAATTGCAGAAATGGGTGGATTATGCAAATAATGCAGGTGCTGTGATTATCTATGATGCAGCATATGAAGCATATATCTCAGAAGAGGATGTTCCACATACCATCTATGAATGCGAGAACGCAAAAAGCTGTGCCATTGAAATCAGAAGCTTTTCAAAGAATGCAGGCTTTACCGGCACAAGACTGGGATACACTGTGATTCCGAAGGAGTTAAAGGTGGGAGATGTTATGCTGAATAGTCTGTGGGCAAGACGCCATGGTACAAAATTTAATGGTGCGCCCTATATTATTCAGGCAGCAGGTGCGGCAGTATACTCAGAAGAGGGAAAAAGACAAACTGGAGAGCAAATTGCATATTATATGAATAATGCCAGGGTAATTCGGGAAGGCTTACAGTCAGCAGGTTTTTCAGTATCTGGTGGCGTGAATGCACCCTATATCTGGCTTGAGACTCCGAAGGGGATGACTTCCTGGGAGTTCTTTGATTATCTTTTACTGAATGCCAATGTAGTAGGTACTCCCGGATCCGGATTTGGTCCAAGCGGAGAGGGGTATTTTAGACTAACTGCCTTTGGTACTTTGGAAAACACCATAGAAGCCATAAACAGAATAAAACAGCTGTAAGAAATGAGGACAATGGATTATGAAAAAAATTATAGAGATTAACGGTATGAGCTGTGAACACTGCCAGGCTAGAGTTGAAAAAGCGTTGAATGAGTTAGACGGCGTGGATGCGAAGGTTGAATTAAAGAAAAAGAGAGCCGTTGTAAACTTAACGAAGGATGTAAGTGATCAGCAGCTTAAGGATGTCGTAACAGAAGCTGGTTATGAAGTAGTCTCCATTACAGAGAAAAAAGGGTTATTCTCCTAATCAAAGAGTGTATAGTTAAGCATACTTAGAAAGATCCTATCTAAGTATGCTTTTTTGATGAGTATTTTTATCTTTCATTCCCTTTTGCAGGAATGATTATTGGTAGACATATTTTTCCTTAAATGATATACTATGCGCTATAGGACCATGATTATAAACAGCATGGTATGCTTATAAGGAGGGTCTAATTTATGATTTATCCAATGAATTTGGAGCATGGATTTAAGGTTGGCGTTACAGCCACTTCTGCCGGCTATGACAATGAAGTCGATTTTCGCAGACTGGAAAGCGGAATAAAGCATTTTGAAGATTTGGGTTACCCTGTTGTTGTCACAGATAATGTTAAGAAAAGCTTTAAAGGCAGAAGTTCTGATGGACAGACAAGGGCAGTTCAACTGATGGAATTGTTTCATAATCCGGAAGTGAGAGCAATCATTGCTGCAAGTGGAGGAGATTACCTGGTGGAGATGCTCCCTTATCTGGATTTCCATGTTCTTGAGGAGAATCCGAAATGGTTTCAGGGATTTTCGGATACGACGGGATTAACCTTCACCATTACAACCAATCTGGACATTGCCACTTTATATACCAATAACTTTGGTCCCTTTGGTATGGAGCACTGGCATCCATCCTTATTTGATAATTTGAGAATCTTAGAGGGGCAGGACATTTGCCAGAACAGCTTCGATTATTATCAGGATGGATTTGTAGAACGCGTTACGGGATTGGAGGAGTATCGACTGGATAAAGAGGTCCATTGGAAGAATTTGAATCCACCCAATACAATCGATCATGAGATTGTTATAAAGGGGCGTGCCCTTGGAGGCTGTCTGGACGTCCTGTTAAATCTGGTTGGTACAAAATACGATAAAACAAAAGAATTTATTGCGAGATATCAGAGAGATAAAATCCTATGGTTCTTAGAGAGCTTTGATCTGAGTAGTGAAGCTCTGGTACGGGGATTATGGCAGCTGAAGGAGGCTGGCTGGTTTGAACATGCTTCCGGATTTATCTTCGGCAGACCGGCAATGTATCGCAGCGAAATAGATGTTACCTATGAAGAGGCGGTGATGACCGTTTTAGGGGAGCTAGAGCTTCCTGTGATATTAGATGCTGATATCGGTCATAAACCACCACAGTTTACAATGATAAATGGAGCTCTTGCTACAGTTCAAAGTAAGAATGGAAAAGGAAATATTCTTTTTGAACGAAGATAATATCGATTTATAGAGTAGGAATATCTCATAAATGACATTCCGATGAATATAGATACCATAAGAGATATGAATGAAGTTAGAGAATAGATGAACATGAATAACAAGCAGGAAGATAGTTCCTTCATCGATCAGAAGCAAAGCCTGTCCCAGAATAGCAGAATAACTGGTATGAATGAGCGATTATTGCTGACTATGGTATCCCTCAAAAATCAACTGAGGAGGTATATTACGCTTGCATTTCGCAGGATGAATAGAGCATGGAATGGTTCCGTACCATTATCTGTTGATAATCTTATTCTTCCGTTGAGCTTTTTGATAATCGCTGTAATCTATCTGGAATTGCTTCTTCATTTATTGCTTTATCGCAGTGTTGATATGAAAATGATTTACCCGGTTTTATTCGCTATTCCGGTGGGTATTTTTGCTGGCTTTCTTAGTGGATTGTTCCCGTACCACATTAATAGAGCAATTCTATGGTTAGCTACGGGCGCATTATGCTTTATTTATATAATACAGCTAATTTATTTTAAGATATTTAAGGTGTATTTCTCTTTTCAATCATTGGGAATGGCAGAAGATGCATTCTCTGAATTTAGTTCAGATATCCTGGAAGCGATTAAAGGAAATCTGGGAGGGATTATACTGCTGCTGGTACCATTATTGGTACTCGCACTCCTTTTAGAGAATCGAATCAGCTACAGCAGGAGAGGAGCTAAGGAACAGGGAATACTCTTGGGAAGTGGTATCGTATTTCAAGTTGTTGCTATAACAGCATTGCTACTCTTTGGAAAAGGGGATTATTCCCCTTATGATTTGTATTTTAAAGCTCAGGTGCATGATATGTGTGGGAAGCAGCTTGGGATAGCAACTATGACTCGATTGGATATTATGAACCTACTTTGCAGAGGAGAGGATTTGATATTGACAGATGCAACGATGCAGACCGATAATCCTCCTATCAAAGTGGAAGAGTCCAGAAATACAAAAAACTCTTCCGTTACAATAAAAAAGCAAAGCGTTACAATACAGGATAAGAACTCTAAGACAGAGGAGCCTGCACTTCCGCCTACTCCGACTCCTATTGATATCTCGCCCAATATAATGAACATAGATTTTGCCTCCCTTGCAAAGAAGGAAACCAGCAATACCATTCGTACTTTACATGAGTACTTTGCCACAGCTCCTCCGACGAATAGAAATAAATACACAGGTATGTTTAAGGGTTATAATCTGATTATGATCACAGCCGAGGGGTTTTCACCCTATGCAATTCATCCGGAGAAGACACCAACCTTATATCGATTGGTACGGGAAGGCTTTGTGTTTAATAATTTTTATACAGCACTTTGGCAGACAAGTACCAGCGATGGGGAATATGTTGCTATGACTGGATTAATTCCGATTGGTACAAGAAGCATGTATCAGGGCAGAAAAAATCTTTGGCCATTTTCGCTTGGTAACCAGTTCCAACAGATGGGAATTGATTGCAGGGCATTTCATAACCACACCTATACCTATTACCAACGAAATGAGACACATCCAAACCTTGGTTACACATGGAAAGCAAAGGGAAATGGACTAGTATTGGAGCAGGATGTATGGCCGGAATCGGATTTGGAAATGATGGCAGCTACCATTGACGACTATATTGAGGAGGAACAGTTTCACGTATATTATCTGACCGTAAGCGGGCATATGAACTATACCTTTCAAGGAAATAGTATGGCTTACAAAAATCGGGAAGCAGTAAAGGATCTACCCTGCTCCTCGGATGCAAGAGCATATATTGCCTGCCAGATGGAATTGGATAAAGCATTGGATTTACTTATTGCCAGACTGGAACAGGAGGGAATCGCTGATCGTACCGTTATTGCACTAAGTGCGGATCATTATCCCTATGGTTGGGGAAAAAAATATATCGACGAATTAGCAGGACATAAGGTGGACCCATACTTTGAAATCTATCGGAACCATTTTATTCTATGGAATCCTGGAATGAAAAAGAAGATCGTAATCGATGAACCTTGCTCCAGTTTGGATATTCTGCCGACCTTGTCCAATATGTTTGGATTGGAGTATGATTCACGCTTGCTGATGGGAAGAGATGTACTTTCAGATGCTGAACCCTTGGTCATATTAGCAAATCGAAGCTTTATCACGGATAAGGTAATGTACAATTCGGAAACGGGAGAAGTTATTAAACTGACCAAAGAGAAGCTGCCTAAGGATTACATTACCAATATGAATAACATAATAAAAAATAAATTTCAAATTTCTAAAAGTATTCTGGAGACGGATTACTACCGGAAGGTGTTTGAAGTATCCAAGGATGAATGAGGGGAGATACTGTTATATGAGTAATACAAAAGGAAAAGGAAAGAATCGAGTTAAAAAAATCGTCAAGGGTATAGTTATCGTATTACTGGTACTGTTTTTAGGTATACTGATTGTATTTCCGCCATTAATCATGAAAGATATGGTGGATCTGCATGTGGACTTTGATGAAACAATGGAAGCTTCTCAGTTTGGCTTGTCGGCAAACGAACTGGTATTAACAACCTCTGATGGTATTGATATTTCAGCCTATGAAGTATATACGGAAAAACCGAAGGCTGTTGTAATTATAATATCAGGAATCCATAATCCGTCAGTGACTTTGTTTTATGGTCATGCTAAAATGCTGAAAGAGCATGGATATGCTTCCATCCTATACGATATGCGAGCTCATGGAAAAAGTGAAGGAGACACCATCTGTGTAGGATATAAGGAGGTACTCGATACCAGGGCAGTTGTTGATTACATCACTTCCAGTGAAAAATATAATGACACTCCGATTGTTGTATTTGGAGTATCAATGGGTGGTGCTACGGCAATTAATTCGATTGGTGAAATTGAAGAAATTGACGGACTTATCAGCTCTTCGGCGTATGCTTCCTGGGATGATTGTTTTTATGACAATATGGTATTAATGGGAGTTCCCAAAGTGTATTCATACATTCAAAGACCATTTATAAAGCTTTATACCAACTTTAAGTATGGTTTTGATACAATGAATATTACACCGGAGAAAGAAATCAAAAAGCTCGGTGATCGACCAGCACTATTAATGCACAGCTATGAGGATTCTCAGGTGCCATACATAAACTTTACACGAATTATGAAAAATGCTCCTGAACATGTGGAGACTTGGGAAATAGAAGGAGATCGTCATTTTATCGTAGAGGAAGATAATTTTCTGGAGCCGGAGAAGGATAAGGAGTATAGCGGGAAAATCCTGGAATTTCTTTCGAAGTATTTTGGACATTAATCAGCTTCTAACTTAGGACATTCCATAAAATATTCTATAAATATTTCTTCTTGACAACGAAAATGATATATGCTAATATCAGTTATCAACAAAGGTGTTGCGAACACAATACCTTTGTATTTTTTTATAATTGTTATCGGCTAAGAAGGAGACTTTATTCTACCCAATAATCGAACGACAGGAATGGTGAGCCACCGACTGAGAGCACACCTATGATGATAAGTAGAATACGGAACACTCTGGAGCCCGCGGATTGAAATAGTAGTAGGTTCGCGCGTGACACGCGTTAAGTGTTTGAAAGTGGGAGAGCTATATGCTCTCAAGGCGGGTGGTACCGCGGGAATTTAACTTCTCGTCCCGAAGAATGCATGTTTTTACAAAGCATTCTTCGGGACTTTTTGATTCTTGACCTATAATCTGTAGGAAATGGGCCAGTGATCAAAAGGTTCTGAAGAATGCAACCGGATTACAAGAGTATCCTATGAGAAAGGCTTAGGAGATATGTAATCTGATAAGTGTAGAAAAGGAGGAAAAGAGATGGAATTTATTCGTGGTTTCAGTCAAAGAAAAACAAGTGAGATTCATGACATCCTCAATCAAGGAGTTACGGGCACTGTGAAAATAAACGGTTGTATTCATAGTATTCGGGATATGGGTGAATTTGCATTTGTAGTACTTCGTAAGAGCGAAGGTCTGGTACAATGTGTATATGAAGATGGGATATCTGAGATTAATCTCAAAAGCCTGAAAGAGGGAATGACAGTTGAAGTGGAAGGTCTACTCCATGAAGAGGAGAGAGCGCCACACGGCTTTGAGGTTCGATTAAGGGATATTCAAATTCTATCCTCACCCCAGGAAGGAACGATGATGCCGTTACCCATTTCAAAATGGAAGATGAATACCTCACTGGAATCAAAACTGGCATACCGCCCCATATCCTTAAGAAATATCAGAGAACGTGCAAAATTCAAAATTCAGGAGGGTATTGTTCGAGGCTTCCGTGATTTCCTATTCTCACAGAATTTTACCGAGATAAGAACACCTAAAATTGTTGCAGGAAATGCTGAGGGTGGAGCGAATGTATTCAAATTAGAGTACTTTGGGAAGAAGGCCTTTTTAGCTCAGAGCCCACAGTTTTATAAACAGACGATGGTAGGAGTATATGATCGTGTATTTGAAGCAGCACCAGTATTTCGTGCTGAGAAGCATAACACGACCAGACATTTGAACGAATATACAAGCCTGGATTTTGAAATGGGATATATTAATGGTTTTGAAGATATTATGGAAATGGAAACAGAACTGTTGCGCTATGTTTTTACATTGCTAAATGATAAATATGCTAAGGAATTGAAGCTTTTGCAGATAACCTTGCCGGAGATCAAGGACATTCCGTCGATACGGTTTGATGAAGCTAAGCTTATGGTATCAGAAAAGTATGATAGAAAAATAAAGAACCCTTATGATTTAGAGCCGGAGGAGGAAGTACTGATAGGAAAATGTATTAAAGAAGAATATGATAGTGATTTTGTATTCATAACCCATTATCCTTCTAAGAAGCGTCCGTTCTATGCAATGGATGATCCGGCGGATCCCAAATTCACATTAAGCTTTGACCTGTTGTATAAGGGGATGGAGATCACCACTGGCGGACAGAGAATCCATGATTACGATATACAGGTAGAAAAAATGATATCACGTGGAATGAATCCAGAGGATTTTACGAACTTCCTAATGATCCATAAGCATGGAATGCCACCCCATGGTGGACTTGGCATCGGCTTGGAGCGACTTACCATGAAGCTGCTTGATGAGCAAAATGTTCGTGAGACCACTTTATTCCCAAGAGATGTCTCAAGACTTGAGCCATAAAACAGAAAAAGAATGTTATACTAACAAAGCAATTATGTAGTACTCAATAATCGTTATACTGAAATCATATGGTATGAAAGGTGGTGCTTTTATGAAAATAAATGAAGAAACTGTACAATATGCTGCTGCTCTAGCAAAGCTTACAATATCAGATTCAGAAAAGCAGAAGGTAGCGGAGGATTTAAACCGTATTCTGGATTATATAGAGACAATGAATGAGCTTGATACAGAGGGTGTGGAACCCATGTCCCATGTACTTCCGGTGAAGAATGTATTCCGTGAGGATATCGTAATCAATCAGGATGATCGGGATCAGCTCATTAAAAATGCACCAAAGCAGAAGGATGGGTGCTTCTCGGTACCAAAAACTGTGGAATAAAGTATCAATGTGCCAAGGCACCGGATGAATGTGCTAAAGCACTGGAGGGAGGTAAATGCTATGAGTGAAATAACGGCTATGACAGCATTAGAAGTAAGTAAAAAAGTTAAGGATAAAGAACTTAAGGTGGCTGAGGTTCTGAAGGCTCAGTTAGATAAAATAAAGGAAAGAGATCCTGAGTATCATTGTTATATTACGGTATCGGAGGAAGAAGCCTATAAGCAGGCTGATGAAGTGCAAGCGAGAATCGATTCGGGTGATCTGCAGGGTGCACATTTAGCCGGCGTACCTATGGCTGTCAAGGATAATATATGTACGGAAGGAATAAAAACAACCTGCGCATCGAAAATACTATCAAATTTCGTTCCAACCTACGACGCAACAGTAATAGAGAAATTGAAGAAGTCAGGTGCAATTATACTAGGTAAAACGAATATGGATGAATTTGCAATGGGAAGTACTACAGAGACCTCCTATTATGGTGAAGCAAAAAATCCATGGAATAAAAAGCATGTAACAGGAGGCTCCAGTGGAGGCAGTGCGGCTGCTGTTGCAGCAGAGGAAGCCTTTTATGCCTTAGGCTCCGATACCGGTGGTTCCATAAGACAACCCGCTTCATACTGTGGAGTAACCGGAATAAAGCCCACCTATGGAACAGTATCTCGTTATGGTTTAATTGCCTATGCTTCTTCCCTTGATCAAATTGGAACCATTGGCAGAAATATATCGGATTGTGCAGCCTCTCTTGAAGTGATATCCGGTCATGACAGGAAGGATGCTACTTCCATTGATCAAAAGTCTTATGAATATACGCATGCACTTATTGATAATGTAAAAGGATTAAAAATCGGAGTGCCCAGTGATTATTTTGATGATGGACTGGATGAAGAGGTGAAAGACTCACTTTTTAAGGCAATGGAAGTATTTCGTAGGAAAGGGGCAATCGTGGAAGAATTTGAATTACATTCTGTTAAATATGCGATTCCATCCTATTATGTAATAGCCTGTGCAGAAGCAAGCTCTAACCTGTCAAGATTTGATGGAGTGAAGTACGGTTACCGTACACCGAATTATGAGGGATTACAGGAAGTATATAAAAATACCAGAAGTGAAGGCTTCGGTGATGAAGTAAAACGAAGAATGATGATTGGAGCCTTTGTATTAAGCTCTGGATATTATGACGCATTTTATAACAAGGCTTTAAAAGTAAGAGCAATCATTAATCAGAGCTTTCAAAAGGCCTTTGACAGATATGATATCATTCTGGGACCCACTGCGCCGACTACTGCACCGGTATTAGGATCAAGCTTAGCTGACCCATTGAAGATGTATTTATCGGATATTTACACCGTATCCGTGAATTTGGCAGGTCTGCCTTCCGTGAGTCTGCCATGCGGTAGAGATTCCAAGGGATTACCCATTGGAATGCAATTAACCGGAAAGCATTTTGGCGAAAAGGATATTATTCGAGCTGCTTATAGTTACGAGCAGGAAGCCTGCTATCTAAGACCGAATTTGGATGAAAGGAAGGTGCATTAGCATGAAGGCATATGAAACCGTCATTGGATTAGAGGTACATGTGGAATTAGCGACGAAATCTAAGATATTCTGTGGATGCACGACTCAGTTTGGAGGCGAGCCTAACACTCACTGCTGTCCAGTATGCACCGGTATGCCGGGTACCCTTCCTGTATTAAATAAGCAGGTGGTTGAGTTTGCAATGGCAGCAGGGCTTGCACTGGGTTGCACCATAACTCAGAATTGCAAATTTGACCGTAAGAACTACTTTTACCCTGATCTTCCGAAAGCATATCAAATCTCTCAGCTCTATCTTCCGATATGTAGGGACGGTGGTATAGAGATTGAGACAGAGTCCGGTAAGAAAATAGTCAGAATACACGAAATTCATATGGAAGAGGATGCCGGAAAGTTAGTCCATGATCCATGGGAGGATTGTACCCTAGTGGATTATAACCGCTGTGGAGTACCTCTGATTGAAATCGTAAGTGAGCCGGATATGCGTTCTGCAGAAGAGGTTGTAGCCTATCTTGAGAAATTGCGATTGATTCTGCAATATCTAGGAGTGTCTGACTGTAAGATGCAGGAGGGCTCTCTCCGTGCAGATATCAACCTCTCCGTACGTGAGGTTGGAGCAACGGAGTTCGGAACTCGAACAGAGATGAAGAACATGAACTCCTTTAAAGCAATTGCAAGAGCCATCGAAGGAGAAAGAAAACGTCAGATTGAGTTGTTGGAATATGGGAAACAGGTAATTCAGGAAACAAGACGCTGGGATGATAATAAAGACACCAGCTTTGCCATGAGATCCAAAGAGGATGCCCAGGACTATCGTTATTTTCCGGAACCGGACCTTCCTCCCATCGAAATCAGTGATGCTTGGATTGAGAAGGTGAAAGCCAGCCAGCCCGAGCTTCGTGATGAGAAAATGCTTCGATATCAAAAGGAATTCGATCTACCGGCCTATGACGCATCGATTCTAACAGCTTCCAGGCACCTGGCAGATTTGTTTGAGGCTACCGTCGCACTTTGCTCAAAACCGAAGGAAGTGTCGAACTGGCTGATGGTAGAAACCATGAGACTACTTAAGGAAATGGAAATGGAGGCGGATGAGATCCGCTTTAAACCGACTCAGCTCGCCGAATTAATTGAGCTTGTAGACAGCAATAAAATCAACCGTACAGTGGCAAAAGAAGTGTTCGAGAAGGTCTTTAAGGAGAATGTAAATCCTGCTCAATATGTGGAAGAGAAAGGTCTTGGTATGGTATCAGATGATGGGCTGCTACGTTCAACAATTGAGAGGATTATCTCAGAGAACAGTCAGTCCGTAATCGATTATAAGAACGGCAAGACGAAAGCAATGGGCTTCCTTGTCGGACAAACGATGAAGGAGATGAAGGGAAAAGCAGATCCCGGCAGAGTAAACGAAATCGTAAAGGAACTATTGGATTTAGCGTAATTGCTATAAGGTATGTGTAGTATAGAAGAACCGACAGGATGGGAACAAGACAATGGCTGGGAATATATCCGCCACGGAGCCGTTCGCACTTAATTGCGCCTAGTAACGGTACATAAGACTCTATAAGACAGAGTCTAAGTACCGACTGGCGCAAATGCTCCGTTCTGGATATTTTCCCAGCCATTGTCTTGTTCCCATCCTGTCGGTTCTTCGTCGTTACATACGACTCTAAAAAACAGAGTCTTATGTAACGACTGGCGTAAATGCAGCATTCCGGATATATTTTCATCCACTGGCCCGTTCCCATTCTGTAGGCTATTCTGACTGGGTTTGAATTGTATGGAATCGCGATGGATAGGTATTTCTTTTTATTGTATATGGTTCGATAGTGAGATATAATGACAATATGTATTGGTGATTATTGGTTTAATGGAGGGCCTGTCATGGAAGAAAGAAGAAGAGCAAAGAGGATGCCGATTATGCTATCATTAGAGATATTGGATCTTTATAAGCAGGATAATGTATTAGTTAGTAATCTACATGCTCCAATTGAGGTTACTGATATTTCGAAAACTGGAATGGGTTTTATATCAGAAAGTACGTTACCCATCGGATATTATTTTGATGCAAGCATTAACTTAGGGATGACTAGCGATACACTGCATTGTGTTATAAAGATAATTCGCAGCCAGCCCATCGATGATAAAAAGACTGCTTATGGCTGCGAATTTGTAGGAATGGCTTCGATATTATCCTATCTATTTGATGACTATGAGCATAATATCGATGACCATAATAATTCTGAAAATAATAACGATGTCAAATAAAATGAAGCTATGTTCGAATATCAAAGGTGTAACGATTCACTAGGCTATCACCAGTGTTTTCTTCGATTAAATCTTTGACAAGGTCAGGCTTATTATAGGAGGAGGATACTGTATATTGAAGCTGGTATCCTTTTTTTGCCAATGCCTCGGATAAGGATGGCAGATTGCTTTCGATTATTTGCATGGCATCCATGTTATCAAGCGAGAAGTTAGCACGGATCATATTCTGCTCCATCCCAACATGGATATTAAGGGGTCCCAAATGCTCCATATCCAGATGAAGAAGTACACTTAAAGCTTTTTTCTCATGTAGTGCATGCTTCTTGGTAAATACATATAGCTCGCTATGTATATTCTGCTCTTTTAATTGTACCGGAAGTGGCAGATAAGTAAATGCCTCATTTAGGTCTTTAATAAAACGAATATTTTCCTGCATGTTTTTCACAGGCTCCTGAAGACGTAATGTTTCTTCAGAGCCTTTTCTTATATTTGCTAATTGATTTAATTTTTCCATATCCTCTTGAAGATTCTGATACATTTCCTTAACAGGAGTTTTTTTGGCTAGTTTCTCCGGAGTAATTGTCCATTTCTGTAGAAAGGCCTGTTCAAGGAGCTTCTGGTATTGAGAAGAGGTTAGAATTTTTTGCGCAATGGTTTCATTGGCTAATTGCAGATTGTTTTGAAGAAACTGTAAAACATCCTTTATTGTAGCCGTACCGAATGATATTTGCTCTCTGATACCCTCTGATCCAGGGATGGATGCTAATAAATCGGATAAGGAGGCTTGATCCTGTTGACCTAATATATTAGAAAGCTTCATTATAGAATCCGACATGAGGTTAGTATCAAACGAAGGATTCTGTATTTGCTCCAGTACTTCAGGATAAAGCTTTGATACCATGGCTGTCATATCCTTCTCTGACAGACCTTCCTTTGGTATTTGCTCCAGAAGTAAATTCACGATGCTTTCTTTTAATTCCGAATTCCCTGATAGCTTATCTTCTACGAACTGATTTATAAAGGAAAGGGTATCTATATGAGCTGTTTGATCTTCATTTGCTGATAAAGGTGTTACTGCTGAAGGATACAGGATATCAATTAACTGCTTATTCATCATAATAGCTTGATCTACGATTTGTGAGGCATTCGTTGGAGATATCTGGGAATTTTGTGCTGCTTCTTGCATCTGTAATAGTTCATCTGAATTCGCAGAATTAGGTGCCGTAATTGCCACTGGTATATTTATATCAGTATTGGGAGTCGCATTGGGATCAATTCCATAGGCAGAAGGGCTGACTAAAGAAGCAGTGGTACTAATATCGGACAGATTGTCCGGCTCCATGGAAGCAACGGATGATAACAATTCGTTGATAGAGGCAGTAATATTCTTAATATCCGACATCATTTGCTGTGTCCCATTTTGATATGCTTCAAACTGCGCTATGTTTGATGCGGTCATAGGGATATTATTTTTATGCATCAAGACAAGAGTAAGCGCAGAGGCTTCCCTATTGGCATTGGATATTCGGATTAATGTCTGAAGAGTCTGTTTATCAACTGGCATGGTATGTCTAAGAAGCTCTCCCACAATCGTTTTATTACGATCTGTCATAGCGAGTCCGGATGCAGTCAGCGCTTTTTGAATGGCTGCATCTGGTGGGGTAGAGGAATCCGGTGATATGTATTTTAGGACTAATCGGTCTCCGTTATGCTCAGTAACTTGAAACTGAGCTTCCTGTCCAATGGATAAGGAAATATCCCCTGACAGCTTTGCGGTAACTACCTGCTTGCCGGGTTCTATTTGAACCCGCACCTCATTCAGACGATGATCAATAATTTGTCCTTTAATCTGCTGTCCAACCTTTAGATCAGCAAGAGTATTTTCTTTTACAGGTTGAGTCGTAGCACTATCTGAACGGCTAACAGATTTCGCAGACTGGTTCCCTAAAGCAGATGAGGATGAACCTGTTTTCTTTGATTTGTATTGCGAAATTGAAGAATGATTAATCTCCATATAATATCCCTTCTATTTATAATAAATAATCAATCGTTAATTATCATGGCTAAGGTAATGAGGCGTATCTCTAAGTCAGTATGTAGTACGCTATATAATATATCGACTTACAGAAGGTTTTTAATTACCACTAATCCTTATATTATCTTGGCACAATATTGATTTCAGGTAAACACATATTGAATAATATTACCAAATAATTAACTTAACACCTGAATAGGGGTGAAAGACCATAATAGTTGATTTGAATCAGTCGGTACATAAGGCTCTGTTTTGTAGAGCCTTATGTACCGGAGAAGAACTGATAGAATGGGAACAGTCCAGAGGCTGAAGGTATATTCAGAACGGAGCATTTGTACATGTCGGTACTTAGACTCTGCTTTTTAGAGTCTTATGTACCGAAGAAGAGCAGATAGGATAAGAGTGGGTAATTATCCATAGCGGAGTATTTGCACGCGTCGGTACTTAGGTCCTGTTCTTTAGGGCCTTATGTACCGTTACGCAGTGCAATTAAGTGGAAACGGCTCCGCGGCGGATACATTACCCACTCTTATCCTATCTGCTCTTCTCTAATCTAAACAGTACAGCAATGCAAAAACAGTTCTATTTTGTGATTTGCGTCACAGAAAATAAAATTTATGCATGTTATATATAATTTGAAGTGATGGAAGGATTTACAATAATATCCACATCTTTTATATGTAAAGGATCCATCAAAGAAGACTATAATAGCATAAATGAGCTGTTGTAGATGTTGAAATGGAGGATTAATATGAGACAGGAATGGTATGATTTTCATCCAGGAAGCTGGACAACAGAGGTAAATGTCCGTAGCTTTATTCAAGATAACTATACGCCCTATGAGGGAAACGAAGACTTTCTAGCCGGACCAACCACAAGAACCAAGGAGCTTTGGAATGAGGTAATGGAGCTTATGAAGGAGGAGAGGGAGAAGGGAATTATTGACGCGGAAACCTCAAAGCCTTCCACAATTACTGCCTTTGGACCTGGCTATATTGATAAAGAGAAAGAAGTAATTGTAGGCTTTCAGACCGATAAACCACTCAAACGAGGAATTATGCCTAACGGTGGAATCCGTGTGGTGAAAAATGCCCTACAGGCTTATGGCTTTGAGCTGGATAAAAAAACAGAGGAAATCTATTCGGAAAATCGAAAAACACATAACGATGGTGTTTTCGATGCCTATACGGATGCAATGAAAAAAGCAAGGCATACTGGAATCATAACCGGTTTACCGGATGCTTACGGACGGGGTAGAATTATAGGAGATTACCGCAGAGTGGCTCTTTATGGTGTAGACTTCCTAATTGAAGAAAAAATGCATGAGAAGAAGCTATTAGAAATATCCATCCTGGAATCACCGGATATTCGTTTGCGTGAGGAACTCTCTGAGCAGATAAAAGCGTTAAAGCAGCTAAAGGAAATGGCATTGGGATATGGATATGATATCAGCAAGCCGGCCTCCAATTCCTTTGAAGCCACACAGTGGACTTATTTTGCTTATCTGGGTGCCATAAAGGAGCAGGATGGAGCGGCTATGAGCTTGGGAAGAGTCACTACCTTCCTGGATATCTACTATGAGCGCGATCTTCGAAATGGTAAAATAACGGAAGAAGAAATTCAGGAACTGATGGATCAATTTGTAATGAAGCTTCGTATGGTACGCTTCTTAAGAACACCTTCTTATAATGATCTGTTTTCTGGGGATCCTACCTGGGTTACGGAGTCCATTGGTGGAATGGGCTTGGATGGAAGAACCCTCGTTACCAAGAGCAGCTTCCGTATTCTTCACACACTATACAATCTGGGACCGGCACCTGAGCCTAATCTAACCGTGTTATGGTCCGTATCTCTTCCGGAAAACTTTAAGAAATACTGCGCCAAGGTATCCATTGATACCAGTTCGATTCAATATGAAAGCGATGATATCATGCGTGAGGTCTGGGGCGATGATTATGGAATTGCCTGCTGCGTATCCGCAATGAGAATCGGTAAACAGATGCAGTTCTTCGGTGCACGTGCTAATCTGGCGAAAGCTCTGCTCTACGCCATTAACGGAGGAAAGGATGAAATTAGTGGTGAACAGGTAGGTCCCATGTTCTCACCGATTACCAGTGATTATCTGGATTATGATGAGGTTATGGCTAAATTCGATCAGACTCTGGATTGGTTATCGGAATTATATATCAATACCTTAAATGTCATCCATTTTATGCATGATAAATATAACTATGAGCGCTTACAGATGGCATTGCATGATATTAATATCCTTCGTACTGAAGCTTGTGGTATAGCGGGTCTATCCGTTGTGGCTGACTCTTTATCTGCCATCAGGCATGCTAAGGTGAAAGTAATACGTAATGAAGAAGGTCTTGCAGTGGATTATGAAATAGAAGGAGAATATCCTGCCTTCGGTAACAATGATGATCGCGTTGATCAAATCGCAGTGGAACTGGTAGAGCGCTTTATGAATAAGCTACGTAAGGTAAAAACCTACCGTAATGCAAAGCAAACCTTATCCGTATTGACAATTACCTCTAATGTGGTGTACGGTAAGAAGACGGGAAGTACTCCGGATGGACGTAAGGCGGGAGAGCCGTTTGCTCCTGGTGCCAATCCGATGCATGGAAGGGACAAAAGGGGCGCAGTTGCCTCCATGTCCTCTGTCGCTAAGCTACCCTATAAGCATGCGGAAGACGGAATATCCTATACTTTCTCGATCATACCCAAAGCTTTGGGCAAGAACATGGAGGAACGAATTAATAATCTGACAGGGTTATTAGATGGATATATTTCAGAAAAAGGTCATCATATCAATGTGAATGTATTTGACCGTGAGACACTGATTGATGCCATGGAGCATCCTGAAAAATATCCACAGCTGACAATCCGAGTATCCGGTTATGCAGTGAACTTTATTAAGCTAAGCCGTGAACAGCAATTGGATGTTATTCATCGTACCTTCCATGAAAGGTAATTTTCGGGCGGTTTTTATTCAAAATAAAGGATGGTGATTTCATGAGTTTGGTTGGACGGATACACTCACTTGAGAGTTTCGGTACTGTGGACGGTCCCGGCATTCGTTTTGTGGTATTCTTACAGGGGTGCACGTTACGTTGCCAGTTCTGTCATAATCCGGACACCTGGGAGGCTCACAAAGGAACAGAATACACCTCAGAGCAGTTGATACAGGAAATCATCAAATATAAATCGTATATGGATTTTTCCGGAGGAGGTGTGACCTTCACCGGAGGAGAGCCAATGCTGCAGGCAGAATTCCTTCTTGAAGTGGCTAAAAAGCTAAAGGAACTTAATATTTCGATAGCAATTGACACCTCTGGATATGTCTGGAACGAGGCAGTAAAAGAATTAATAGATATTTCGGATATCGTTTTACTGGACATCAAGAATTACGATCCAAGGGTGTATGAGACGGTGACAGGTGTGGAGCTGGCACCCACGCTGCGATTGTTGGAATATTTAAGATTGAATCATATAAATACCTGGGTACGCTATGTATTGGTACCTGGCTTGACGGATAATTTGGATAGTATTCGAAAGCTTTCTGACCACCTGAAAAACTACCCGAATGTATCAAAAATAGAGCTTTTGGGATTTCATAAGATGGGTGAATTTAAATGGAAAGAGCTTGGTTTAGACTATAAATTATCCGATACGAAGGAGCCTGCAAAGGAATTACTGTCAGAAGTAAAGGCATTGTTTGAACAAAGCGGTATCGTCGTATCAGCAAATGTATAAGGTTTTATAAGTATTTGACATGATAATCATATTTTCAATAAGAAAAAGGATGACCGGATCACCCATATTGGGGGATCCGGTCATCCTTTTTCTAGACGATAGAAAGTTCGTAAAGCGTACGCTCTATCCTATATGCGAAATCAGATTATGCGTGAACACGACAGAGGAGAAATTCACGGAGCGTGTTTCTTCTAGTTTAGACATATTTAATGTTCGAATTTGTTTGATAATAAAATAACAAGGGGAATTATCGAACATTGTTTTGACATAGTTTGGAGAATACGCTAACATATAAACATAAACGAACATTATGTATATAGAATTATCAAAAAGGAACACTAAAGATAATATGAGGTGAAAATATGCTTCAAGCAGAAAGACATCAGAAAATTATTGAGTTAATTAGTAAAAAAGGCTCAGTTCAGGTAGAGGAGTTAGCAACTCTGCTGAATGTAAGTCTGATGACGATTCGAAGAGATTTAGAAAAGCTCAAACAAGAAGGAAGAATTGATCGGTGCCATGGTGGAGCAATTATAAAAAAAGAGGTTCCCTATACGGAAAAACAAACGAAGGAAATCGAGGTTAAGCAGAAAATCGCAGAAGGCTGTATTCGATTAATTCATAAGGGCAATGTGATATATCTGGATGCAGGAACAACAACCTATGAAATTGCTAAGCTCTTGAAGAATAGCACCGGTTTGACAGTAGTAACAAATGATATTGAAATTGCCAGAATCTTATTGTCATCGAATGTAAACTTGATTTTATGTGGTGGAACCGTGCAAAAATCTACTGGTAGCATGGTAGGAGCAATTGCTAATCAGATGATGGAAAACATGAGAGTGGATATTGCATTTATGGGTGCCACTTCAATAGATGATCAATTCAATGTTATGACACCTACCATGGATAAAGCAGTCATGAAATATAATATTTGTAAGAATTCAAAGGAAAGATATCTGGTAGTGGATAGCTCTAAGTTTGGAAAACAGGCTTTCATAAAAATAAATCACTTATCCGATTATACGGCTGTGATTACTAATAAGGCTTTTACCAGGGATGAAATTAAAATGCTTAAAGAGATGCGAATTACAATCATACCTGTCTTTGTAGATTAAGGAGGAATATCATGCCACAATGTGTTGTCATCGCAGATGATTTAACTGGAGCGAATGCCACAGGTGTACTAATCAAAAAACTAAACTACAGTACCTATACGGTTATGAATACCGAGCGATTAGAGTTAAGAAATCTATCGGAGAGCGATTGTATTCTATATCCAACGGATAGTAGAGCAGTGGACCCGGAGATTGCCTATAACAGAGTATACAATGTCGCACAATTATTGAAGCATGATGGTGTAAAGGTATATGCAAAACGAATTGACAGCACATTACGAGGAAATCTCGGAAGTGAGACAGATGCATTACTGGATGTGCTGGATAATCAGGCAATCGCTATGGTAGTCCCTTGCTTTCCGGATGCAAAGCGTATCCTGGTAGGTGGCTATTTATTAGTGAATACTCTTCCATTACATCGTACGGAAGCAGCCGTAGATCCGAAAACACCCGTAAAAACATCCATAGCCAGTGAGTTATTTGAGAAGCAGTCAAAATACCCGGTAGCTTCCATATACATTAATGACTTAATGCAGGGAAAAGAATTTGTTGCCTCGAAAATCAAGGAATATCAAAAAAAGGGTATTCGCATCATCATATTTGACAGTATAACACAGGAAGATATGGACTTAATTGCTGATTCTGTAATTGAAAGTGGTGTGAACTTTATTACTGTGGATCCGGGAAGTTTTACGGCAACGATTACAAGAAAAATTGTGATACCAAAATCACAAAAGAAGAAATTGAAAATACTAGCAACGATCGGAAGTGTGAATCCGGTAGCGAAAACTCAGCTTGATGAATTACTTTTATCTCAAAGTGTCTTAAATGTATTCGTAGATACTATGGAATTATTGCAGGACGATGAACGCAGAGATAGTGAAATTAAGCGTGTAGTAAGTGATATTCTTGAGAACTGTGAGGCGTATGAAATATGTATGGTAGTAGGAAATGGCATCTTACCTGAAAACCGTATCGACTTTAAGCCATTTGCAGAGAGATATCAATGCAGCCTGGATGATGTTAGTAATAGGATAAATAATTCTCTGGCTGAAATTACTTATCAGATACTGAAGGCAAATGATACATTTCAAGGTATTTACACCAGTGGCGGCGATATTACGGTTGCTGTTAGCCGTACATTTAAAACAGCAGGTATTAGGCTGTTGGATGAGGTGATTCCGCTAGCTGCATATGGAGAATTTATTGCAGGTGATTTTGAAGGATTAAAGATTATTACGAAAGGTGGAATGGCTGGAGATAGAAATGCACTGAAAACCTGTATGCATTATCTGAAAGAAAAGCTATACATTTAATAAACTAATAAAGGAGATGAATGATTATGAAGCCATTGATAGCAATTCCCATGGGTGATCCGGCAGGCATTGGTCCTGAGATTGTTGTAAAAGCATTAGTCAATGAGGAGGTTCTCAAGGCAGCGGATTGTATTGTTGTTGGTGACCGAAAAATAATTGAAAATGCAATAGAATTTACAAATACAGACTTGAAGGTAAATGTAATTTCACATCCAAAGGATGGAAACTATGAAAAGGGTATTCTGAACTTTATCGACTTGGACAATGTAGATATGAAGGAATTTCAAATCGGACAGGTTAGTGGAATGTGCGGTAAAGCAGCATATGAATACATTGAAAAAAGTATTGAATTAGCAAATCAAAAAGAGGTGGCAGCTGTTTCCACAACACCAATCAACAAAGAATCCCTTAAGGCAGGTAATATTAATTTTATTGGTCACACTGAGATATTTGGTGCATTGACCGGAACAAAGGATCCTTTGACTATGTTTGAAGTTCATGGTATGCGTGTATTTTTCCTTACCAGACATGTATCCCTAAGACAAGCATGCGATTTGGTTACGAAGGACAGAATTAAAGACTATGTAAAACGATGTAAGGAGGTGCTTGAAAAGTTGGGGGTGACTGAGGGAACCATGGCGATTGCCGGTCTCAATCCCCATAGCGGAGAACATGGATTATTTGGAGATGAGGAGGTGAAGCATGTAACTCCGGCAGTGGAGGAGCTGAAGGCGGAAGGCTACGATGTAGAGGGGCCGATAGGAGCGGATTCCGTATTCCATCTTGCTCTCAAGGGACGCTATAACAGTGTTCTTTCCTTATATCATGATCAGGGTCATATAGCAACCAAGACTCTTGATTTTGAAAGAACCATTGCAATCACGGGAGGTATGCCTATATTGCGTACTTCGGTTGATCATGGTACAGCGATGGATATTGCAGGTAAGGGGATTGCCAGTGAGGTCAGTATGGTAGAAGCTATTTTACTAGGAGCAAAGTATTCAAAAAAATTTATAGCTTAATTAATTACTTATAGTAGAAAAGGAGAAGCTTATGGAAAATGTATCAGGAGCGCAAATGCTTATAGGATTGGGTATTGGGTTAGCAGTCTTGATTTTTCTTATCTTAAAAACAAAAGTACATGTATTTGTAGCATTACTGATTGCGGCAGTAATTGTCGGTTTAGTTGGAGGTTTAGGTACCAATGCAACAGTGGATGCAATTACAGCCGGGTTTGGCGGTACATTAGGAAATATTGGTATTATTATCGGTCTCGGTATTATGATGGGGCAAATGTTTGAAATATCGGGAGCAGCAGAAAGAATGGCGCGTACCTTCCTGAAGATGTTTGGAAAAGGTCGGGAAGAAGCAGCACTTACACTAACAGGTTTCCTTGTATCAATCCCGATTTTCTGTGATTCAGGTTTTGTAATTTTATCTCCATTAATAAAGGCATTATCCCGGAAAACGAAAAAATCAATAGCAGGACTTGCCATCGCTTTGGCTGGTGGTCTTGTAATAACGCACTCCTTAGTACCTCCGACTCCAGGACCATTAGGAGTTGCAGGAACCTTTGGTGTAGATGTTGGTCAGTTTATTTTAATCGGAATTGTGATAGCGCTTCCTATGGCAATCGCAGTAATGCTTTATAGTAAATCTATTGGGAAGAAGATTTATCAGTTACCGAATGAGGCTGGAGACGGATGGGAAAGACCACCTTATCAGAAACCAATCTATGATGTAGTATCTGATGAAAAAGATCGTAACCTTCCCTCTGCATTCCTTGCGTTTGCTCCGATTATCCTACCGATTATATTAATCTTACTTAATACAGTTTTATCAGCATTAAAACTAACAGAAGGTTTCTATTCCGTATTAATTTTCTTAGGAAAACCGATTATTGCAGTAGGTATCGGATTATTAGTATCAATCTATACCTTAACAAGAAATATGGACAGAAAAAATGTTATTAAGGAACTGGAAGATAGTATGAAATCTGCCGGAATTATTATTTTCGTAACCGGTGGTGGTGGCGCGCTGGGACAGGTATTAAAGGCAGCAGGTGTTGGTGATTATATTGCCAATGGTATTGCTTCTACAGCAATTCCGGTTATTTTATTACCATTTATCATTGCTACCTTAGTACGATTTGTTCAAGGCTCCGGAACGGTTGCTATGATTACTGCAGCCGGTATTACTGCTCCAATTGTAGAAGCGGCTGGAGGAAATATGTTATTAGGTGCTTTTGCAGCCTGCATCGGTTCCTTATTCTTCTCCTACTTCAATGATAGCTTCTATTGGGTAGTAAATCGTCTAAGCGGTATAACGGAGACAAAGGAACAGATTCGTGTATGGTCAGTCTCAACAACCATTGCTTGGGCTGTAGGACTGGTTGAACTGTTGATTTTCAACATTTTTATGTAAGAGTTGTAAATCAATTCGTTACATTACGAATAACAAAATGTTTTGTTAAATTGAAATTAAATAGGTTTTCATATATATGTAAATTCGAAGACACTATGCTGTATTTGTAACAATAGTAGGACAAGATGGTTCTTAAATTGTTATTAAATGCGGTGAAGTGTCTTCAATTTATATAATAAACGCTACTTACTATAGAAATATTTTATTGTATCAGTTAAAATAGAGTAAAAAGGTTTGAGGGTATACATATGAAAATACTTTTAATTAGGCATGGAGAAACAGATTGGAATTTAGAAGGCAGATTCCAGGGAAGAGAAGATATCCCGTTAAATGCAACAGGAATACGTCAGGCTGAATTATGTGGCAAGGTATTAAAGGATGAGAGCATTCGAGCGGTGATTACCAGTCCGTTAAGCAGGGCAAAGATGACAGCAGAGATTATCTCAGAGCAGGTATCTGTCTCAGATATTATAGTAGAAGAGGATTTTATTGAACGGGACTTTCGGAAATTATCTGGTTTGACTCCAAAGGAACGGGAAGCGTTCTATGCTTCTGGTGAATTGGATGATAAGGAACCCTTTGATAAATTGTGTGAAAGAATGATGAATAGCATTAAAAAATATGCTGTCCGTTATTATAATGAGAACATTATTATAGTATCCCATGGTGCATCCATTAATGCCGTATTATCCGTCTTAAGTAATGCCTACACAGGAACGGGAAAGATCCGGTTGAAGAATACATGCATCAACATTATAGATTATGACGGTGCGAAATTGCATCTCGGCGAATATAATCTTACCGCAGATGAATATGAAAATCTAAAACGTAATCATCATCAGTTATAATTTTTCTACAGATTTTACTGTATTTACTGTAAAATAGATCAAATGTATTACAGAAAACGCTTGACTAATTTCTGGTAAAGTGTTACAATCATACTTCGCTTATTTATACGTAAATATTTACCACGGGTTTTCTTGGCAAAATCCAAGGAAAAAAGTGTATCGGAAGGTACACCGTCGCTTGGCAAGATATTTGAAAAAATATTACTACCAGGAGGAAATAGTATGATTGAAGTGGAACACATTTCTAAGACCTTTAAGGTCAGCCGGCGTGGTGCCGGATTTTCTGAAGCATTCAAAGCATTATTTCATAAGCAATATGAATGCATCAAAGCTCTCGATGATATCTCATTTACCATTGAAGAAGGGGAAATGGTTGGTTATATCGGACCAAACGGTGCAGGAAAAAGCAGTACCATCAAGATTTTAAGTGGTATCCTAACACCGGAACAGGGGCGATGTTTGATCAATGGAAGAGTTCCCTGGAAGGAACGAACCGCTCATGTGAAAGAAATCGGAGTTGTCTTCGGACAGCGATCACAGTTATGGTGGGATGTACCAGTAATTGATTCCTTTGAACTGTTACGTGACATCTATCAAATTCCGGATCATACGTACCGAAAGAATTTGGACGAGTTAGTTTCCCTACTTCATGTTGAACAGATTATTCGTACCCCAGCAAGACAGCTATCGCTTGGACAGCGAATGCGATGTGAAATTGTGGCATCTTTACTACATGACCCCAAAATTCTATTTCTTGATGAACCTACCATTGGACTGGATGCAGTATCAAAGATTGCGGTTCGTGATTTTATTCTGGAACGAAACCGAAAGCATCATACAACAGTTATTCTTACCACTCACGATATGCAAGACATTGAGACCTTGACGAAGCGTATTATTCTTATTGGACAAGGGAAAATCCTGATGGATGGAAATCTGGAGGACATTCGTAAGCAGTTCTCGTCAGGAAAACGCCTTACAGTAGAATACAATGGAGATGCGGTAAAATCCTGTGATGGTATGACACCTGTATCATTAATGAACCAGCATGCGATATTTGACATTGATACAAAAAGACTGAGTGTATCCGATGCCATTGCCTATATAACGCAACAGGTAGATGTAAAGGATATCTCTGTAGAGGGTTCCTCCATTGATGAAGTAGTGGCAAACCTCTATCATCAATATCAAATCTAATACAACAAGGTATGTCTGTAGACCATGACGGAGAATAGCTTGTGTTTTTGTCATGCTTAAAATTAATTAGGCAACTACAAAACGCTGAAGATATCTTAATTGTGCATACAGCAGATACATATTCCTACATAAACCCGCTCCTTCCGCTATGGTTTACTTCGGAACATGCATCCCCTGTATACGCTATGACCATGATTATTAAGTTTCGCAATTACCTTATAAAATTAATAGTTGAGGAGGGAAAGTATTTGCATGAATTAAGGAGTTTTAATAAACAGCTACGAAAATATAAATCATTCTTTCGAATACGTTTTTCAGCAGGCTTGCAATATCGGGCGGCAGCCCTTGCGGGTATCGTAACCCAATTTGCATGGGGAGCAATGGGAATATTGGGGTATAAGGCATTTTATAATGAAAATCCGGGAAGCTTTCCCATGTCATTTGAAGCGCTAACTACTTATATATGGCTACAACAAGCATTTTTAGCCATCTACATGATGTGGATTATCGACTATGATTTGCTTCGTACTATTACGGATGGTGGTATTGCCTATGAATTATGCAGACCCTTTGAGCTTTATTCAATGTGGTTTATTCGATGTATGGCAGATCGGCTTTCAAAAGTAGTACTTCGCTGTATGCCAATTCTCATATTTGCAGCATTTCTTCCAAAACCATATGGAATGAGGCTGCCACAGGATCCGAATGCTGCAATATGGTTTATTATCACGATGGTGCTAGGGTTACTGGTAACGGTGTCCTTTGGAATGCTGGTATATATCATTAATTTTTTTACGCTTTCACCCATGGGAGTACGTCTGGTTGCAGCATCCCTTGTAGAGTTTTTTGCCGGCGCTGTGATTCCCCTGCCATTTTTCCCGGATGGGCTTCGCCAGGCCGTAGAGTTGCTTCCCTTCGCTTCCATGCAGAATGTGCCTCTACGCATCTATTCGGGGGATATTCATAGTACAGAGATATATCTGAGAGCAGGGTTACAGCTATTTTGGATCATTTTCTTGATATTCCTTGGGAAACGTCTAATCGCACTTGCTCTTAAACGGGTTGTCGTTCAGGGTGGATAATTTGGAGGTGAAATATGAAATTATATGGAAAGTTTTTTATCATGCATTTAAAAGAAGCCATGCAATATAAGGTTTCCTTTCTCTTAACAACCATAGGAGTGTTTTTGGTGTCCTTCAATGTCTTCTTAGGTATATTTTTTATGTATGATCGGTTTCATGAGATAAAGGGATATCAGTTAAGTGAAATACTTCTTTGCTATGCAACGGTTCTTCTCTCCTTCTCTTTGGCAGAAATGTTTCTGAGAGGCTTTGATACATTTGCGGGAACCATTGGAAATGGTGAATTTGACCGTATTCTTGTAAGACCAAGAAGTCCGATCTTTCAGATCGTTCTGGGAAAGATAGCATTTACCCACATCGGAAGAATACTATTGGCATTATGTATGTTTGTTTATGGAATTCAAGCCTCGGGTATTGAATGGAATATATATAAAGTCGTGACACTATTCCTTATGGTTTTTGGTGGTACCGTTATCTTCGGCTGTCTTTTTATCATATATGCCGCTATTTGCTTTTTTACACTGGAGGGGCTGGAGTTTATGAATGTATTAACGGATGGGGCAAGGGAATACGGAAAGTATCCGCTTGACATATATGGAAAGAGAGTACTTAGATTTTGCACCTATCTGGTTCCTTATTCGTTGTTCCAGTACTATCCGTTTTTATATTTGACCGGACGTACCGAGAAATCTATATATATGTGGTTGCCATTAGTTGCCTGTTTATTTTTTGTACCCAGTTATTTGCTCTGGAGGTTAGGTCTCAGACATTATAAATCGACAGGTTCGTGATCTGGATGGATATAAGACAGTGTTTCAATAGAATGGAGGGTTATAATGCAGGAATTAAGAAAGACAGAGAAGCAGACCGATACCTCTTCAGAGGAGATGGATTACGATATTGAAAGAAAGAAGGAAGAGGAGCAGCTTGAGAAATGTATAACCGTAATTAAGCAAAATATCGAGGACTATCTGGAAAAATATAAGGAACTCAGTGCGGAGACGAAGGAGCTTTATGATACGTATCGGGAAGATAGTCCGCAGATGTATAATAATATTATGTCAGGATTTGATCAAAGATCCATGATTGAGCGTATTCTATATAAGAATAGGAGAGCATTAAAGAAACCCTATTTTGGAAGAATTGATTATAAGGAAATAGAGGAAAATGATAACTTTAGTCTCTATATTGGAAAGAACGGGATACGAAAGAATACCAGTGAAAGCATGATTGTTGACTGGCGGGCTCCGGTTGCAAGTGTATATTATGATAGTGAAATCGGAAAAAGCTCTTATTTGACCCCAAGTGGCGAAGCAATTGATATTGATTTGAAATTAAAGAGAACGTATGAAATTTCAGAAAGTAAGTTAATTGATTATTATGATGCGAATATTGTATCAAACGACGAATTTCTTACAAAACACCTAAGTAAGAGTAAAGAGGTAGTGCTGGATGAAATTATTGCCACCATTCAGAAGGAGCAAAATGAAATTATTCGTGATAATCCCTGGCATAATGTATTAGTTCAGGGAGTGGCCGGTAGTGGTAAAACAACAGTGGCAATGCACCGGATTTCTTATATTCTATATAACTTCAAGGAGAAATTCAGACCGGATGAATTCTTCATTATAGGAAGTAATAAAATGTTACTAAATTATATTACCGGTGTGTTGCCGAATCTGGATGTATATAATGTCAACCAGATGACCATGGAAGATTTTCTCTTACTGCTTCTGGATAAGGATTTTCAAGTGACAAAGGGAAAGTATCAGTTTTCCAATAGCTTCACAAAGCGCCGTACAGAGTCACAATCGAAAGAAGAATCAGAATTAAAGAGGTTCAAAGGCTCTCTGGATTTTATCAAAGCGCTAGATGCTTATATGAGGCAATTTGAAATGAGTGTCATTCTTTCAGAGGATGTATCCTATGAGAACAGTATTGTATACTCAAAGGAAGAGATACAGTATTTCCTTAATTTCTTTCAGGATAAGCCGTTGCAGGAAAAGGTAGATTTGCTAAATAAAAAGCTTGCTTATAAAATCAAGTCCGTGAATGAAGAGAAGGAGAAACGAAAAGAGGAAATTGCAAGAGAGGTTAATCGGTATAAGAACTATTTCGGTAACCGCCATAAAAAATACAATCTGATGGAGTGCTATCTAGGGTTTTTGGAGGATCTAATCCAGTCAGGGGAGCAATATCGAGAGAACGGTCTAAGGATTCCCACCTCTGAAGTAATTGAACTGCTCGTAAAGAAGCTGTCGGCAAGAGAAATTGATCTATATGATCTGGCAATGCTGACCTTTATAAAGCGAAGAATAAAGTGGACCCGGGATTTTGAATATGTAAGACATATTGTAATTGATGAGGCACAGGACTTCGGTGTTATGATATTTGCCTTGTTCCAGCATTTGTTTCATACCTGCAGTTACACCATCATGGGTGATATCACACAGAATATCAACTATGACAGTGGTATGAATGATTGGGAGACACTGAAAAATGAGGTATTGAATCCGGATAAGGATAAGTTCTATGTGCTGGCAAAAAGCTATCGAAATACCGTTGAGATCTCTAATTATGCAAGCAGAATACTGAAGAAATGTAGCTTTACAACCTATGATATTGAACCTGTTATTCGACATGGAAAGGAAGTGTCAGTAATAGAAGGAAGGGGAAGGGAAGAACTGGTCTCCCATGCTGTGGATATCATAACAGCTGCTCAGGCAAATGGATATGATACGATTGCTGTGATTTGTCGTAGTGTGGAAGAAACGCTTCAGATTAAGGAATTACTAAAGCCTTATATCACGATACAGCATGTTGAGGATGATATGGAGAATGTCACTTTTGCAACAGGTGTAATGGTGCTGCCCATTTATATGACAAAGGGATTGGAATTTGATGCCGTTATTTTATGGAATCCTGATGAGCTAAGCTATCGGACAACGGATGAAGATGCAAAGCTATTATACGTTGCAGTGACAAGAGCACTCCATGAGCTTCATATTCTCTATCAGGGAAAGTTATCCGGGCTGTTATTATAGAACTACTTTGCTAGAAAATCAGACAAGACAGGAGCGAGAATCATATCCGCTGACGGAATTGTGAAGATTCTATCTCTGGACATGGTTCCTGCTTCGTTTTGACAAATTCTCAAGCATGACCAACTGTAATAATTTACCATTTTTATCAGATATTTTTACTCTTGACAAACCTTAGTTGAATGAATATAATAAAAAAGTGCTTTTCGAAAGGGATCTTAGCTCAGCTGGGAGAGCATCTGCCTTACAAGCAGAGGGTCATAGGTTCGAGCCCTATAGGTCCCATTTTCATGCAATAGTATGAGAACTTTACTATGGCGAAGTAGCTCAGTTGGCGAGAGCACGCGGTTCATACCCGCGGTGTCGGCGGTTCAAATCCGTCCTTCGCTACTAAAAAGATGAATTACACATAACTAACGTTATCGGTAATTCATCTTTTTTATTGAATCATTCTCTAAAGAAATCACCTAATTGTGGAAGAGTGGAAGACGCGAGCTTAATGTATCTTGACTATAGGTAGCCATAATTCAATTTCATAGAATCTACCCAAAGTATCATCATACCGAAACCCAGCAAATTTAATTGTCCCAGCGGTTCAATTCTGTGCTCTACTTGCATATTTTCCTCCCGATACCCGCATTTATATCGACATATGATTCAATATCAGATGATGACTATTATAATATACATGGTAATAATATAGAACAATTCTTGTTGCCTGAATATTGCCATTAGGGTATAATTTCTGTTATCGAAAGCACATTATTGAGGCAGATTAGGATCAAAACAACCTGTAACCTGGGAGGGGTGAGCTGTTTGAGCAGGATGATACATCGAATAAATGTAATACTACAGAATGATGAGATAAGAATGATTGAGGCTGAGGATAACGAGACGATCCTGAATGCAATGGCTCGTCATGGTATATTCTATCCTTCTGCTTGTGGAGGCAGAGGAACCTGCGGTAAATGTAAGGTGATGGTTCTTGAAGGGAATATAATAGCAACACCGGAGGATTACAGGAGCTTTACGGAACAGGAATTACAACAGGCTTACCGCCTTTCCTGTAAAGCTAAGGTAAAGGGAGAACTTACAATTAAGCTTTTGGCACCAGAGGAAACCGGCATGGAGGTTCTTTCGAACAGTATGAGGAAAGTAAGAAGTGTCCTCAATCCATTACAGTATTATATTGCGATTGATTTGGGTACTACAACGATAGTGGTTACACTAATTGATTCGGTTGGGAATAATCTGGCAACGTTCACGTCGATTAATCCGCAGAGATCCTATGGTGCCGACGTGATTTCCAGAATCAACATCTCCAATAAAGGGAAGAAACACGAGCTTATGGAGATGATTCGAAAGACGATAAGGGATGGCATTCTCGCAGTTATTCAGAAAGCAGTTGTTGAAGCTGGTAAGGTAAAGAGAGTAGCCATTGCAGGGAATACGACCATGGTTCATCTTTATATGGGCTATTCATGTACAGGCTTGGGAACTTATCCGTTCCAACCTGTTAACATTGGCTTTATTGAGGATTCCCTTGAAGGGATTGATGCTATACCAGTCACCCTATTACCCGGAATCACTACCTTTGTCGGGGGAGATATTGTATCGGGGCTGGCAGTATGTGGCTTTCATAGAAAAGAAGAGCCATGTCTCCTTATTGACTTAGGAACAAATGGGGAAATGGCATTGGGTAATAAGGATAAAATTCTGGTGACCTCAACTGCTGTAGGACCGGCCTTTGAAGGTGGTAATCTGTCCTGCGGTACCGGCAGCATTCCGGGTGCTATCAGCCATATGAACATAAAAGGGAATGAGATTTCCTACGAAACCATAGGCAATAAACCACCCATCGGAATATGCGGAACCGGTGTGATTGAAATTATATCGGAGCTTCTTAGGGTAGGTATTATCGATGAGACAGGGCTACTGACCGATGCATATTTTGAGCAGGGGTATACCATAACGGAAGATATTAAAGTGACACAAAAGGATATTCGGGAATTACAGTTAGCAAAGGCAGCAGTCCGGGCAGGAGTAGAAATACTGGCAAGTAATTATGGGATTACCTTAGACCATATAAGTACAGTGTATCTGGCTGGTGGCTTCGGTTTCCACTTGGATATCGATAAAGCAGTTCATATCGGATTATTACCACCAGAGCTTAAGGAAAATATCAAGGTAATCGGTAACAGCTCCTTGTCAGGAGCCATTTCCTATCTGACAGAACCGAATATGAAAGAAGCAATGCAGCATATAGTGTCAGTATCCGGAGAGATTCATTTATCCAACGAACCGGATTTTAATGAGTTATATCTGCAGTATATGTCATTTGATAATGAGTGAAATGATGGTTGTTGGAAATGCTATAAAATAGTACGATATAGTTATAGGAATTATGATAGACGTATCATAGGCGCAGGGTAATTACCCGCTATATGAAGCATAATATAGTGATTATCAGACAACGCAGAAATGAGGAGAAGCATGAGAATTGGAACAGGATATGACGTTCATAGATTAGTGGAGGACCGGGATTTTATTCTTGGTGGTGTGAAAATACCTTATGAGAAAGGATTATTGGGACATTCCGATGCAGATGTATTGACCCATGCCATTATGGATGCTCTGCTTGGTGCGGCAGCCCTGGGTGATATCGGAAAGCATTTCCCGGATACGGAAGAGAAATATAAAGGTATTTCCAGCATCGAGCTGTTAAAGCATGTGAAAAATTTATTGGAAGAGAAGCTCTATATGGTTGAGAATATCGATGCCACTGTGATTGCGCAGAAACCGAAGCTGGCACCCTATCTCCCGGAGATGGTAAGCAATATAGCACAAGCTCTTGGTATAGAGGTGGATCGTGTCAATATTAAAGCAACAACGGAGGAAGGGCTCGGATTTACTGGGGAAGGCCTTGGCATTGCGGCGAATGCAGTATGTTTATTAGAAAATATGCTGAATTACCAATATGATGTAACTCCAGGAAGTACTACTGGTGGCTGTAGCGGTTGTTCTGGATGTAAAAAAAATTATACTTGACATTAGTTTGATATCAAACTATAATATCATCATGAAGACGAGAGATATCATATCATTGATTTCAAGAATAAGGCAGAAAGTCAATGCGTTCATCATATCTGAGCTTTCCCAGGGAGGAATGGAAGGGATTGTTGTTTCGCATGGTGATATTCTCTATGCTCTTTTTCAGAAAGAAAGAATGACCATGGCAGAGATCGCAAGTAAGATAGGTAAGGATAAATCTACCGTTACAGCATTGGTCAACAAGTTGGTGAATTACGGTTATGTTTCAAAGGAAAGAGATACTAGGGATAGTCGAGTGACATATGTAGTTTTAACACCAACAGGGAAGGAACTAAAACCATTATTTGAGGAGATTTCACAAAAGGTGCTAGAGGTATTCTATACCAATGTCACGGAAGAGGAGAAGGAGGAGTTACTAAGAATATTATGTAAGATTGATTGTAATTTGTAGCTTTTATTTACTCAAATAGTTTGATATCAAACTATTTGACCGGATTTACTACTATTTTTATTGGAGTTAAAGGAGGATATTTATGATGAAGGATTATACAAAGATGTTACCCGAACATACAGAAATGTATATTGGAGAGCAGGATCTGTTTTTAGAGATTTACGAAGGAGAAGTAAAGTCAGAGCGTACTCAAAAAAGGCCTCCACTGTTATTTGTTCACGGAGCTTACACCGGAAGTTGGATGTGGAGTAAATACATTCCTCATTTTGTTAAGGATGGATGGAGATGCTATGTGATGAATTATAGAGGTCATTACAAGAGTAGATCAGTGGATATTAGCAGGGTAACCTTTCAGGATTACTTGGAGGATATTAGGGAAGTGATAGCGAATTGCGGTGAAAAGCCAATTATTATCGGGTTCAGCCTGGGTGGTATACTTTGTCAGAAAGTAGCAGAGACAGCTGATCTGAAGGGACTCGTGCTGATTGATTCCTGTATCAGTAAAGAAGTAAATGAAAGGGTGCCCTATGATATTCTATCCGATGATACACTCGGGATGATAGTGCCTGCACCAGCACGCAACGAAGTATCAAGTGTTGATGAATCGGAAGAGGACATTGAGTTTCAAAGAAAGTATTTATCAATGGAATCGTCTAAGGCTCTACTTGAATGTGGCTGTTGGATCAGAGGAATCAAGGGAGTATCCATTGATAACAGTCTTATCACATGTCCGACTCTGATTATTAAGTCAGTAAATAATCAGGAGGATGACAGGCGTGGCATAGCGGAAGCAGAACACCTTAAGGGAGATTATGCGGGTTATTGGAATACAACACATACAGGGCTTCTGGTAGGACAGAGGTATCATGAGATTGTAGCAAAATTATTAGAGTGGCTCAATAATATTCCTAAGGAAAGTTGGTATTGACAAAATATTTATCCTTGCATACAATAATCAATATAAATATATAAAGGCAATGAACGGAAAAGTACCTTATATGCAAAGTATCAGAGATAGAATGTCGCCGGCTGAAAGCATTCTTTACAATGGTATGAGGGAAGTGCATCCGGGAGCTGGTCTGGTGAAGTAATTACTTAGCCGGACACGGTAACAACCGTTATCTGTAAAAGATGTATGTAGGTTAATATACATACAAATTAGAGTGGAACCGCGTAATATTACCGCCTCTATCGTAGGGGCGGTTTTTTTATGTGTAACTTTATGTTTAATTAATTGATGTAACTTTATATACATTTTAGGGAAGGAAGATGTTCGAATGGGAATGATAAAATATATCAAAGAGGAAATGCAGATCATCAAAGAACGCGATCCTGCAATTAAATCATCATTGGAAGTATTTTTATACCCCAGTTTTCGTGCGATCATCCGTTATCGAATAGCGCATTACCTGTATAAGAAAAAACGGTTTTTCCTGGCCAGATGGTATTCCCAAAGGACAGTTCGTAAAACCGGCATTGAAATACATCCAGGAGCAACCATTGGAAAGGGTTTATTCATTGATCATGGACACGGTGTTGTAATTGGTGAAACCGCAATTATCGGAGATAATGTAACCTTATATCAGGGAGTAACACTAGGAGGTACCGGAAAAGAAAAAGGAAAACGCCATCCAACCATTGGCAATAATGTAATGATCAGTGCAGGTGCGAAGATATTAGGCTCCTTTACCATTGGTGAAAATTCGAAAATTGGTGCAGGATCCGTTGTGCTCTCTGAAGTACCACCGAATTCCACAGTGGTAGGTGTTCCGGGAAGAGTAGTAAAGCGTGATAATGTTCGGATACCCAGAGAGGAATTGGATCAGATTCATTTTCCGGATCCGGTTCAAAAAGAAATTCAAAGACTTGAAAATGAAAATATCTGCCTGAGAAATGAAGTAAGAAAGCTATATGAACGGTTGGATGAGATTGAAAAAAAATAAATTGAAAATAATACTTATAAATAGATAAGTATATAAAAAACGGAAGGAGGAAACAGGATGAAGATATACAACACCTTAACCCAGAAGAAAGAGGAGTTTGTACCTTTGGAGGAAGGAAAGGTCCGGATGTATGTATGTGGACCAACGGTGTATAATTATGTCCATATAGGTAATGCGAGACCGGCTATTATTTTTGATACCTTTCGAAGATATCTGGAATACAAAGGATATCAAGTGAATTTTGTATCTAATTTCACGGATGTGGATGATAAGATTATTAAAAAAGCTAACGAAGAGGGCGTCAGTACAACAGAAATATCGGAGCGCTTCATAAAGGAGTTTCGGATTGATATGGATGCGTTAAACGTTAGGGAAGCAACGGTACATCCAAAAGCTACCGAAGAGATTAGCGGAATGATAGCCATGATTGAGGATTTGATTCGTAAGGGTCATGCCTATGAGAAAAACGGAACAGTATATTTTAAGACCAGAAGTTTTCAGGATTATGGAAAGCTATCTAAGAAGAAGATTGATGATCTGGAAGCTGGAATACGAATTGCAGTAAATGATGAAAAAGAAGATCCGATGGACTTTGTTTTGTGGAAACCCATGAAGGAAGGAGAACCCTATTGGGATTCTCCCTGGAGTAAAGGACGTCCCGGCTGGCATATTGAATGTTCTGTAATGAGCAGAAAATATCTGGGTGAGCAAATAGATATTCATGCAGGTGGTGAAGATCTGGTATTTCCTCATCATGAGAATGAGATCGCTCAAAGTGAGGCGGCCAACGAGAAAGAATTTGCAAGGTACTGGATGCATAATGCCTTTATTAATGTAGACAACAAAAAAATGTCAAAATCCGAGGGTAACTTCTTTACAGTTCGTGAAATATGCGAGCAATTTGACCCACAGGTTATCCGGTTCTTCATGTTGAACTCACATTATCGCAGCCCATTGAACTTCAGTAAGGAACTAATGGAGGCTGCGAAAAACTCTTTAAATCGTATATTAACCTGTATCGGGCAACTGGAATACTTATTGGAAGGTAATCGGCTTTCATTGACTGAGATAACGGAGAAGGAACGTAATGTACTTCTTGATGCAGAGGCTCTTAAAGAAAAATACCTTGCTGCTATGGAAGATGACTTTAATACGGCAGATGCCATTGCTGCAATCTTTGAACTTGTTAAGCTTGCAAATACCAATGGCAGTGGGGAGAGCAGCAGGAGCTTTATTGAAGAGCTTCATAAGATGATTGTTTCCTTGTGCGATATCCTTGGATTGAAAACAAAGAAGGAGGAGAAATTGATTGATTCTGAAATAGAACGATTGATTGAAGAAAGACAAACTGCAAGAAAGAACAAGGACTTTGCAAAAGCAGATGAAATACGTAATCTTCTTCTTGAGAGAGGGATTATTCTGGAAGACACAAGAGAGGGAGTAAGATGGAAAAGGAGCGATTAATGCAACAAGAGAATACCGGATTGGCCGGTTATATCAGAAAGACCTTTGCGCTTTCTGAAACAGACGTAAGAACCTATTCTCCACTTACTCTGGCTTTTATTGGTGATGCAGTCTTTGATTTGGTTATTCGTACCTGCGTTGTGGAATGCGGCAATGCTCCGGTTAATAAGCTTCATAAGAAGTCTTCTAAGCTGGTCCAGGCTACTGCCCAGGCGGAGTTATATCATTTAATAGCCGATCAGCTCACGGAGGAGGAAGCCGCAATATATAAACGGGGAAGGAACGCGAAAAGCTTTACCTCGGCTAAAAATGCTGGAATTATAGAATACCGAACGGCAACTGGACTGGAAGCATTAGTTGGATATCTGTATTTAACAGATCAGATGTCGCGCTTATTGGAGCTTATTAAGCCACAAATTGATAAGCTGGTAAGTATTTCTTAATGTTTTTGCCATTAAAATGCCTTATTATTTCCCTAAAATATTGTCAGGATGTGAAACACTGGCAATGGTGACTAAAAATAGTAATAAGCTTTTGCTGCATTGTTCATATCTATCAAACAATGTAAAGTAAAAGCTTTTTTGCTTATATAGTGTATTTCTATGTGGCAGAAATTAAGGAGGCATGATTAACTTATGAAGAAACGATGGAAGGTAATAACTGTTGTTGCTTCAACAATCGCATTTACGTTGATTGGAGCAATGTGGGGTCCCAGGGAGAATAAGCCGTATGTAGAGGCAGCATCGAAGGATTCCGTGAAACTACGTATCATTGGTACTACAGATATTCATGGACAGCTTAACAGTAAGGATTACGAGCTGGGAGTTGATTATAACAACGGTGGCTTGGCCCGTATGATTAATTTAATAAAATCAACCAGAAATGAAATGTCAAAAGAAAATGTGGTAACTCTGGATGCGGGTGATACCATGTTTGACTATACGACGGAATACATATTTGCTGAGGATCAGAATTTTATTCAACCAATTTTTCAAGCGATGACTAAGGTAGGCTATGATGCTATAACCTTGGGTAATCATGATTTTGATTATGGATATGACTATATTCTTAAGCAATTAACTGCCACTGGTCTAAAAGATATCACCGTAGTATCCAATGTTACAGATTCCAAGACAGGGGAATATCCCTTCTTAGAAAATATGCTAATAACCCGAAAGATGAAAACAGCCTCTGGTAAAACAGCAGAGGTAAAGGTAGGTATCATAGGACAAACGATACCGACTTTGACATCCAAGACACATAGCTATGCCGGAATCCTGAAAACGGAAGATATGGTGGAAAATGCCAAGATTCAGGCTGTTAAACTGAGGAAAATGGGAGCAGATATTATCATTGCTTTATCCCATACCGGTATCGGTCCTGAAAATCCGGAGCTTAACTTCAAAAATGTGGCTTATGCGCTTACGAAAATCCCGGATATTGATGTTGTAGTATGCGGTCACGAGCATAATTTATTCCCGACAACGGATATGACATCTCCCTATTATAAGTTACCGAATGTGGATAAGAAGACATATCTGATGAATGGAAAGAATGTAATTATGGCAGGGAACCGTGGAGGAGCTATCGGTGTTGTAGATCTGACACTGGAGCCCTTTGAAGATACTTATATCATATCGGACCGAAGCTCAGAGATTCGTTTTGTCAAAGCGGATACTACCAAGGAAGACAGTGCCATTGCAAGCTCCTATGGTGAATGGGAAGATAAATTATTACAATACAGTACGGATGTTATTGCAAAGCTGGATGCGGGAACGGTTATTCAGAACTACTATGGTATGCTGGGTGATAATTATGCAATTCAGTTGCTGAATGATGCGAAAATAGATTATGCCCAACGCTATGTAAATACCACCGGTAAGAAATATGCAGATTATCCGGTGATTGCGGCATCTACCTATATGTCCTACGGGGTAGATTCCTATAAGGATTTTATTAATATACATGATAGTATTACAGAATCGGATTTGTCTGCAATACAACCATATAATAATTATCTTTATATATACACGATTAACGGAAAGCAATTAAAGGAGTGGCTGGAGTGGTCAGCTAGTGCATATGAGACGTTATACGGCAATAGGAAGTGGAAACATGAGGTTATGTCCGCCCAGATGCAAAAGACAGGTCTGAAGTCGCTCATTCGCGAGGAATGGCTGGATGACTGGAGTACGTTCTATGTGTTTGATGGAATCAACTATGTCATAGATCCTTTTACAGAACCTCGATATGATATAAGTGGTAACAAAATTAGTGTGAATGAGAGAATAACCAGCATAACCTATAATGGGAAAAAAGTAACGGATGATATGGAATTTCTGCTGGTAACGAATAAAATAACGAAACCGATGGCTGCTAATTCAGGAGTTGATAAGCAGGTAGTATTAAATGGGTTTATCCGTACGCAGAATGTATTGAGTAAATACTTAAAGCAGATTTCAACCGGAGAGAGTATACTTCCACAGGTGGATTATAACTGGAAGGTTAATATACCGACCAATACACAATTTATTGTTAAAATGCCGAGCTATGCCCATGACTTATTTACAAATACGCCGTGGTATGTGGAATATCTGACAGAAGTAAATTCTTATCGCTATTATAAGGCATCCTATCAAAAGGAGACCGAGGATAAGAGAGCACCTCATCTTGTAGTTACTCCGGTAATAACAGGCGCTACGACAAATCCCTTTGCAGTAGCAGTGAACGCCAGCGATGAATCAAAAATAAAAAGACTGTGCTATGAGAAAGGGGAGTTCGGTGTTGATTATAATGGATGGCTTGGTGCAAAGTCGGTGAATAATACCTTTACAGTTGATACCAATGGAATCTACTCCATCTATGCAGAAGATGAGAATGGAAACAAAACAGTATATCAATTACATATCACAAACTTTTCAGACAATATGTTAGGAACGCCTACGGTGGATACCTATACAAACCGGAAAACAAAAATATCCGGACGGGCGGAGCCTAATGCGGATATCATATTTAAAGCACATACCGGAACATATACGGGTAAAGTGAAAAGTGATGGAACCTTTTCTTATCCCCTTCCGTCTCAGCCATCCGGAACAAAGGTAAAGGTATATGTAAAGGATGAGAACGGTCTTGAAAGTGATGCAATCAGTGTGACAGTTAAGAGAACCGGTCCAAATCAGCCAAAGGTGAATTCCATATCCAATAAGGATGATGTGATTACGGGAAATACGAATGATACGGATGCATCCATTCTTGTTATTGTTGGTGATAAAATATATGTTTCGAAGAATGACGGGAAGGCCCTTTATGAAGCAAATACCGAGATTTATGATCCGAACCTTGAGATAATTGAGACAAAGATGGAGATTGATAGTACAGGTAACTTTAAGGTTCACCTTCATCCATTAGAATCAGGAGCTACAGCAACGATTTATTGCATTGATCACATATCCAGAAACAGCCGGGCAGTTACGCTTCCTGTGGAAGGAAAGTCACCGAATGCACCGATCGTGAATGAAGTGTCTAATATCGAGCAAACCCTGACAGGTGTGGTTCCTGCCGCAAAAAAAGCCTACGATATGGAAGTTGTCATAGGAAGCAGCAAATATAATACCAAGACAGATAAATCGGGTAACTTTACACTTAAATTTACCGATCAGCTTCATGCAGGGGATAAGATTTCAGTAACTGCCATTGATAAGAGTGATGGTTTATCCCGTTCCAGCTACAGCACCCAGGTTACTGTTCGTAACATTGAGGATTATGTGGATGTGAAATCTACTACCCTGACGATTAACAAAGTATCTAACCGATCCAAATATATTATTGGTAATTATGAAGATACCGGCTCCGTATATCTTGCCATTGCATACGGAAAAGGAAAGACCTTTAAAAGCCAATTAATCGTACTGGAAACGGATGAATTCGGTTATTTTGAATACAAACTGCCAGAAAATCTGGAGGTTGGAACATTAATCTATGCAATGTCCAGATTTATAGATGGTAATATCCTGGAAGCGAATAAAGTAGAAGTACAGGCTGACAAACCGAATATTCCAAGTCTTCAGAATGAGATTATGAACTCAGATAAAACAGTACATGTTCTGGCCATGAAGGATTGTGAGATTACACTGACAATCGGAAAGGAAACCTATAAATCATCAGAGTATGTATATGATGAGGAGAATAACCGCTATATCTACACCTTTACCATAGACCGTGCTGTCTCTGGAACTACGGTGAAAGTAAGTGCATCTAATTCATTTGGTAAGAGTGATGTGCTTACGACAAAGGTAGGTAAGGCAGCGCCTGACCGTCCTAAGGTAAATGATATAAAGGCCGGCGACAAGAAGATAACTGGAAAGATTGAGTTATTTGATTATGTGGCTCCGAACTCGGATAAGAAGGATGAGAAGATTCCTAATGAATTCAAGGATGCTGCAACGAATGTTGCTAAGACCCAAACCAAGGTATATGCTCAGATTGGTAAGAAGGTATATGAAGGAACCATTGATAATAAGGGTAATTTCAACATTAAGATACCTGCACAAAAGAAGGGCACTGTAGTTTATGTTTGGGGTTCGAATAAAGGTGGAAGAGGACCATTGATTAAGGTAACAGTAAAATAATGTAACAATAATAGCAATTCATTATGAATTATGCTACAATAAGGCTGTACGACAGAAAGACACAGAATAGATATTGTGAATTTCAAGTCGATACAGCCTTATTTTTTGAATCAGACTCGATTACAAGTAATTATCTGGGTAGGATGCACATTTCGCACGATAAGAACTATTGCGATGTTTTTTAATTTTTGCCGACAATCCTAATTTTATTGGAACTTTATAACAATTATTTGCGTCTAATGTTTATCAAGAATAAAAAAATGCCATTGGGCAGGGAATGGAGGAGAATATGAAAAAGAGGAGAATTGGATTATTAGTGCTACTTTTGATAGGAATTTTATCGATTGTAACTGCATGTGCTAAGAAGGAAGCTCACTTTAATCAGGCAAGACCTGATTATAATTCGGGGAGCACAGATATGACGACTGAAATGCCGGCAGAGGCCACGGAGAATACGATGGAGTTGGAGAAGGACTCTGGAAGCATCGGATTAAGTTCTACGGCGGTCAATGATACTTCGGAGGTACAAAGTAATGATAAGATTATTCGCCGCTTTTATCTGGATGTAGAGACACAAGAGTTTGATGATTTTATTCGTAAACTAAATTCAGAAATCTCCCGTTTAAACGGATATGTTGAAAATTCGGAGATCAGTGGAAAAAGATATAATTTTGAAAATGATTTAAGATATGGTAATCTTACCATCAGAATTCCAAGGGATCGGGTTGATGAATTTGTAAATATAGTCGGTGAGAACGGAAATGTGATTAGTCTACAAGAAACCTCGGAGAATGTAACACTAGAATATGTTGATATCGAGAGCAGGAAAAAGACTCTGGAGATTGAACAGGAAAGATTATTTGAATTACTGGAAAAGACGGACAACTTAGATAGTATTATCGCGTTAGAGAGCCGTCTAAGTGATATTCGGTATGAGCTTCAGAATTATGGTACCAAGCTAAGAACCATGGATAATCAGGTTGATTATAGTACCGTAACATTGAATGTTAGGGAAGTAGAGAGAATGACTCCTACGGTCCAGGCTAAGCAGACAGTTGGAAGCAGAATTAAGAACGGAATAAGTAATACCCTGTATAATATCAGTGAAGGCTTTAAGAATTTCTTCGTATGGTTTGTTGTAAATCTTCCGTATATGCTGTTATGGGCGGCAATTATTACAGTAATTACACTAATTACGTTACGTATAACCAAATGGTCAAGGCTAAAGAAACAATTTTCTCAGACGGATTTGCGTAATATTCCGAAGCCGGATATGGAGAACAATAGTAACGAAATAAAATAAGAAACAGACATGCAGTAATATAATGTTCCATCTCGTCGAGAATCCAAGATGGATTTAGATGGCAGCGGAAAGGCTGAAATGCTATGATTACATTATAGCAAAATATACCATTCTAATCAAAGGAGAGACGAGATGGGACAGATTGCATTGTGCTTGTTTTTTTTATTGGGTTTATTTTTTACAAAGGATAATGCGATTGTCGATGGGTACTATATTGCGGATATCATCATTGAGATTAACGATACGAAGGAACAAACTTTAACACCAATGGATGCTTTAGACATGGTGAAAGAGCGGTATGCAGATAATTTCGAACGGATTTGGAGCGAATCCGGAGATTATTATTATCAGCTTCCGCTTGCGAATTATTATCTTGTATATGAGGGGTGTAATGATACGGATACCAACTATGTAATTCATCTGTATGAATTTGTAGTGGACGAAGAGGATACTGGTATAGGCCATACCGTTACCTATGGATGGTATCTGGTGGATAAAGTTACAGGTGAAATCAGAAGTACAATGGAATGAGATTATGTGCATTAAATCACTATTATGATATGCTAGTATTGGAAGGAAGAATAATATGGAACAGAAGATAAGAGTCTATGAGGAACTGGATCGCTTGGGAATCAGCTATAAAGTAATAGATCATCCTGCAGTATTCACGATTGAGGAGATGGATAACCTGGAGATGTTTCGTGACAACCCATGGGTAGCAAAGAACCTGTTTCTCAGAGATGCAAAAGGAAAGCGTCAATTTCTTGTGGTATTGGATAAGGATAAAAAGGCAGATTTAAAATGCATCCGTTCACAATTGGGTACAAGCACCTTAAGCTTTGCGTCGGAGGACAGGCTTTGGAACTGCCTGAAGCTGACGAAGGGATCAGTAACCCCACTGGGGATCATCAATGACGAAGATAGAGCGGTTGAGATAGTATTCGACAGTATGCTGATTAACAGGGAGCAGATTGGTGTTCATCCCAATGATAATACAGCCACGGTTATGCTGTCATATGCAGATTTATACAAAGTGATTAAGGAACATGGAAATACCATTCATGTCGTTAACATATAACAGCAGTCCTCTGACAGAATTGGAACCGGAATGTCTGCGGGGAGTGAATCTAGCTACTTAATTGTTTTTTTTATGGATAAAATGGACATGCATATAAAATAATTCTGTATGGCCTGAATATATTGGCGGCAATAGATACATGATATAAGTGTTACATGCATAGGGCTCTGTTTCATAGAGCCCTATGTACTGTAATACGGCACCACGGATCTCAGGGTTCAACACTGAAACGTAGATTGCCTTTTTCTTAAAAATATGCTAAAATTATCTAACAAATCAATAATGATACAATACAAAAGGGGGCTTTCGGAAATCGATTATCGTATATTCCGGGAGTGCTCTATTTTTAAAGGAGGATGTAAGATATGATACCAACCCCTCACAACGGAGCTAAATCAGGTGATATAGCAAAAACTGTCCTGATGCCGGGTGATCCGTTACGTGCAAAGTTTATTGCAGAGACGTACTTGGAGGATGTAGTTTGCTTTAATACTGTTAGAAATATGTTAGGATTTACCGGAACCTATAAAGGAAAAAGGGTTTCCGTAATGGGTGGAGGAATGGGTATGCCCTCCATCGGAATCTACTCTTATGAGTTATATCATTTCTATGATGTGGATAACATCATCAGAATTGGATCCGCTGGTGGAATTGCAGATGATATTAAGCTAAGGGATATCGTAATCGGTATGGGTGCTTCCACGAATTCGAATTTTGCCGCTCAGTATCAACTGCCTGGAACCTTTGCGCCGATTGCTGACTTCGGATTACTTCGTAAGGCTGTGGAAACTGCGGAGAAGAAGAATATTAAGACAGTAGTTGGCAATATACTCTCCTCAGATACATTTTATGATGATAATTCCAATGCAAATTCCCTGTGGCGTAAGATGAATATTCTTGCTGTGGAGATGGAAGCAGCTGCTTTATATATGAATGCAGCCAGAGCTGGTAAGAAAGCGCTTTGTATTTTAACCATCTCTGACCATGTATTCACTGGGGAATCCTTGTCCGCCGAGGATAGACAGCTTACCTTCCGTGATATGATGGAGATCGCACTTGAGATTGCATAATGGAATACACTATAATAAGAAAGGTTATGTAGAATGGATAGAAAACATATATTTGAAAAAGTAGATCATACATTGTTAACTCAGACTGCAACATGGGAGGAAATAAAGCAGATATGCGATGATGCAATTGCATATCAGGTTGCGTCCGTATGTATTCCGCCCTCCTATGTAAAGCAGGTAAAGGATTATGTTAAGGATCAAATGGCGGTATGTACCGTAATCGGTTTCCCGAATGGATATAATTCAACAGCTGTTAAGGTCTTTGAAACGAAGGATGCCATAGCGCAGGGGGCTGATGAAATTGATATGGTTATCAATCTCGGATTGTTAAAGGACAAGCAGTATGACCTTGTTTTGGATGAAATTAAACAGATCAAAGCAGCCTGCGGCGATCATATATTAAAGGTAATCATTGAAACCTGTCTGTTAACCGATGAAGAGAAGATAAAAATGTGTGAAATCGTAACCCAGGCCGGAGCCGATTTCATTAAGACCTCAACCGGCTTCTCAAAGGCCGGAGCTACCTTTGAGGATGTCGCTTTATTTGCTAAGCATGTAGGCAAGAATGTAAAAATTAAGGCTGCAGGAGGAATCGCTTCTTTTGATGATGCGGAGAAATTCATCAGTCTCGGCGCATCCAGACTTGGAACCAGTCGAATTATTAAGTTGGCGAAGAACCAGGAAGGAACAGGGTATTAGATCGTTCCTTTTGAGACATCAAATTAGTCATATGATAAGAAGGAGGCTTTATTTATGCAGGAACAGGATAATAGACAAAGTAATGATTTACAGAACAATAGTCTTGTACCGCAGGAAAAAGGAGAACTTCTTGCAAAACAGGAAATTGTGAGTCGCTCCGTAGCGAAGAATCTAATTCGGGAAGCCATGGATGCGATGAAACAGGCTTATACACCATACTCTAATTTCAAAGTAGGTGCAGCTCTGATGACGAAGAAGCAGAAGGTATATACCGGGTGTAATATAGAAAATGCTGCGTTTGGTCCGACTAATTGTGCAGAACGTACCGCATTCTTTAAAGCCATTAGCGAAGGAGAAAGGGAGTTTGCTGCCGTTGCTATCGTTGGTGGAAAAGGTGGGGTAATCTCAGATTTTTGTCCACCCTGCGGAATATGTCGTCAGGTGATGTGGGAATTTGTTGATCCAAAAAGCTTTCTTGTAATCTTGGCCAGATCGGAAGATGATTATGTGGTATTTCTACTGGAAGAGCTTCTGCCACTAGGCTTTGGACCAAGTCATCTATAATGATATATTTACTTTAGGATAACGGAGGACCGGCAATGATATATACGGTAACATTTAACCCTTCCCTGGACTATGTGGTACGGGTGGGGGAATTTACACTCGGGAATCTACATAGAACAGAAGAAGAGGAGCTATTCGTTGGCGGGAAGGGGATTAATGTATCTACCGTATTAAACCAATTAGAGGTGAAGAGTGTAGCACTTGGATTTGTCGCCGGATTTACTGGAAATGAGATTATTCATCAGTTAAATGCTTCGGGAATATCCTCTGATTTTATTTTATTAGATCAGGGGATGTCCCGTATTAATGTTAAGCTGAAATCAGAGGGTCATGTGGAGACAGAGATTAATGCCCAGGGACCCTCCATCAATCGATCAAAATTAGAAAAGCTTTATCATAAGCTGGAACAACTGGCGGAAGGGGATTTCCTGATACTAAGTGGTAGTGTTCCCAAAAACTTGCCTGATGCGGATTACATTTATGCAGACATCTGCAAGCTTCTAACATCAAAAAAGATAAGAATAATTGTGGATGCGGAAGGAGATCTGTTACGTAATACCTTATCCTATCGTCCGTTTTTAGTTAAGCCGAATCAGGAGGAGTTAGAAAAGCTTTTCGGACAAACACTACGAGATGATGAAAGTATATTGCGCTGCGCAAGAATGATTCAGGAACAGGGAGCTCAAAATGTTCTGGTTTCACTGGCTGGTGAGGGCGCGTTTTTGTTAGATGAATTTGGACATATTTACCGCCGGAAGGCTCCGAAGGGAAAGGTATTAAATTCTGTTGGGGCAGGTGATTCAATGCTTGCCGGCTTTCTGGCAGGATTACTGCACTCCATTGAAGGACATCCGGATTGTAAGGAAATTCAGGAGAAGGACTATAGTGAAGCACTGAGCTGGGGAATTGCAGCCGGTAGTGCCGGAGCATTTTCCATAGGATTACCAGAAGCTGACACAATACATCAGGTACGTCAGCAAATGAATTTAGACTCTGATTTTTATTAATATTCACAATCTAAATTATTAGAGAATGTTATGAATAAACAATAATGAATGGCTGGAATTATACTTCCATAAACAAATCATATATGATATACTATTCGAAACACGCATTACCTGTAGAAATTAATCGACTAGGGTAATAATTGGCAGGTTCCCCTGTGGATTAATTTCTACAATACAAGTCGGCATAGAATATGTAACATGCCAGTGATAATCTAATACGAAAGGAAAAGAAGAGAATGTATTCATTTGAAGATGTGAAATCATTTGACCCCGAATTGGCAGAGGCAATTACCCTGGAAATAGGCAGACAGAACAGTCATATAGAATTAATTGCTTCTGAAAATTTTGTAAGTAAGGCTGTTATGGCGGCTATGGGTAGCCATTTAACCAACAAGTATGCAGAGGGTTATCCGGGAAAGAGATATTACGGTGGTTGTGAATTCGTTGATATGGCCGAGAACTTAGCGATTGAACGGGCGAAAAAGCTATTTGGCTGTACTTATGCGAATGTTCAGCCTCATTCTGGAGCACAAGCAAATATGGCAGTTTTCTTTGCGCTATTACAGCCTGGAGATACTGTAATGGGTATGAACTTGGCTCACGGAGGTCATTTAACACACGGAAGCCCGGTAAATATGAGTGGTAGCTACTATAAAATCGTACCTTACGGGGTGGATGATACAGGATATATTGATTATGATAATGTTCGTAAGATTGCGCATGAATGCAAGCCGAAGATGATAATTGCGGGAGCAAGTGCATATGCCAGAAAAATAGATTTCAAGGCGTTTCGTGATATTGCAGATGAGGTTGGCGCTTATCTCATGGTGGATATGGCACATATCGCTGGTTTAGTAGCAGGCGGATATCATGAAAGCCCCATCCCATATGCTCATGTAACTACTACAACGACTCATAAGACCCTGAGAGGACCCAGAGGTGGTATGATTCTCTCCAGTGCGGAGTTTGCAGAAGAACACAAGTTGAATAAAGCTGTTTTCCCTGGAATTCAGGGAGGACCTTTGATGCATGTTATCGCAGCTAAGGCGGTTTGCTTCAAAGAAGCATTGGATCCCAGCTTTAAAGATTATGCCAGAAGAGTTGTTGAGAATGCACAAGCATTAGCTCAGGGATTAACGAAGAGAGGCTTCAATTTAGTGTCCGGAGGTACCGATAATCACCTGATGCTGGTAGACCTGCAGAACATGGGAGTAACAGGTAAGGATACGGAGAAGCTTTTGGATGCAGCGAACATCACCTGCAACAAGAATGCGGTTCCCAATGATCCTGCATCACCTTTTGTAACCAGTGGTATTCGTCTTGGTACCGCAGCGGTAACAACCAGAGGAATGAATACGGAGGATATGGATGTGATTGCGGAAGCAATCTATCTGCTTGTGAAGGATGTAGATGCCAATAAGGAAAAAGCAATGGCAATGGTGAAAACCCTGACGGATAAGTATCCGTTATATTAATTATTGATTTAGGTACACGATACCGATCAGAATATCGAGTTAAAGTTTACTGTAAATAATGTTTCCTAGGTTATAAGGGGCTGTTGCATAATATACGTGCAGGGAATATGACTTACCTCACACACAGACGGAAGTACATATTGCTGATTTTGTATGTCTCATGTGAATATAAATAATCGCATGATTCACACAAAATACAGCAATCTGTTCTTCCGACAGTGCATTATGGTAAGTCATATTCCCTGCAAATGTATTATGCAACAGCCCCTTAAATATACCATAGAAATTTATATAATCTCAATTTTAAAACAGAGCGGTTGATCCGATTCGGGTTTATTATTCAGGGTGATGGTTAGACCATCATTGTCACGGTTAAAGTTTTTTATTCGAAAATCACCTAATACATGGACATCGCCAATCATAAAATCGTGATCGCCCCGAATTCTTAATGATTTAATAGTGAAGCTGTCGGAGTCTGGCCTCATGCAAAATGCATACAAGAAACCATTTTTATAAGTAAAACGATAATCGTTCGAGGTGAAGCATTTTTCGTCATTATCCTGGAAAAAGCCTTCGGAATTATTGACTTTACCTTCTCCGAATTGTCTCCAAGGGACGGTATCATATATCCCTTCTCCATTATCCTTCAACCATAGGCCGATTTCTTTCAATACTTTTGTTTCCTCATCCGTGATTGTTCCATCTGCCTTAGGACCAATGTTTAGAAGAAGCATTCCATTTTTACTGACAATATCAATTAAATCACATATAATCTGACGTGACGATTTATATTCATTGTCTTTTGTATAGCCCCAGGAGCACTTACCAATGGCAGTGTCTGTTTGCCAGGGAACCGGTGAGATATCTGTCAAGGCTCCTCTTTCTATGTCAAATGTGGCAACTGTAGGAGGAAAAGCCTCATGCTTGTAATTAATAGTTACTTCCTTACCCCATTCCTCCGCTCGATTATAATAATAGGCACAGAGCCTTTTGAGATATGGTTTATATGCGGCATGGTGAATCCACCAGTCAAAATAAAGAATGGAGGGCTGATATTTATCAATTAGTTCACAGGTTCTGACAAGCCAGTCCTCCAGCCATTCCACGGTAGGCGCAATATTAGAAAAGGTATCAGCAGTTGTACGATGAAGCTCGTCGCTGTAAAGCTCTGGACAAAGATAAGCAGGACCATAAAAATCTCTATAGTTATCATCCATTACATCACTTTCATACGCTCGTCCCATATTCATAAAGAAATAGTGTTCAGCCCGGTGGGAAGATGCACAAAAGGTCAGGCCTCTTTTTTCACAAGCTTTTTTGATTTCTCCGACGATATCTTTACATGGTCCCATTTTTGCGGCATTCCATCTGTTGAATTCTGTGTCGTACATAGCGAAACCATCATGGTGCTCACATACAGGCATAACATATCGCGCACCGGATTCTTTGAACAATTCAACCCATTCTTCCGCATTAAAATGGTCTCCCTTAAATAGAGGGATGAAATCTTTATATCCAAAAATCTTCTGATCCCCGAAATTCTTCTTATGATACTCATATTCGGGATGATGGGGGTCATACATGGTTCTGGAATACCATTCGTTAGCATATGCCGGTACACTGTATATTCCCCAATGGATGAAAATACCGAACTTAGCGTTAAAGTACCACGTTGGTGTTTTGTGATTTGATAACGACATCCAGTTATCTTTATAACGTCCTTTCCTTATCGTTTCATCAATTAAAAAAAGATACTCTTTATGATCCATTTTTGACCTCCAGGGAGTGTTAATTTTATGATTCGAATAGCTCTAATGTTATAATGACTGTTTTAAGTAAACCATATCCACAAGCTGCTGTCCATTTTCATAGATAGGATGGTCATAATTATCCACAAAAAAATTCTTTACAATATGAGATCTTCTAAATCCGCATTTTTCATAGAAATGAAGAATATCAGGATTATCGCCTGTCCCGACATATAATTCCTTACCTACCCCTTTGTAGTGATCAACAAGATAAGCAATCAGGTGCTGCCCAAATCCTTTTCGTTGATATTTAGGAACAGTAGCAATATTCTTAAGCTCATAAACACCAGGTTCCTCTTGGGTAACAACGCAAAGAGCTTTCAGGTCATCATCCTGCAAAGCGAACATTTCACCACGATATAAATACTTTTCTATCATACTTACCTGCTCATCAGCAATAAGCAGTAAATCCATATACTTTGTCTTATCACTATCCGCTATTTTTATGACTTCCACATATATTCTCCTTTCTTTTGTAATTTAATGAATCCATTATATCCTATTTTATTACAAATGGGGGAACAGACATCGTTATAAAAAGTAGATGTGCCACTTCGTAAAGCAGCACATCAGCTTATATCGTCTTCATGTCTCGAATAATACGTTGTATACTCTTGGGAGCTAAAAAATACTTCTCCGATAGTTCAAGAACAGTCGATCCGTTAATGTAACTATGGTATATTTCGGAATTTCTTTCTTTGAAATATGCTTTCGAATTAGTCTTTTCTCCCCACTTACATCTTCTTGATTTTAATTTTGGAATGTATATAATTTGCCCGTCGATATATTTTTGGATTTCTTCAATCAACCTCTCGGGCAAAATCTCCATTGCTTGAATATAGCCCATTGTGCCCTCCTAGTAAAATTATACTTTCGGATAGCAAAGGCTATTGATATTCGGTTTATTTGATATGCAATAGCCTTCGCTATGCACAATGTTTTCTGCTTTTCCTTATGGATCATCCCTCCTTATCAATTATATTGTAGCTTAGATTTATATTAATTTCAAGATTGATTATTATATGCATATTTTCTAAACCAACATTACTTATTGACAAACTGGACGATGTTCAGTATATTATTACTGGACACTGTCCAGTTTTTTGAGATTGGGAGTATGATTATGAATCAGAGAGATAAAATTATTACGGTCACAACGGAGCTCATCATTGAAAGTCAGGGAGACCTATCGCAGGTTACTGCGCGAAAAATAGCAAATAAAGCGGAAGTAGGATTAGGTCTTATCCATTATCACTTCGAAAGCAAAGATCAACTGATTACGGAATGCGTTCAAAGAATTATTTATAAAGAAATCAGAAGCTTTGTTCCGCAGAATACGGAATATAGTGATAATCCGATTGAGGCTGATAAACAAAGGCTTACGTACTGGGCAAAACAAGTATTTGAATTTTTTTATGCAAATAAGAGTATTTCGAGGGTATCCATTCTTGGTGATCTGCGGAACAATCTTACGAGTTCTAATTCAGTAGATATGCAGCGTGGACTTTTGAGAGCTTTAACAAGCGATATTGATGATGCAAAAAAGAAGTTTATGATATTTTCTCTGACATCAATAATGCAAGCAGCGTTTTTACAAGATAATGCAGTAAAAAATAGATTGGGATTTGATTTTACAAAGCAAAATGATAGGGAATTATTTATTAATTCAGTGATCGAGGAGTTATTTCATTTTACTCAGACCTGAGTAGAAAAAGGTAGTTGAAGGCAGAATGGATATTACAAAAAGGAAGAGGAGATAATAAGCAGATGTTAGAGATTACATATTGGGAGTTACTTATAGTCATATCGATTGTATGGGTGATTATGCGAGTCCTAATTGGAATAAAGAATAAAAAGATATTTTTTTTCCGAGAAGCACAAATGATGATGGTGTATATATGTATCATCGTGATCGCAAGAATTGTGAACTTCCCATGGCATCATGTTAATGGACAGATTGGAACTATGAAGTTTGATGCTTCTAGAATTATTCCACCGTGGGTTAATCTGGTCCCTATTGTACACCTTTTTGATATTTATGATGGATGGCAAATGAATATCATTGGAAATATAACTATGTTTATTCCGGTTGGAATAGTTTGGCCGGTATGTTTTAAGAAATTAAATACAATCGGAAAAGCAATTCTTGCTGGTGCAGGATTTTCTCTATTTATTGAAATAAGTCAATTGCTTTTTTATGAAAGATGCAGTGATATAGATGATATTCTTTTAAATACGGCGGGTGTAGCCGTTGGCGCTTTGATATTTTTTGGATGCAAGAAGTTGCGCGCTAGAAAGCGAGAATGAGAAAAATGCTTCCCACAAAACAAGGCCTCCTTAAGGTAATATAATTTACCTTAGGAGACCTTGTTTATAAATAAAACCATACGATCAACATTATTTCTTACAAAAAAGGTTAACATCTTCTACTATCTTATGAAAATATTTGGTGCCAAAGATAATACCTACAATAAATACACCGGATATGCATACATACTTTACAATTCTTGTTACGTCAATATTTACATTTACCGAGGAGCCGGTATCCTTCTTTTCACAACATTCATCTCGAGACATATTCAACATCCTTTCATTTAATATATAATTTCATCAACACTAATATCGATGTTCCGACGACTACAATCTGGCGTAAGTTAATTTCATCTATATATAATATGTTAAAGTCTGTGATTAATATCCTAATTCTTCACCTACAAGAATAACTTTAATTCGTCCCGGAACTTTGGACTTCCTGGTAATAACAATCTCGCAACAGATGCAATCATCCACCAGACAGTTGACACATCTACCGATCTCAGAGCATGGAGTCTTACAGCCAAGACGATTACAGTTCGGCGGAGCTGCCATATTACGGACACGATCCATACCGGTATCGACATCCGTTACGATTTTATTCATTCCAGCTATGATAATTACGTTTTTAGGTCCAGCAATTAAGCAGGCCACTCGATTACCAAGGCCATCAATATTTACAAGCTGACCATCCAGGGTAATGGCATTGGAACTCATAAAATAATAGTCTGCAGTTACTATTTTACCGTACATAGCAGTCTTTTCTTCCGGAGTCTTAGCGGCATGTCGATCATAAAGGATGTAATCAGAGTTCTTTATTTCTTCGAAAAAACCTATCTCATTTAAGGTTTCAGAACCGCCCCAGGAAATGGAGCAACCGGGAGTTAAAAAACGCTTGGCAGTAATCAGAGCTTCTTCGGCATTATCACAATAATAGCCTTCGATTCCGCGCTTATTAAACTTTTCGATAATACTGTCAGCAAGATTCTCATAATAGACTTTTTTTGGCGACATATGAATTACCTGACCTTTCTATAAAATTCAAATACAATTGTATTTCTTAACAAAGCAAATACCGATACCACCAGGACCGGTGTTGGTACCTATGGTAACACCTATTTGAAATACTGGATAGGTTATTTTACGTCCGATATATTCCTCTACTTTATTTTGCAAATAAATAGCATCTTCATTCGTAGTGGCATTTGCAATACAAAAATCATAGTCTTCCGGTTTTTCACCCGTTTCTGTAAAATACTCTTCTACCATAGAGAATACCTTATCCAGTGATTTTTTACGACCTCTTACATTGGAGTAAGGAATTAATTCTGCATCCTTTAATTGTATTAAAGGCTTTAGGTCAAGCATATCGCTAGTGAGAGATACTGCTTTACCGATTCGTCTTCCCTTGGAAAGATAATTTAAGGTGTCAACGGTAAACATAATACGAGAGGTTGGCTTCAATATGTTTAGTTTTTCGATAATGAGATCTATAGAATAACCTGCCTCCTTCATGTAGGCAATCTGTAGTAAAAGTAATCCTTGTCCTGCTGTTGCCTGAATACTATCAATTATCTGAATATTGGATTCCGGGAATTGCTCCTCCAAAATGTGCTTCGCATTCACAGCAGACTGGTATGAGCCACTAAACTTCTGTGTCAAACATAAACAGATTATATCCTTGCCTTCCTTTAAGGCTGGTTTAAACTCATTTATATAATCCTGAACAGTAGGAAGCGAGGTTGTGGAGTACACATGTTTTGATACCAAGGTATCATAAAAGGCTTCCTTTGTAATATCAATATTCTCTTTATAATAATTATCGTGATCAAAACTTACATAAAACGGAATTAGCCTGATATTGTGCTCCTTCACCAGACATTCTGGTAAATCACAGGATGAATCACTATAGATTTGAAAATCTTTCATTTAACTCCTCCTACTAGTTACATGGAATCGTAATAATTACTAAAACTATTGTAAACGAAAGGAGAAGAATATTCAAGACAGTTTGGCTATTATTGTACGATAGGAGAGGAATTCGGACTTTGCGGATTCCTCTTTGTATGCTATAATGAGCATAATTGACAAAAGAAAGTTGGATAATGATGTCGAAAAGCTTATATATTGCAGAAAAACCCAGTGTTGCGACGGAATTCGCTAAAGCTTTAAAAATATCCGGACGCAAACAGGATGGTTATATCGAATCTGACGATGCTATTGTTACTTGGTGTGTTGGACATCTGGTAACGATGAGCTATCCGGAGGCATATGATCCTGCACTGAAGAAATGGACGATGGAGACTCTGCCCTTTCTACCTAAGCAATACCGGTATGAAATTATACCAAGCGTAAAAAAGCAGTTTAACATTGTGAAGGGACTTCTTACCCGCAAGGATGTGGACACTATCTATGTCTGTACTGACTCCGGGCGGGAGGGAGAATACATATATCGGTTAGTGGACCAGGAGGCAAAGGTTCCGAATACCAAGCAAAAGAAGCGGGTTTGGATTGATTCCCAGACGGAAGAGGAAATTCTTCGTGGGATCAGGGAAGCAAAGCCGCTCTCTGCGTATGATCATTTATCCGATGCGGCCTATCTTCGAGCGCAGGAGGATTATTTAATGGGAATTAATTTTTCCCGCATTCTTACATTAAAATACGGAAATGAAGTACAACGATTATTACAGTCGGATAAGCGTGGCGCAATCTCTGTAGGTAGAGTTATGACCTGTGTTCTGGGAATGGTTGTAAGACGTGAAAGAGAGATTCGTAGCTTTGTAAAAACTCCCTTTTATCGTGTGATTAGTGGTTTACAGGCAGAGGATAAGGAGTTTCACGCGGAGTTTCGAGCAGTAGAGGGCTCCAAATATTTTAATTCTCCTCTCCTTTATAAAGAAAACGGATTTTCAGAGAAAACCTCCGCAATAAAGATGATCTCTGATTTGGCAGGAGATTGTCCTGCATTAAATGAAGATGGAACCTGGGAGGCGAAACTGGCACCAGGGGAAGAGGCTAAACTGCTGGCTGAAATCAGCAATATAGAAAAGAAAAAGGAAAATAAAAATCCGCCTTTACTTTATAATTTAGCAGAGCTACAGAATGATTGCTCCAGATTATATAAAATCAGCCCGGATGAAACCTTAAAGATTGCACAAGAACTGTACGAGAAAAAAATGGTGACCTATCCGAGAACTGACGCCAGAGTTCTGTCCACAGCAGTAGCCAAAGAGATCTACAAGAATATCAAGGGACTGCAGGGCTTGAATCAGGTGAGGGATTTTGTCAGTGAAATTCTTGAGAAGGGAACCTATAAGAATATTGCGAAAACCAGGTATGTGAATGATAGCCAGATTACGGACCACTATGCCATTATCCCGACAGGACAAGGACTGTCAGCACTTCAATCACTTTCTCATACGGCGGCCAGAGTATATGGTACCATCGTAAAGCGTTTTCTAAGTATTTTTTATCCGGCGGCAGAATACCGCAAGGTGAGTATTACTGTTAAGATTAAGGGAGAGAGCTTTTTTACCTCACTTCGTGTACTTGAAAAAGAAGGCTACCTGAAGGTACTGGGATATGACAAGCCATCATCAGGAGTCGGAGCTGGTAGTGACAAGGCAAATGCGAAGGATAAGAAAGACACTGACGAAAATGATAGCTCGGATGATGAGAACACTGACCAGGGATTTATGCAGATCGTGATGAATATGAAGAAGGGGATGCTTCTTCCGGTAAATAATATGGTAATGAAAGAAGGAGAAACAGCTCCTCCGAAAAGATATAGCTCCGGTTCGTTGATTCTTGCTATGGAAAACGCAGGACAATTAATTGAAGACGAGGAGCTGCGTGCACAGATTAAGGGAAGTGGAATCGGAACCAGTGCAACCAGAGCGGAAATATTAAATAAGCTTGTCACCATCACTTATTTAAATTTAAATAAAAAGACTCAGATTATTACACCTACACTATTGGGAGAGGTAATCTATGATGTAGTTAATTCATCAATAAAATCCTTACTGAATGCTGAGCTTACAGCCAGCTGGGAGAAAGGGCTTACCTATGTGGCAGAGGGACAGATTACGAAGGAGGAATATACGGTAAAGCTTGAGGGCTTCGTGAGTCGAATGGTGGATGGTGTGAAAAAGCTGAATAATCAGGGAGCCCTGACGAGATATTTCCAGGAAGCCAAGGCATTTTATAAAAAGTAAATGTGAACGCCCGGTAGGTGCGGTCAGATTTTCTATGAGCAAATATACATGGAAGAAATGTAAAATCAGATTATTATATTTGATCAGATTTCGTCGAAGTGTTTTGTAGTGACAAGGGGAAAAAAATGTGATAAGATAAATCGGTTAAATGTTAACATAAGTAAATGATGAAAGATCAGTTCCAGAGTGGGAGATGCTTTTAGAATACAAGTTTCGCTTGATAATAAATTGAATACAATAAATGCATAAGGGGGATTATTATGTGCGGTATCGTAGGATATATCGGAAAAGATCAGGCTGCGCCGATTTTACTTGATGGACTTTCAAAACTTGAATATAGAGGATATGATTCTGCAGGACTTGCAGTTAGTGATGGTACTAAGATACAGATTTCAAAATGCAAAGGAAGATTAAAAGTATTAAGTGAGTTAACCAACGGAGGTTTAAGCATACAGGGAACTATGGGTATCGGTCATACCAGATGGGCAACACATGGTGCTCCTTCCGATACGAATTCTCATCCTCACTATAATTCCAATGAAACGATTGCAGTGGTACATAATGGAATTATTGAAAATTATAGTAAGATTAAGAAGCGTTTGGAAGAAAAGGGATATGCCTTCCAAAGTCAAACCGATACAGAAGTGGTAGTACAGCTACTGGACTATTATTATAAGGGAGACGCACTTGAGACCATAGCAAAGGTGATGACGAAATTAGAAGGATCCTATGCGTTGGGAATTATGTTCATGGATCGTCCCAATGAATTCTATGCTGTTCGTAAGGATAGCCCTCTGATTGTAGGAGTATCAGAGAACGGAAACTATATTGCTTCCGATGTTCCTGCAATATTAAAATATACCAGAAGTGTATATTATATTGAAAATGGTGAAATCGTTACTCTGACAAGAGATAAAGTAAGCATTACCAATTCTGATTTGGAACCGATTGAAAAGGAATTGAAGACTGTGGAATGGGATATTACCGCTGCGGAAAAGGGTGGTTATGAGCATTTCATGCTGAAGGAAATCCATGAACAGCCAAAGGCAGTCAGAGATACCATAATGCCAAGAATTCGCGATAATGATATCGTCATTGACGAGTTGAATATGAGCGAAGAGGATATTAAGAACTTAAAGAAAATATATATTGTAGCTTGTGGTTCCGCTTATCATACCGGTATGACTGGAAAATATGTAATTGAGGATTTGGCAAGAATTCCAGTGGAGGTGGATTTGGCATCGGAATTTCGCTATCGGAACCCAATCCTCGAGAAAGGTACACTGACCGTCATCATCAGTCAGTCTGGGGAGACCGCAGATTCTCTTGCGGCGTTACGGGAAGCGAAGAAGCAGGGAATTAAAGTTCTTGGTATCGTAAATGTAGTGGGTAGTTCAATTGCAAGAGAAGCAGATAATGTAATGTATACCTGGGCAGGCCCTGAGATTGCAGTAGCTACCACGAAGGCATATTCCACACAAATTGCCGCTCTATATCTGCTGGCATTGCGTTTTGCCAAGGTTCGCGGAACAATAACAGAGGAAAGATTTGATTCACTGCTTCAGGATTTATGTAAACTGCCGGAGCAAATTCAAACCATTTTAGATAAGAATGTGACACAGATTCAATACATTGCTTCTAAGTTTGTAGCAGTGAAGGATAGCTTTTTCATAGGAAGAGGAGTGGATTATGCAACTGCTCTGGAAGGCTCCCTGAAGCTGAAGGAAATATCCTATATTCATTCGGAAGCGTACCCAGCAGGAGAATTGAAGCATGGACCGATCGCCTTGATCGAAGAGGATACCTTGGTCACTGCATTACTCACTCAGGAGTCTCTATATAAAAAGACCATCAGTAATATCGTAGAAGTTCAGTCGAGGGGTGCCTTTGTATTAGCAGTCACCAATGAAGGTAATGAAGAGGCTGAGAAGGTATCTAATATGACCATCTATATTCCGACGACGGATAGTCATTTCACTACATCGCTTGCTGTGATACCGTTACAGCTGTTATCCTATTATGTATCGGTTGGTAAGGGATTGGATCTGGATAAACCGAGAAATCTGGCCAAATCGGTTACAGTGGAGTAATAGGATTAATAGAGTTAATATCAAATGTGCTTTATATAAACAGAGAGATACTTCAAATATCTCTCTGTCTTGTTTTTAAAGTGAGTAATAGATAGTGATTTAAATATAGCGCTGAAGTCCTTATACGCCCTATAACTAAAAAAGTAGAAAAAGTAATTGACTTGGAGTTAACTCAAAGCATTATAATAATATAGAACATTGATTGGTGCATTAGTGGACATGCCTGAATTACATAATATGGCAAGAATTAAATATAGGAGTGATTAATAATGGATAAATCAAAGGTTTATTTTACGGATTTTCGAACAAAGCTAAATGAAGGGCTCCCGACGAAGCTTAAAAAGCTGATCCGGAAGGCGGGTATCGATCAAATCGATATGGATAACAAATTTGTTGCAATCAAAATGCATTTTGGTGAGTTGGGTAACATTAGTTATCTCCGTCCGAATTATGCGAAAGCCGTTGCTGATGTGGTAAAGGAGCTGGGCGGTCATCCGTTTCTGACCGACTGTAACACTCTTTATCCCGGAAGCCGCAAGAATGCCCTTGAACATCTTGAGTGCGCATGGGAAAATGGATTTACACCTTTAAGTGTGGGCTGTCCCATTCTGATTGGAGATGGACTAAAGGGTACCGATGATATTGCTGTGCCTGTGGTAGGTGGTGAGTATATCAAAGAAGCTAAAATCGGTCATGCCATTATGGATGCAGATGTATTTATCAGTCTGACTCACTTTAAAGGACATGAAATGACCGGTTTCGGTGGTGCGATAAAAAATATCGGTATGGGTTGCGGTTCCCGTGCTGGAAAGAAGGATCAGCATATTAACGGTAAGCCTGAAATTATAGCGGATCAGTGCAGGGGCTGTCGCAGATGCGAGCGTGAATGTGCGAACAATGGTCTGATTTTTGATGATGTGAATAAGAAAATGTCAATTAATACTGAAAACTGTGTCGGATGCGGACGCTGCTTAGGCGCTTGTAATTTTGATGCCATTATGTTCTCGAACTGGGCAGCTAGCAGAGAACTGAATTACCGTATGGCAGAATATGCCAAAGCAGTGGTTGATGGGCGCCCTTGCTTCCATATCTCTCTTATTGTGGATGTTTCACCGAACTGTGACTGCCATAGTGAAAATGATGCTCCGATTCTACCGAATTTGGGAATGTTTGCTTCCTATGATCCGCTTGCACTGGATCAGGCGTGTGTGGATGCCTGTTTGGCTGCTTCACCGCTGCCGGGCAGCCAGCTTTCAGACAATCTGGCAAGACCCGGCTTTAAAGATCATCATGATCATTTTATCAATTCGACACCCGAGTCAGAATGGCGTTCCTGCCTTGAGCATGCGGAAAAAATAGGTCTCGGTAACCGGGATTATGAACTGGTTATTATGAAATAAGCCAGTATTGAATGTAAATGTTTTTTTGAGCATCACTCAATTATAATCCTATATAACTTTGGCAAGGGGATGTTTCATAATGTATAAGCGGGGATAATTACTTACCAAAGTAATTGTCACCGCGAATGAATTATGAAACGTCCTTTTTTATGAAGTCATAAATTATATTGTGAGGAACTGATATGAAAAAGAATTTACTTATTTGCAGTGTAATAATTTCCTTTCTAATATTCATGGCAGCATGTGGCGGTCAGAGAGAATCTCAACAGAATTTAAATACTGGCAATGAATATAACTCTAAAACCGGAGATAGTACGCGAAATCAGATGGAAGAAAGTGAAGATAACTATAAGATAAATAGCGAAAAAACTGCAATTGATCATCAAGATAAAACGAATAAGGATAGCATAGACTGGTCAGCAATAACTCCCAATGGAGTAAATGAGGAAATGTTCATCTCACGTCTAGATGAAAAAGTCTTGGAGAAGGTTGCAAGTGAGCTTCAAGCATTGGTGCAGGAAGAAATTGAAGAGGAGAGGGCAAATCCGGATATTCTCTTAACACAGGGATGGACGAGAGTTTTTAATTCCGCCCATTATAAAAATGTGATAGACATAGGCGATACGGCTATGATGCCTCTATATTGGATAATATACAAAAGTCCCAATTCGGGGATGTATGAATATATCTGTGCCAATGCATTATACGAATTATCAGGATACGATTTTTCTAATGAGGATGGTAGCCTTAAGTGGACTACATCAAAAGAACTACTTGAGTTGTTTGATGAAGCAGTATTAAATGAGGAGTAATTACCACTTATAGAAGGTAATCCATGAGAGGAACGAAATGTGCGCATAGGCAGTGATAGTACAGAATACTTTACTAAGTAATTATGGGAAATAGTAGAAAAATGGAATTCTTTATGGTAGCATGAAAGAGGATGGTGCACAAGAGATTTATTACGATTAGTTGAACCAGTCTATCACAAGAGAATTTATGTTAGTGGGGGTGCCAAGATGAACTTGTCGAAATCAATTGATTTTCTTCTTACACACGCAGGGCCGGTAATTCAATATCGGCTTCGAAAGGATATTCTAAAAACCATTTCTCCGGCTGACGAAGAACAACTGCTCCAGCAAATATATCAGACACCATATTTTAAACTATTACAGACTTATATTAAGCCGAACGGTTATATAGGAAGCGGCATGCATAGCTGGGATAACTGGAAAGGGGTGAAGCTTCATGAAACGCCTTTGCAGGATGGGGAAACAGCAGCGCGTTTACTTTCCTATTATAAAGTTCCCAAGACACATCCAATCATAGTTAATTTTATCAAGGCCATGAGGGATGAAGAGATTTTACGTAAAGAATTTTCCTATATTCCTCCTGAAATCACGCGTTATGAACATCGATTTGAAGGCTTGAATAACGGCAATAGTCTGATGTCACTAATTTATACAATGCAGGCTATACTCGGCTATGGGGATGATTTCGACGATGTGAAGGAGCTACAGCAAATAGCATTAAAAGGCTTCCGTCGTATCCTTGAAATATCTTCTCTGGATGAGATTACGAAGTTTAATTCAAATACGAAACGACGTTATAATTATCCTTATATCGAGGCGGATGAATATTATCCGGATGCATATACCCTTACCATGCTGGCATATACACATAGCTGGCGTACGAAGGAGAATATTGATATGCTCGCCGCTTCCATTAATCGTATCAACCAGATTATGAAGCCGGATAACAATATGTATATCCGAATCAATGGCAGATATTACGCACCTTGTTTTGCTTTCATTACTCCAATCAGACCATTCCATCCGGATACCATAGATATCATCCTATACCGTCGCCTACTTACCGAAATCGCAATGCTCGGTGTCGGAGATAAGGTCGATATTCTAAAGGAGTCTATTGCAAATGTTAAACAAGCGATTAACGAGGATGGCATTTTACAAATGAATTTTGCTGTACCTCATAACAAACGCTATTCACCGAAGAAGATCAATTACCCAACAGCATATGTTGATGTTAGGCTGGAACCCGATTACAAATCGAAAACAGCATTGATGTGTGATCTGACCTTCTGGGCAGTTGAACTGTTGCATTTATATGCACCGGGGCAGATTTAAAGCTATGGAGAACAATTTATGATAAAGCAGGCGGATAAAAATGATATTCCAGCAATTGAGGAAATACTATTAGATGCTGTTATGTGGATGAAAAAGAATGAATTAGGGAACCTATGGAATGAGGACAGTATTAAGTGGCATTCTCTTTCAAAGGATTATCAGATTAGTGACTTTTATATTGATTACCAGAATGGGGTTCCTGCAGGATGTATTGCAATTACTGATTATGATTCAAAGTATTGGCCTGAAATTCCACAAGGAAAATCATTATATATACATAAGTTAGCTGTTAAGAGAGAGTATGCAGGGAAAGGTATTACGAAAGAGTTGATTGACTATGCAAAAAATTTATCATTTGTAAAGGGTATTAATTCATTGAGATTAGACTGTAATGCAGAAAGAAGAAAATTGAGACAGGTATATGAAAGGGAAGGCTTTCTATATGCTGGTAATAAGAAGTTAGGAAATAATTATAGCATGTCATTATATGAATGGCATTCTAGTAATGCAGACTGTTTTGGTTAAGAATGATAATAGGAGATATTGATTGACACAGAAAAAAATATGTGGTAATACTAGTAGTAGTTGCACATACTACTAGTATTACCACATATTTTTGTTAGTTTATAATGAAAGACCAGATCACTCAGAACAGGAGGGATATTGTTGAAGTTAATCGAAGGTCTCATGAAGACAGGATTAACCAAGAATGAATCGGAATTATATATTGTACTTTGCAGGGAAGGTGAAGTAACCGGATATGAAGCAGCAAAGCTATCAGGAATTCCAAGAGCCAATGCATATCAGGTATTAGCCGGACTTGTGGAAAAGGGAGGGGCATATGTCATAGAAGGTGTCGTACCGAGATATGCTGCAGTTCCGGTAGAAGAATACTGTGCTAATTTCCTGAATCATATGAAGGAAGTTGTTGAAATAATAAGGACAGAATGTCCAGCCATACAGGAGCCTGCCGATGGATATATCACAGTGAGCGGATTGCAGAATATCATAGATAAGATACGTAACATAATTGAGAATGCTACGGAGAGAGTCTATGTGTCCGTATCGGAGAATGAAATTGATTATTTTAAAGAAGCATTAGAAGCTGCAGCAGCGAAGGGGCTTAAAGTCGTTGCCATTATATCCGGGGATATTGAGCTTCAAGGAGTCATCACACATAATATTAAAAAGGGATCCGGACAGATTCGCCTTATAGCAGATTCCTCTTATGTTTTGACGGGAACCATAACCGGAAGTGATAAAGATATCTGCTTGTTTTCGAAAAATAAACCATTGGTTGAATTAATAAAGGATTCACTAAAGAATGAAATAAGGCTTTCAGAATTAGAGAGGAGAAATGAAAAATGATCAAAGCACCATATATTTATTATGATGAACAGAATTTAATGATGGAGAATTTAAAAGTAGAAGATATCGTTAGGGAAACAGGAACTCCGGCTTATCTATATAGCAAAGGCAGCTTTTTAAATCAGTTAGGGCAGCTTAAGGAGGCATTTGGACAAAGCAAGGTACTGTTCTGTTATTCTATGAAGGTATGTCATAACAGGAACATCGCAAAAGTATTTGTTGATGAAGGCTGCGGAGTGGATATTGTATCCGGAGGCGAGCTTTATCGGGCTTTGAAGGCAGGGGCTGATCCGAAGAAGATTGTATACTCCGGTGTGGCGAAAACCGTGAAGGAGATAAGGGAAGCCATCGAAGCAGGGATTCTGATGTTTAATGTAGAATCCGAACAGGAACTCTTACGAATTAATGAAATTGCCACAGCCATGGATAAAACCGTATCCATCGCGCTCCGTATCAATCCAGGAGTAGATGCTAAGACGCATCCATACATCACAACCGGTATGAAGGAGAATAAATTTGGAATTGATTGTGAGATGGGAATAGACATTTTCCAAAAGGCAATGAAGATGAAGCATATCCAGGTGAGTGGTATAGACCTTCATATCGGCTCACAGCTACTTGACGTTACCCCTTATGGAGAAGCGATGCAAATAGCTGCGGAGTATGTAAGAACTTTAAGAGCTATGGACATTTCAATCCGCTATGTGGATGTTGGAGGTGGAATCGGAATTCCTTATACGGAAGATAAATCAAGTCCTGATCTTAAGAAATATGCAGAATTAATTACAGGTCCCTTCAAGGATATGCCGGATATTACATTTATCCTGGAGCCGGGTAGATTTCTTACTGCTCAGGCGGGGATACTGGTTACAGAGGTACAGTATATCAAAGATAATTCCTATGGTAAAAGATTTGTGATTATTGACAGTGGTATGCATCATCTGATACGTCCATGTCTATATCAGGCGTATCATAACATTCTCCCGGTCACGAAAAAAGGAAAGGCAGAGAGAGAGGTAGACATTGTTGGTCCGATTTGTGAAAGTACGGACTTCTTTGCAAAGAACCGTATGATCGAAGAGGTTGCCCAGGGAGATTTACTGGCAGTTACTGATGCCGGAGCCTATGGTATTGTGATGGGATCTCATTATAACTCCCATTCATTACCGATGGAGATATTGGTGGATAGGGATTCCTATAAAATAATCAGAAGAAAAGAGACTTATGAGGATATAGCGTAAAATTTTTGTAGGAAAAAATAAATAAAGAATAAGAGAACACCAAACTTTGTGTTAAGATTAAGTCATCACACAAAACAAAACATAAAAGAAGGTGTTCTCTTATGATTAAAAGTATACAACATTTTGAAGAGGTTGGCATTAGAAATCTTGAAAAAGAAGTAGAAAAATTTTTGAAGAATCCAAAGGATATGGCTTCCTTTGTCTATGGAATTCAAGACAACATAATTAAGCTTGGTCTGGATATTATTAAAGAAACACTAGAAAGCTGTGATGAAACGCTAAGGAATAGTGGAAAAAGGAAAAAGGATTGGCAAATCGTAAAGAAGGATGAAAAAACTCTTATCACATCATTAGGAAAGGTCTGTTTTGAGAAAACCTTATTTAAAAATAAGGTAACTGGGGAAAGGGGCTATCTCTTAGATCGGATATTAGGTATTGAAGAGCATGAAAGATTAACTGAGGATGCAGAAGCAAAAATGCTTGAGGAATCAGTTGAAACATCCTATCGTAAGGCAGGTCAGGCAATCAGTATAAGTGAAATTGTAAGCAAGCAGACGGTGAAGAATAAAATTCATAGCCTTGAGTTTCAAAACGAATATAAAGATTTACTTAATAAGAAAAAAGTAAAATACTTGTACATAGACGCAGATGAAGATCATATATCCTTACAATTCCGGGAACGGAAAGGTGATCTTGTGAAAAATGATAATCATATGAAGAATAACTGCATAATAACCAAAATCGTCTATGTATATGAGGGAATAGAAAAAGAAGGTCCGAAAAGTAAACGAAATCGGCTTATAAATCCTTACTACTTTTGTGGCACATACTCTGGAGAAGATAATAGTAAACTTTGGGATGAGGTGTATGACTATATACGTTGTAACTACGATATAGACAGCATCGAGAAAATATATCTAAATGGAGATGGAGGAGGGTGGATAAAAGCAGGAAAAAGAAGACTGGCCGGACTTACCTATGTTCTGGATGAATTTCATTTAAGCAAGTATATGATACGAGCCACATCACATTTACTGGATTCAGCTGAAGAAGCACGTCAGGAAATGTATAAAACGATGAGAAGTGGGACGAAGAGAGAATTCGAAAAAGTGATAGAAAAGATTTTGAAGGTTACAGACGGAGAAGCAACCATAAAGAGAGTCAAAGAGAGTAAAGAATATATTCTCTCTAATTGGTCTGCAGTGAAAGTTCGTTTAGAAGAAAAAGAAGGTATAGTGGGATGTAGTGCAGAAGGCCATGTCAGTCATGTGCTGTCCTCAAGGATGAGTTCAAGACCAATGGGATGGAGTAGGATGGGTGTAGATAAGATGGCACATTTAAGAGCGTATTATTATAATGGTGGAGATATGCTGGAATTGGTAAGAAAACAGAGGAGGCAGACAAAGGCTGCAGGAGCTGAAGAAAATGATATAATAAGCTGTGAGGAGGTTCTTCGTTCTGAGAAGAATAAACGTAATGAACTGGGTAAGTATATGGAAAGTATAAGCCATAGTGTGAGTGCTGATGTAAGGAAATATGCATGGTTTAACGCCCATATATGGGGCTTGTAAAAGAATATATAAAAAGGTATAGTATAGGTGTGAATTCTAAAACACATCTTTGGTGAACTCCGCCTCTCTATTTCCTACAGTATAGTTACGCAATCCTTATGAGGATTTAGCTCTTGGTGAGACGGAGTAATTAGTATATAATAGTATATAAGCTGCTTATCGATTTTACTTTCGGATGAAGCTGAATTATCGAATGATGAGGAAAACGATATGAGTTTTGTAGATTGCATTGAACAACATGCCAGCATATTAATGGAAGGCGCTCTTGGTGAGAGGCTGAAGCGAGAATATCATTTGGATTTTGATAAAGATGTTGCATTAGCGAAAATGATATATAATACGGATGGTGCATCTGCTTTGAAAGCGATATGGCAGGAGTATATTACGATTGCGCGGAAATATAATCTGCCGTTTTTAGCTACGACACCTACTCGCCGTGCCAATCGGGAACGTGTTGAGAAAGCAGGCTGTGATTCTTCCATTATACTGGATAATGCAAGCTTCCTTCAGAACATACAAAAAGAAAGTGACGTAGAAATGTATGTAGGCGGACTTCTTGGATGTAAAGGAGATGCATATACTGGAGAGGGTGCACTGTCAACGAAAGAAGCAATTGAATTTCACAAATGGCAGGTCGATCTGTTCCATAAAGCAAATGTGGACTTTCTATATGCAGGTATTATGCCTGCTTTACCGGAGATCATAGGAATGGCTCACGTAATATCAGATACGGGTATACCATATATCATCAGCTTTACCATTCAAAAGGATGGTAAACTGATCGATGGAACAAGGATTTCAGATGCCATTCAGGAAATTGATAGCCAAACAGAGAATAAGCCAATATGCTATATGACAAACTGTGTGCATCCGAATATTCTTTACGAGGCGCTATCACAGCCGTATAATAGGAATGATGTGGTGCAAAGCCGTTTTTTGGGAATACAGGCTAATACTTCTCCTTTGTCATATGCTGAATTAGATAATTCTACAGACTTGAAGAGCTCTGAACCAGAAGCCTTAGCCGAAGACATGATAAGATTACGTACAATAAGCAATATAAAAATCTTCGGAGGATGCTGCGGCACCGATCACAGACATATGGATCATATTGCACGCAGACTGTGAGTAGTCAACAATTAATGAATATAAACGATAAGTAAACTATAGGGGGTATTCGACATGTCGGAACAGCTTATGATTAAGTCATTATTTGATTTGAAGGAAACCATTGCAGCGGATTTATTCGAAGGCTGCATCTATCCATGGGAGGTACTAAGCAAAATTAAGAACGGAATTATCACAATTGGTGCCACTTTACCGGCTGATGAGTATGATAAAGTTGGTGAGGATATCTGGATTGCCAAATCCGCCAAGGTAGCCCCTACCGCTTGTATTAATGGACCCGCAATTATCGGTAAGGATGCAGAGGTAAGGCATTGTGCCTTTATTCGAGGCAGCGCCATTGTGGGGGAAGGTGCAGTGGTTGGCAATTCAACTGAGCTAAAGAATGTGATCCTGTTCAATAAGGTTCAGGTACCCCATTATAATTATGTTGGAGATTCCGTACTGGGCTTCAAGTCCCATATGGGAGCGGGATCCATTACTTCCAATGTGAAGTCAGATAAGACTCCGGTTACTGTAAAAGCCGGAGAGCTAAAGCTTGAGACAGGCCTGAAGAAATTCGGTGCTATTCTGGGTGACTATGTGGAAGTAGGTTGCAACAGTGTACTGAATCCCGGAACTGTCATAGGAAGAAATGCGAATATCTATCCCCTTTCTATGGTGAGAGGCTTTGTACCGGAGAGGAGCATATATAAAACAGCCGGAGAAATTGTAGGAAAGTATTAATTTCTTGCCGTAAATACAGAGAACTTTTGCTAAAAAAACTATGGACTTATTGGTAGTTTTATGCGAAAATATGTTAAGTAAATAACAATAAAGTGTTATTTCGTAGGAATGCATTATCTTTACTGTAAGTGAAGGGTAAAGCTTTCTCTTGCAACGAATAGAGAAAATGAAATACGATACTATGTATATTGAAAGGAGTTTTAACAACATGATTTATTCACATGAAGTAAAAACGATGTGTCCGGTTGCACAGGGCGTAAACCATGGCGCTGCACCTATTCCGGAAGAAGCAAAATGGGTAAAGGCAAAGGAAGTTACAGATATCTCCGGCTTAACACATGGAATTGGCTGGTGTGCACCGCAACAAGGTACCTGTAAATTAACATTGAATGTTAAGGACGGTATCATTCAGGAAGCATTAGTAGAGACAGTAGGCTGCTCCGGTATGACACACTCCGCAGCGATGGCAGCAGAGATATTACCAGGTAGAACTATTCTTGAGGCATTGAACACAGACTTAGTATGTGATGCTATTAATACAGCAATGAGAGAGCTTTTCTTACAAATCGTTTACGGAAGAACACAGAGTGCATTCTCTGAGGACGGTCTTCCGATTGGTGCTGGTTTAGAGGATTTAGGAAAAGGACTTCGCAGCCAGGTTGGTACCATGTACGGAACACTTGCAAAAGGACCTCGTTATCTTGAGATGGCAGAAGGTTATGTAACCGGTATCGCTCTTGATGCTGATAATGAAATTATCGGATATCAATTCGTGAGCCTTGGCAAAATGATGGATTTCATCAAAAAAGGCGATGATCCAAACACCGCATATGAAAAGTCCAAAGGTCAATATGGACGTGTTGCGGATGCTGTGAAGATTATCGACCCGAGACACGAATAGTAAAGGAGGATACATAACAATGGCTTTATTTGAATCATATGAGAGAAGAATTAACCAGATCAATGCTGTATTAAACAGCTACGGCATCGCTTCCATCGAAGAAGCAGAGAAGATTACAAAGGATGCCGGTCTTGATGTATACAATATGGTAAAAGGTATTCAGCCGATTGCATTTGAGAATGCAAGCTGGGCATACATAGTAGGTGCTGCTATTGCAATTAAAAAAGGCGCTAGAAGAGCTGCTGATGCAGCAGCAGCGATTGGTGAAGGCTTACAGGCTTTCTGTATTCCTGGATCCGTTGCTGATCAGAGAAAGGTTGGCTTAGGCCATGGTAACCTTGGAAAGATGTTATTGGAGGAGTCCACTGATTGCTTCTGCTTCTTAGCTGGACATGAGTCCTTCGCAGCAGCAGAGGGTGCTATCGGTATCGCTCAATCTGCGAACAAGGTTAGAAAGAAACCCTTAAGAGTAATCTTAAATGGTCTTGGTAAGGATGCAGCTCAGATTATCTCCCGTATCAACGGCTTTACCTATGTTGAGACTGAGATGGATTATTATACAGGTAAGGTTAAGGAAGTATTCCGCAAATCTTACAGCAATGGCCCTAGAGCAGCAGTAAACTGCTATGGTGCTAATGATGTAACCGAAGGTGTTGCAATTATGCATAAGGAAGGTGTTGACGTATCTATTACCGGTAACTCCACCAATCCTACCAGATTCCAGCATCCGGTTGCAGGTACCTACAAGAAGGAATGTATCGAGATGGGTAAGAAATACTTCTCCGTTGCTTCCGGTGGTGGTACAGGTAGAACATTACATCCTGATAACATGGCAGCTGGTCCTGCTTCCTATGGTATGACAGATACTATGGGTAGAATGCACTCTGACGCTCAGTTCGCAGGTTCCTCCTCCGTTCCGGCTCACGTTGAAATGATGGGTCTGATCGGTATGGGTAATAACCCGATGGTTGGTGCTACGGTAGCTGTAGCAGTTGCGATTCAGGAAGCAGCTGATGCTAATCGTTTCTAAGTAACGATAGCAGATTCGAGCTAATACATTAACTAGAGGGTTTCGTAAATCACATAATGACTTACGAAACCCTTATTTTTCGTATAAAGGGAGACGGCCCTGTCATAGCGACAGGGCCATCTGGATATGTTGATACAAATATGTGGAATATAGCGTGATTAAATGCGACTTCTGCATGATAAATCGCATCTGGTCCAATCTGACCAGCTCTGATAACCAATCCTTGTGTCATAGATAACACAAGTGCTGAGGAAACATCATAATAACAATATTTCCTGAATTCTTTATTTTATCCTTCGAAGTAATCCTGATTTTATATACACGAGTGATTTCTGATGAATCATCAAATAAGGTGTCTGCTGATGTATATCTACATCCTCAGACACCTTTGTCTCTCACTGATGCTTATAGTTGATGAATTTTACTCTTTGCAGCAATTAAAGTAGCTACATTAACTTGCGTTTTCTTAAAAATAAATACAGGAGCATAATCCTAAGAAAATAAAAAGGACGATTTGTTTGTCATTACTAACCTACAAATCGTCATTGATTTAAATATGATTATGCATCCCTATCAATGTCGTTAATTATACATTTAAAATTACTGAGTGTCAATAATTATTTTTTGCCATTTATAGTAAGAGCACAGAAACAAAGACCTTTAAATCCAACGGATAGATATGTGATACCTGATATAGTCAATGATGATAAGTATAAGAATTATTTAGACGTGAAGAAAATCATGGCTTTAGCAGTAGAAAATAAGGAGTTTCTACATCAGGAGGTTTTAGAAGAAAACATCAGGCTTATGCAAGACCAGTTATTAGATTATATATTTGAGAAAGAAGGGGATTCCATATGTTATTTCTAATTGAAAGCTTAATCTTATGTGCAATATTCACAGTCGTTATATTAATCCCTTTGGCTAAGGATCCAGCTAGTATGATCATGTCATTTCCAGTTAATGTCAGAAAGAGGGTGGAGTCATTACCGCAATATAAGGATAAAATAAAGAAAAAGGAATCAAATCATATCTTGGTTAAAATAGTGGGAGCTGTAGTGATTGTATTTATCCTGTCAGTAGTCGCATATTATTCAGGAGCTACAACCTTTGGAAAAGCATTTTTCTATGTATTTTTCTTATTCTTTGTTGCAAATTTATATGATTTATTTATTTTGGATTTGGCTATTTTTATGAATTGTAAGAGATTCTGGGTGCCTGGAACAGAAGATATGGTAGAAGAATATCGTAACCCCCTTTTTTATACCATAGGTGCTGGCAAAGGCATTATAATTGGCTTCTTCATAGCACTTCTGTCAGCGGGACTGATACAGTTAATACATTATATATAAGAAAAAGGGGCTGTTGCACAATATACATGCAGGGAATATGACTTACCTCACACACAGACGGAAGTACATATTGCTGATTTTGTATGTCTCATGCAAATATAAATAATCGCATGATTCACACAAAATACAGCAATCTGTTCTTCCGACAGTGCATTATGGTAAGTCATATTCCCTGTAAATGTATTATGCAACAGCCCTTAATCTTGTGAAGATTATCCTTATTGCTTGTCTTCTTCCTCAGCTTCCTTAACGATACGATCCAGTACATCGATTAAATCGTGAATCGTATAAAGTTCCACATTCCGTTCTAATATGTTATTTTTTAGGTCGACGGAAAGTGTTTCAAATTTTTCCCTGATAGCAGGAGCAACATATGACATATAATCACCTCAAGGTTACTATGTACGAAAAATAAAGAAATTATGTATATGTGGAGTGTGAATCGATTGCTATTTATGTAATATAGTATTAACTAATAGCATTATAATGATATTAGCTTATTAAATGTTTAACAAATTAAAAAAGCTTGTTGAAGAAAATAGTATAATATGGTAGGATATGAATAGCAATTTTGAATTGTATATTTACTATAGCGAGGGGGTCCTTATTATGGGAGATTATAACAATCCTGAAGACAACAATTTTAATCAAAATAATCAACAGCAAAATAATCCGGAGCAGAATCAATATCAACAGCCGGTATATCAACAACCGCAGCAGAATCAGTATCAGACTGATTCAAATCAATATCAGTATTCCTATCAATACGACGCATCTACTCAATATGATCAGCCAAAGAAGAGCAGTGGTTTAGCTATTGCTTCCTTAGTATGTGGTATTGTAGGTCTGGTTTTATGCTGCTGCTATTATCTAAGCTTACCTTTATCGATTGTTGGCCTTATTCTTGGTATTGTCAGCCTTAGTAAGAAGTCAGGCGGTAAGGGAATGGCAATTGTAGGAGTTATTTTATCCGGTATTACTGTTGTTTTAGCTATCTTAATGATTGCAGGTGTTGCAGCATTATTGGGTAGTGAAGATTTCCTGAATGAAATATACCGGGAGATGGGATTAGATTCCTATTACTAAAACTGATATAATAAGTATATAGGTATTGCTCAAAATTAATTAGCTCAGTAAAGCAGATTATGTTTTACTGAGCCTTTTTAATTATACAGACTGTATATCAATGGTCATATACAATCTATTCGAAACAATTCAAGGTGTAAGATAAGGAATAAAGTTGCGAATGATGAAGTATGCCATGAGTAATATGATAAGTATGATATAGAAGCCTAGCTTTCTTGGAAGAAGCCGTATGTGTCTTCCAAAGCTGTAAGTTACTAACTCGATATACGAAGCCAGCAGTAGAACAGCTAGTATCAAAGGTACAATATTGTATCGCAGAGATGTAAGCATATCTCCGTGAAGTAAAGCAATGGTACTTCGGGTATTGCCACAGGCAGGACAATAGATATCGAACCATCTTACAGCAGGACAACGCGGAAGATTAATAAACCAGTTAAGAATATATTCATGGACTGCAAATAACATAGCCATGAGAACTGGAATAAGTATGGTAATTATCTTTAATAATTTCATTTTATTCATGTGTGTCTCCGTTCCCTCAATTGGGTTGTAATTTCATATGAGTGATATATGTAATATTAATCCTGTAATTGAAACATTCAAAGTGATATATTAGATTGAAAATACTCAAGGTATTATATCATAGAATATAGAAATCGAAAAGATAAAAGGTAGAACTCTATTATTCTTACTTTTTTAATATAGTATAGGAGAATACTGGCTCTTATCCTGTCGGTATCCGAATATAAGCTATCTGTAACTTTCTTCCTTCAATATTGTGAAAATACTTGTGGTGTAGGAAAGAATGATATATAATGGGTAAAATGTTTTTGCTACCCAGTACTTTGCTGTAACAAAGATAACATATTGGTTTGCTGGCCATAGGTGGCATTTCATGGAGGAATGAGGGAATGAAGCAGTATTTAAAAGAACATAGATTGATTCCGGATGGATCCATGGGAACCTACTATTCCCTGATTAAAAATCAGGATAGGATTATTTCGGAATATGCTAATATAACAGAACCGGAAGTGATTAAGCAAATTCATAAGGAGTATATCAAATCCGGAGCCAGATTAATTCGTACGAATACCTTTGCAGCCAATCGGACAGTATTACAACGAAATAAGGAAGAGCAACGGGAATTGGTCATAGCCGCGTGTCAAATCGCGAAAAAAGCAGTGGAGGAATCATCTACTGAATTAATGATATCTGAAAGGATTTGGATTCTGGGAGACATCGGTCCGATTCCTGAGAACGCCGATTCGAATGAGAAGGATATTCTGGAAGAATACCGGCTTTTATGTGACATTTTTTTAGAACAAGGAATGGATGGTATTCATTTTGAAACCTTTTCCTCAACGAACTATATTGAAAAGCTGGCTCCCTACATAAAGGAAAAGAGACAGGATATGTTCCTTCTTACAAGCTTTTCCGTGAATAAAAACGGGTATTCCGCGGCAGGAATCAGTGCAACACGTTTGATGGATAAGATAGCCCAGATTGATGAAATTGACGCTTGTGGCTTTAATTGTGGAATTGGTTCCGGACATATGCATCAAATTCTACAAAAGGTTACCTTCCCTGAAGGTAAAAATAGTTACGCAGCACCCAATGCAGGTTATCCGGAGCAAATGCAAAATCGTATGGTCTTCATGGACAATGCCCGGTATTTCGCAGACAATATGAAGCGGATTGCTGAGTTAGGGATTGATATCATTGGAGGGTGCTGTGGAACAACACCGGAATATATAGCCGACATTAATGATATGCTACGTTCAAATGCTTATACACCGCTGGTGAAACAACCCCGAAGCAGGAGAGAAATGGCTGCCCCGGCGGTGAAGGAGAATACCTTCTATCGGCTGTTTGATAGCAAAGATAAGGTAATAGCAGTGGAATTAGATCCTCCGTATGATGCGAACATTGATCAGGTGATGGAGTGTGCTCATAAACTTAAGCATAGCGGAGCAGATATCATTACCTTTGCTGATTCACCAATGGGTAGAAGTCGTGTTGATTCAGTACTAATGAGTATAAAAATTGCAGGTGAGACGCAACTACCTGTCATGCCCCATATCTGTTGTAGGGATCGTAATATGATATCGATGCGCTCTACGCTGCTGGGTGCCTATATTCATGGTATCCGTAACATGTTGGTGGTCACAGGTGATCCGGTACCGGGAGAAAGCAGAGTATCTACTACCGGAGTCTTTGATTATAATTCCGTACAGCTTATGGATTATATACGGGAAATGAATGAGGAGCATTTTTCTGATGAGCCCATCTTCTACGGAGGAGCCCTTAATTATAGAAGAGGAACAGTTGATAAGGTAGTGGACAGAATGAGACGCAAGATGGAGGCGGGTGCTAAGTATTTTTTGACTCAGCCCATTTATTCGGAAGAGGATGTTATGCGTATACGCAGTATCAAGGAAAGGGTTGATACGAAAATATTATGTGGCATTATGCCCCTGGTAAGCTATCGAAATGCGTTATTCATCAAGAACGAAATTAGTGGTATTCATGTACCGGATCATATATTAAATCGATACAACCCGAATATGTCCAGAGAGGAAGCAGAAAATGTGGGTGCTTCTATTGCTAGAGAAATAATGGATATGTTGGAGACGGTGGCAGATGGGTATTATTTTATGCTTCCGTTTAACCGGGTCAGCTTAATGGATAAAATCATGCGTAAGGAGGATATGCAATGACAAAAAAGGAATTTCAATCCCTGGTTCAGTCAAGAATCATGTTTGTAGATGGAGCAACCGGAAGTAATCTTCAACAAAGAGGAATGCCCACGGGTGTTTGCCCTGAGCAATGGATATTAGATAATCCAGAAGTATTAATAGAACTTCAGACAGAGTTCTTGGAAGCAGGTTCGGATATTATATTTGCACCGACCTTTACTGCTAACAGAATTAAGCTGGCGGAATATGGAATGGCAGAGAAGCTTGAGGATTTCAACCGGGAACTGGTAGGATTATCCTACGAGGCAGTAAAAAGGTATTACAGCCGTTGTGGGAGTAATAGAAAGGTCTATATTGCAGCCGATTTAACGATGACCGGCGTGCAGGTTCAGCCGGTAGGTCCTCTGCCTTTTGAAGAGTTGGTTGATGTATATAAGCAGCAATTAGGCTATATCCTTCCTTGCGGAGTGGATTTAATTGTAATCGAGACGATGATGAGCCTGCAGGAGTGCCGTGCAGCATTGCTTGCGGTGAAAGAAACCTGTGATCTTCCCGTAATTATATCCCTTACGTATAATGAAATGAACAGAACCATCTTTGGAACGGACCCGAAGACAGCAATCATCGTATTACAAAGCATGGGTGCAGATGCAGTAGGTGTTAATTGCTCCACCGGCCCGGATAAAATGATAGAAATCGTCAGAGAAATGAAGCGTTATGCATATATTCCGATTATGGCAAAGCCCAATGCTGGAATTCCGAAGCTGGTGAATGGCAAAACGGTATTTCCGTTGGAAGCAGAAGACTTTGCAGCAGAGATGGAGGAAATCGTAAAAGCAGGAGCAAGTATTGTCGGAGGCTGCTGTGGCTCTACACCGAGACACATCAAACAGTTGGTGGAAAGAGTTAAGAATATCCAGCCACCTGCGATAAGCAAAGCGCATATACGTGCATTAACCACAGAGAGTAAGACGGTAGAAATACCGCTCTCCGGTCCGTTTATGATTGTGGGTGAACGCATTAACCCTACGGGAAAGAAGGATCTGCAGGCAGAGCTTCGGGAAGAGAATATGTCCATCGTCTCCCGCTTCGCTGAAGAACAGGTAGCACTTGGCGCGCAAGTTCTGGATATCAATGTAGGAATGAACGGAATCGATGAGAAGCAGATTATGCTATTAGCTATGCAGGAGGCTCTGCTTGCAGCAGATACACCACTGTGTATCGATTCCAGCCATGTGGAAGTAATAGAGGCAGCGTTACGACTTTATCCCGGCCGTGCACTTATTAATTCTATTTCTTTGGAAAAAGCAAAGTACGACAATCTGATTCCGATTGCTAAGAAATATGGAGCTATGTTTATACTGCTTCCTTTATCTGATCAGGGAATGCCAAAGAACCTGGAGGAAAAGAAGCAAATAATTCATACCATAATTGATCGTGCGCTGGAATGCGGATTAGCAAAGGAAGATATTATTGTAGATGGTCTTGTGAATACCGTAGGTGCTAATAAAAATGCTTCTATAGAAGCGCTGGAGACGATTCGATATTGTAAGGATGAGCTACAGCTTGCCACAATCATTGGACTTTCCAATATATCCTTTGGCCTGCCGGAACGGCAGTTTATCAATAGTACCTTCCTGGCATTTGCAATTCAAGCAGGACTTACGATGGCGATTGCAAATCCTTCTCAGGATTTATTGATGAATACTGCCTTTGCATCCGATCTTCTTCGTGGTGTTGAGGATGGAGCAGAACGCTATATTGACAGAGTAACCATGAGACCGGCAACGATATCAGTAGGCTCTGCCAATCAGGAAAAACCTGAAGTGCAGAATGTGAAGGAAGAAGAGATGAAAAAGAACTCTTCAGATTTGGTTCCTTCTGTCTTTGAAGCAGTTGTAAAAGGAAAGAAAAAGAATATCATTGCATTGGTAGAGGATGCCTTAAGTACTGGTATTAAGCCCAATGAATTGATTGAGAAGACATTAATTCCTGCCATCAATGAGGTGGGACAATTATATGAAAGCCAGAGGTATTTTCTCCCTCAGCTCATAGCAGGTGCCGAGACAATGAAAATGGCAATTGATTATCTGGAGCCTCTGCTTCAAAAGGAGAATCAAGAAAGCAGCAAGGGTACGATTGTAATTGCTACGGTTGCCGGTGATATTCATGATATCGGTAAGAACCTTGTTTCGCTTATGCTGAAAAACTATGGTTATAGAGTAATTGATCTGGGCAAGGATGTGCCCAGCGAGACCATAATTCAGACAGCTATCAGAGAAAAGGCGGATATTATCGCATTGTCCGCACTGATGACAACTACTATGGTTGAGATGAAGCGCGTCGTAGAATTAGCAAAGGAAAATGGTGTTACAAGTAAGATTATCATTGGAGGAGCAGTAATAACGGACAGCTATTCCATTGAAATCGGAGCAGATGGTTATTCACCGGATGCGCAATCTGCAGTAACACTGGTTTCAAAAATATTAGGTAACCTTTAATTTTATGGAAAGTAGCGGATTGAATGCCTAGATTTGATCTGCTACTTTCTGATTAGTGTCTTAAGATCCTTGTGATTGACAAATGCATGAAAGCACAGTAAAATAGGTTTATAAATTGAAAATGAAAGGACACAGATTGCATTTATAGGCAGTTTGTAACGGTGTGAAGTATAATGTTTATTTGGTAATTCAGTGAATGGTAAATGAAATAAGTAGGAGCAGGGGTTCACAAGTATTATATGGATTCCTGTATTATGTTTTATCGCTGGATTATCGAATAGATTGATACTGAGGTTCAGAAAGGCAATACCATTTTCTGATACCTTACTTGGTTATAGGTAAAACTATGCAGTTTATTTATCTATAGCTACTTATCATATAGAATTCTTTATTCGATCTTTCCGGCATTCATGCAAGGAGGGATCTTTTTTTGTTATTAGTAAAAGCAGAGAATATTAAGAAATACTTCGGAGATCGTTTGATTTTGGATATTGATGAGTTCGCTATCTATTCTGGAGATAAAATCGGAGTTGTGGGAGCGAATGGAGCAGGGAAAACAACATTATTGAAACTGCTGCTGGGTGAGCTGGAGGCAGAGGAAGGTTATATTAACACCTATGGCTCCTTCTCCTATGTACCTCAGTTTTCAGATTATGAGGAACAGGAGTATCTGGAGCAGGAAGGAGATCATCAAAAGCTACTGAAGGAGCTTAATGTTAATGATAAGTTATACCAGGATAAGATTAGTGGTGGTGAGGAAACCAGACTTAAGCTGGCGGGAGCCTTTGGCAAACAAGGTCACATCGTATTATTGGATGAACCCACTGCCAATCTTGATATGGAAGGTATTCGACTCCTTCAGCAAAAATTAAAAAGAATGGAGACGCTTCTTATTATTAGTCATGATCGTGCCCTGTTAGATGAAATCTGTACGAAGATAGTGGAAGTGGCCCATGGGAAGATCACTCAATATCCGGGGAATTTTTCGGAATACGAACGGTTAAAGGAAGCAGAGAAGGAACGATGTAAGAAAGAATATGAAGCTTATATCGGTGAAAAGAAGCGTCTGGAAGAGGTGTATGTGGAAAAGCGGAAGCTTGCTGAAAATGCAGCGAGGATACCTAAGGGAATGAGCCCCAGAGAGGCCCATATGCGCGACTTTTTATGTGTTACCGGCAGAAATCACGATGGTAAGCAAAAAAATCTTCACCGTGCAGCCGACGCTGTAAAAAAACGCATTGATCACATGGAGGTGAAAGAAAGGCCGAAGGAAGAACCAAGAATCTCCCTGAATTTCAAATTGACGAATCCTCCTGAAAACAAAATCATTATGGAGGCTAGTGAGCTTAATTTCGCGTACGGGGATCATGCAATATTCCAAAATGCATCGTTTCGAATACCGAACCATAAAAAGATTGCGATAGTCGGACCCAATGGGGTAGGTAAGACAACTTTATTGAACATCATAAGGTCCTCTTTTCAAGAGGGTGAGTTTCGCGATACGATTCGGATTGTCCCTAAAGCGGTTCTGGGATTTCTGTATCAGAAGATGGAGAATCTGCAGAAGTCAGAGACGGTATTAGAAAACGCTATGAAAGACAGTGTTCAAACCGAGTCAGTGGTACGTAGCATTTTAGCGGGGTTCTTATTTACAAGTAATGATTTAGGGAAAAAAGTCGAGGTCCTGAGCGGCGGTGAGCGAATGAAGTTAGCCTTAGCCAAGCTGCTTGTATCGAATGCGAATGTACTGGTTCTGGATGAACCAACGAACTATCTGGATATGCCATCCATTATGACATTACAGAAACGTATCAAAGAATATGAAGGAACCATCCTTTTTGTCTCTCATGACAGACACTTTATTAATGAGACAGCGGATTATCTGCTAATGATCGAAGACCAGAAGACGAAGCTAATTCAGGGTAATCTGAAAGCCTATGAAGAGGCAGCAATTGCTAAGAATAAGGAAGCAAAAAAATCGGCAGAAAATAGCCTCTCCATACATTCTGAGAGAATGCGTTTAGAACTACGTATTACCCAGCTTCTAGCAGAGATGGGGCTTAAGAAAAATGAGACGAAAAAAGAAATACTGGAGGCAGAATATCTCGACGTTCTTTCCAGACTTTCAAGCCTGCAATAGATAGAACAAGCTATTAAAAGTCAATAATTATTTATCGAAAAACGATAAATAATTATTGACTTTCGCTTTTTTATATGATAATCTACAGTTAATAAATAATCTAAAAAGATATGGTAAGAACGAGGAGGATGAATATGAGTAGGAGTCCCTTAATCAGATTTACAAAACTATTACTAGATTTTATGTTCTTTTCCGGAATCCTAATATGCATTACAGTACCCTTTATCTTTAAGGAGGCAGGGAAGTATTTCAGTATTTTTAAAGACTACTACATTCCCTATTGTGTGATATTTATGATAGCAGGCGTATTTGCATTGATTATTCTGTGGGAACTGCGAAGAATGTTTCATACAGTAATAAAGGAGAATCCCTTTGTGAAGGAGAATGTCACCTCCCTAAAGCGTATGGGTCTATGCTCCTTCATTATTACAGTTATTATGGCGGTTCGGCTCTTCTTTGTTGTTACACCAGCAGCGCTGGTACTGGTTACGGTGTTCGTGGTGGCTGGTTTATTTTCACTGGTACTATCCCAGGTATTTGATCAGGCGGTTACTTATAAACTCGAAAATGACTTAACCATATAGGAGGTGCCGCGAATGATTCTGGTAAATTTGGATGTAATGATGGCAAAGAGAAAGATGGGCTTAACCGAACTAGCCGAGCAGGTAGATATTACGATGGCAAACCTCTCCATACTGAAGAACAACAAAGCAAAAGCAGTACGTTTTAGTACATTAGAAGCAATCTGTAAAGCTTTAAAGTGTCAACCCGGTGATATATTGGAATACGTAGAGGATGAAGAAATAATTGAAGGAGGTTGAACCGTAACACAACATAATATCTGCGAAGAAGCAGAATAGAAGCATATAAAGAAAGAAGAATAATATTAAAGGAGGATATTATATCATGGAACAATTGAATAATGGTCATCCTACAGTTCAGGATGATAGAATGGTAGTTGCAGGCACTTCAGAAAAAGAAGTGGTTTCGCCACTGCTTAGTAAACTGCGCTTAAAATTCGGAGTGTTTGGAGGAATAAGTCTTATCTTTGGTACTTTTTTTACGCTTCTCTTTTATAAAGCACAGATAGGAATTAATGTACTGTTATATTCATTGGTGTTACTAATACTACTGACCATCGCATTTAAAGAACTTGAGGTTCCTCGTAGAAAGGGAGCAGCCATGTTCTATATTGGAATTCTGCTATTTGGCTTATCTACCTTTCTAACTGCCAGTGTTATTTTGCAATTTCTAAATGTAGTAGCGATTATGATTTTGTTCGACCTGCTTCTTCTGTATCAGCTATATGATATGAAGCCTTGGGATTTTACGAAGCATTTATTAAAGATGCTCGGACTCATTTTTCAAAGCATTGCAGCAATCGGTATGCCCTTTGTCGATAGCGTGCATTTTAGTAAAAAATCAAAGTTCTTTAAGAATGAGAAGGTAATCAATGTAGTGATCGGAGTCGTCATTGCGATTCCGATGTTGATAATCATTCTGTTACTGCTGTCCAACGCAGACTTACTTTTTGGAAAAATGACGGAGAGGATGATGGATACACTGTTTTCCTCCAATATCATAACTATTATTATGATGACACTCTTTGGTTTCATTGCTTGTTATTGTATATTATGCGGAGCAGCATCAGGTGTTCAAAGCAGAGTCAGCAAGGAAGGAAAAAAGGCCAGTGCTTCCATAGCAATTACGGCAATTTCATTAATCGGTTTCGTATATGTCTTATTTTGCGGAATTCAGATAGCTTACCTGTTTACCAGTGGTATATTCGTTCTTCCGGAAGAATTCACTTTTGCAGAGTATGCCAGAAGAGGATTTTTTGAATTATTAGCCGTAACAATTATCAACATAATCATAATACTGATTTGTACGAATATGTTTGAGGATAACAAGCTTCTTCGGTATATTTTAACGATGATAACTTTATGCACTTATATCATGATTGCCTCTGCAACCTATCGTATGCTCCTATATATTGATGCTTATCACCTAACCTTTTTGCGATTGTTTGTACTTCTGGCATTGCTGATTGATGCTTTTGTATTAGCGGGTGTGATTATATCCGTATATCGCAAGATATTTCCACTGTTTCATTATTGCGTGGCAGTTGTTGCAATCTTTTATCTGGCATTTTCCTTCGCAAAACCGGATTATCATATCGCTGCCTATCTACGGGATCATGAAGAAGTATTGGATGTTGAGGATTTGATCTACCTTACTATGAATCTGTCATCGGATGCTGCTCCTGTGGTTGTACCCTTGATTACTGAGACTGGTGAATGGAACAATGAAGTAGTTTATGAAGATGAATACAGTAATGAGTATTACTATGAATACCAAGAGCCAGGTTTATATATCAACAGATATTATGATAGGATAAAAGAGCGAACAGAAAACCGGGGAATTCGGGATTTCAACGTATCTGATTATATTGCTTATAAATATGTTCAAGAAAGTGATAAATAAAGAAACATTAGGAAACGGAAAATAATATTTTCCGTTTCCTTTTTCTTCATATATGATATAATAAAGCATAGTGAACATGATGCGAGTTGACTTATTAGTATGTGAGCAGAGCTTGAGGTCGTGAACATGTTATCGTATATAATCTAATAAATAATCCAAGAGAACCAAATTCTATGGAGGTTATATGAAAGAGAATATTCAGAGACAGGAAGATAAAGCAGAGAGCGGAGACATCGACTGCAAATATACGGTGGATGTTATTATTCCGACCTATCATTCTGATGATAAGCTGGACAAGCTGCTGATAAAATTATATCAACAAACAATAAAGCCCAATCGGGTTATTATATTACACACAGAAGAGTATCAGGGACAGGAGCAGAAGATACCTGATATAGAGGGAAGTAATATTGAGATCATTCCTATTAATAAAAAAGAATATGATCATGGTGGTACTAGAAAATATGGAGCTTCCTTATCGGACGCGGATATTATTCTGTTTATGACTCAGGATGCAGTTCCGGCTGATCATTTACTGATTGAGAATCTTTTAGAACCCTACTCAGATCCGATGGTAGCAGCCTCCTATGCAAGACAGCTCCCGGACGAGAAAGCTGATTTGCTAGAGCGCTATACAAGGTATTTTAATTATCCGAAGCATAGCAGGATTAAAACGCTTGAGGACCTGCCCGAGCTTGGCATCAAGACCTTCTTCTGTTCCGATGTATGTGCCTCTTACCGTAATAAGGTGTATCGTGAAATGGGTGGTTTTGTAGATAAGACAATATTTAATGAGGACATGATTATGGCAGCAGGGATGATTCGAGCCAATTACAAGGTGGCGTATGCTGCCAATGCAAAGGTGATTCATTCCCATAAATATACGTATGTACAACAATTTACTCGGAACTTTGACCTTGGAGTATCCCATAATCAATACGCAGAGGTACTCCATGGTGTAAAATCGGAATCAGAAGGAATTAAATTAGTCAGGAAAACCATGCAGTATTTAATTCAAAAAAAGAAATATTATCTAATACCGGACCTGATTATCAGCAGCGCATTTAAATTTATCGGATACCAGATGGGACTCCGTTATGATTTATTGCCCCGTAATATAATACTGCGCTGTAGCATGAATAAATCCTATTGGAAATAATATGAATGGCTGATCAATCAATAAAGCAGATAGAGATAATAGATATGTGGAGAGATAAAACATGAGTACAGTGGCTATCATAATGGCAACCTATAACGGGGAAAAGTATGTTGGAGATCAAATTGATTCAATACTGGGTTCAAGCTATCAGGATTTTGAACTTTTTATTCATGATGATGGTTCTAAAGATGGGACGCTTCCTTTACTACGGACTTATGAGGAGCAATATCCGGATAAAATTCATGTTTATCAGAATGTGACCAATATGGGTGTTACGATGAATTTTCTCAATGCATTATGCCATACCACTTCGGACTATATTATGTTCTGTGATCAGGATGATGTCTGGAAGAATAATAAAATAGCTATTACACTAAAAAGAATCAGACACATGGAGGCCCAGTTAGGGAAAGATAGGCCATTGGCAGTATTCACAGATGCAGTTGTGGTGGATCAAAACCTGAATGTGATAAAGAATTCCTTTTTCTGCTCCAGTCATCTGAATACCAGAAAAACGGATCTTCCTCATATGTTGATGGAAAATAAACTGATAGGCTGCACCGTTATGGTAAATGCTGCTCTTAGAAAGGTAATTCATACTCATGAGCTCCCGACAAATGCACGCTTTCATGATTGGTGGGTCGGTCTCATTGCATCAGCATTCGGAAAAATCGGCTTTATTAATGATGGCACCTTACTATATCGTCAGCATGGTGGGAATGTGGTCGGAGATATTGGGTTTGGAGCCTATATAAAGAATCGTATCACATCCATCCAGATGCAGAAGGAGGCATTGCGCGCGTTAGAACGTCAAGCTATCGACTTTCTTCATATATATGGAGAACTGTTAAATGATCATAATAAAGAAATTCTAGAGCAGTTTGCGTATCTAAGTCAGGAAAATATGATACGAAAAAGAATGATTTTGATAAAATACGGATATTTGAAAACAGGGATTATTCGGAATATAGGACTTATGTTAATGATATGATTTGAATGAATTTTTATGCATTCATTGTGGGGATGAAAGAGAAGTATGGAGCAACTCAAGTGTAGTTCAAAAATCTTTTTTGGTTTATGAACTGTTCATGTGAAAAGTGGGTGCTCTCATTTGTAGTATAGCGCAAATATGCTTAAGTAAAGCGTTTATGAAACATCTGCTTAGAGCACCTGCTGGAATCTATAATCAGTATCATCTAAAAATTGGTGAAAGGATTTATATCTATACTTGACAAATAGAAATGTTGTTGTTACAATAATTAAAACTTAAAACTTACTATTTATACAGCAACAGAAGCCCCATTGCAGAGTGTCCTGTGGTGCAGGGCTTTTCTTATAGACATCGACACAAGAAAATGTACATATTATAGGGAGGAGCACGCTATGAAGAGGATGGTATTATCGATTTTGGTAGAGAATACTGCCGGTGTACTCAGCCGAGTAGCTGGATTATTTAGTAGAAGAGGATATAATATTGATAGTTTGACGGTCGGTGAGACACAGGATCCATCAATATCCCGTATGACAGTATTAGCTCATGGAGATGACCAGATACTGGACCAGATACGTAAGCAATTACTGAAACTCGAAGATGTTATTGAGATTAAGGAGCTGGCACCGGGGGAATCTGTGACAAGAGAGTTAATATTGGTTAAGGTAAATGCTACAGAGCAAAATCGGCAGGATATCATATCCGTTGCGAATATTTTTAGAGCAAAGATTGTGGATGTAGCTATGGAATCACTTATGATTGAACTTACTGGTAATCAGGATAAAATCAATGCCTTTATCAAACTATTAGAGCCATATACGATTAAAGAACTGGTTAGAACCGGTATCACAGGACTTTCCAGAGGCTCGGGTGATATTTCTGATTTTGATGATTAAGAGCGATGCTTCTTCGGTATATAAGTTGTACGGAAGAATAGCGATAGGTAATTAGTACACAAATGCGTGGAGACGTGTTTGAATATATATATTTGGGAGGAGAAATCCTCCTGAGCAATTTAAAAAATAGGGAGGATAAACTCCTCCTGAAAATCAAGGGAGGAGAAATCCTCCTGAGCAATTTAAAAAATAGGAGGATAAACTCCTCCTGAAAATCAAGGAGGAATTAGAAACATGGCTAAGATTTTTTATCAACAGGATTGTAATCTTTCCTTATTAGAAGGAAAAACAGTTGCGGTAATCGGCTACGGAAGCCAGGGACATGCACATGCATTAAATGCAAAGGAATCCGGTGTTAATGTTATTATTGGTCTTTATGAAGGAAGTAAATCCTGGGCGAAGGCAGAAGCAGCAGGATTTGAAGTATATACTGCAGCTGAAGCAGCGAAGAGAGCAGATATTATCATGATTCTAATCAATGATGAGAAGCAGGCTAAAATGTATAAAGAATCAATTGAGCCCAATTTACAGCCAGGAAATGCATTAATGTTCGCTCATGGTTTTGCAATTCATTTCGGTCAGATTATTCCGCCTAAGGATGTAGACGTATTAATGATTGCTCCTAAGGGACCTGGACATACAGTTAGAAGCCAGTACTTAGAGGGACAGGGAGTTCCTTGCTTGATCGCTGTTCATCAGAATGCTACAGGAAAAGCACATGATATTGGACTTGCTTATGCCCTTGCAATTGGTGGAGCAAGAGCAGGTGTTCTTCAGACAACCTTCAGAGAAGAAACTGAGACGGACTTATTCGGTGAGCAGGCAGTTCTTTGCGGTGGTGTAACTGCTCTTATGAAAGCTGGATTTGAAGTTCTTGTGGAAGCAGGCTATGAACCAGAAAGTGCTTATTTTGAATGTATCCATGAAATGAAGCTGATCGTTGACCTGATTAACGAAAGCGGTTTTGCAGGAATGAGATATTCCATTTCTAATACTGCAGAATATGGTGATTATATTACAGGACCTAAGATTATTACAGAAGACACCAAGAATGCAATGAGAAAAGTTCTCAGCGATATTCAGGACGGAACCTTTGCTCGTAACTGGTTACTTGAGAACCAGATTGGATGTACCAACTTTAATGCAAAGAGAAGAATTGAATCAGAGCATCAGTTAGAAAAGGTTGGAGCAGAGCTTCGTAACATGATGAGCTGGACAAAGAAGAGTAAGTTAATCGAGAATTAATTTTCGTTTTATTGATAGGTAAATACTCATCAGTGGTAAATATACTGATGAGTATTTTTTGAGTATTCACATATTATTATGATCAAGCATAGTCGAATACGTTTACGAAATAATAACAATACATTGGAAGAAAATAATTGAAAACCACAGGAGGACAATATGAGCAAAATCAGAATTGGAATTGTTGGCTATGGTAATTTAGGTAAAGGTGCTGAATTAGGAATTAGACAGAATGAGGATATGGTTCTAGCAGGTGTATTTACAAGAAGAGATCCGTCCAAAATCAAACTCATGACAGAGGGAGCAAAGGCATATCGAATCGAGGATGCGAAAAACATGACCGATCAAATTGATGTCATGATCCTATGTAGTGGAAGTATGTCGGATTTGCCGGAACAGGGACCTTTTTTTGCAGCCTCTTTTAATACCGTGGATGGCTTTGATACCCATGCAAAGATTCCGCAATATTATGATGCTATGGATAAAGAGGCTAAGGCAGCTGGCAAGGTATGCGTTATTTCCTCAGGATGGGATCCCGGAATGTTTTCATTGAATCGATTATATGCAGAAGCAATCCTGCCTCAGGGTCATAATTATACTTTCTGGGGAAAGGGAGTGAGCCAGGGACATTCCGATGCGATCCGTAGAGTAGAGGGCGTAGTAAATGCAAAACAGTACACAATTCCCATTGAAAGTGCTCTGGAGAGAATCCGTCAGGGAGAAACTCCTGAGTTTACTACCAGAGAGAAGCATAGAAGAGAATGCTACGTTGTAGCTGCAGAAGGAGCAGATAAATCAAAAATTGAACATGAGATAAAGACCATGCCAAACTACTTCGCTGATTATGACACAGAAGTTCATTTCATAACTCAGGAGGAATTTGATAAGAACCATGGAGGCTTAGCTCATGGAGGCTTTGTATTACAAAGCGGTAAAACAGGTCTGAATAACGAGAATAATCATCTGATCGAATACCGAATTAAGTTGGATTCTAATGCGGATTTTACAGCTAATGTATTATTAGCCTATGCAAGAGCAGCGTATCGAATGAACAAGGAAGGATGCTCCGGTGCTAAGACAGTATTTGATATTGCACCGGCTTATTTATCCATGAAATCCGGAGAGCAGTTACGGAAAGAAATGTTATAATTAGTATGGAAATGGCCCTGAAAGTGGTAAAAATTATTACTGCCTTTCGGGGCTTTCTTTACATTATAGTAGTATATGTGAACTAGTAGGATAAAAAGTGTATTGCTTGTTTGGGAAATATGTATTACTATACAAGTAAGGCCAAATAAAGTAAAATTTGCTAAGCATTTCAGAATATTTATTTACCACTAAGGAGATATGGATGGAAGTAAAAATATGTAAGAATTGCAGAAGATTGTTCAATTATATTTATGGTCCTGAGTTATGTCCAAACTGTGTTAAATTACTACCCAATGTGGATAAAGAGGAAACGAATAAATTATTAACAGCTAGACTGCGGCCATTGGTGATTGAAGATGAATTAAAGTTCCAGGCGGTAAAGGAATATATTATGAAAAATCCGCGTGCTTCCATCATTCAAATCGCTGATGATAACGATGTTACTCCTTCGCAATTACTGAAGTGGATACGGGAAGATCGTTTGGAGTTTTCTGATGATTCCGAGTACGCTTGGTTTACCTGTGAGAAATGTGGAGTAAAGATTCGAAGTGGGCGTTTATGCAATCGTTGTAAAGCAGGACTATAATTGACTGGTATGTAAGAACAGAATTAGGAGTGTACAGCGGAATGCAAAATATTTTTATCGGTCTCATATTAATCTTTATTGATTTTGATCTGAATTTAGGAAGTTCATCGATAGAGTTAATCCCGGATTTTGCGGGATATATACTGATGCTCAGAGGAGTAGAAGAACTGATGGAGGATAGTGCGTGGTTCTCCAAGATCAAAGCCTTTGTTCTGGGAATGGCAATATACAGTGGTATCATCTGGATAATAAATTTGCTGGGAATGAAATCTTCCATGGGTTATCTTGATTTTATCTTGGGAATCATGGCTACGGTTATATTTCTCTATATTCTCTACTCAATTATTATGGCTATTAAAGATATAGAAGTGAAATATGCAGTATTCCTCCAAGCAGACACATTAATAAGTATTTGGAAGCTTATTGTTATTATAAGTGTTTTATCATATCTTGCTTTTTATATTCCTGTTATCAGTATTGCAGCTATTATCGCTAATTTAGTAATATATATTTATTTCTTATATAGCTTTTATAAAACAAAGCATCTCTATTATAGTTCCAAAGGATTGTAATAGAGTTCTGCTGTTATTCTGAAGTCCCGCATATTTATCGCGGGCTTTTTCATAGATTAAGAGAAACTAAATTAGAGAAGTATATATTACTGTATCATAATAGATCGTTAGAATGGAGAAAAGTATGAACCAGATATCAGTCTTAGTTGTAGAAGATAATGAAGATATCAACCGAATACTGAAACGGTTTCTTGAGCAGGCAGGCTATCAGGTGAAATCAGCATTTTCAGGGACAGAAGCACAGTTATTATTTTCTATGGAGCACTTTCATCTCATTATTCTGGATTTAATGCTTCCGGGTTTATCCGGTGAGGAGATCATTCAGGAGATTAGAAAGAAAAGTCAGACGCCGATTATCGTAATATCTGCTAAGAGTTCGTTGGAGGATAAGGTGAATGTCTTAAAAATTGGTGCAGATGACTATATTACGAAGCCCTTCGAACGAGAAGAGGTTCTTGTCAGAATAGAGGCTTTGCTTAGAAGGTGCCATGTAAATAATATGGAAGCATCGGAGAATAATGAGATCTCCTTCAAGAATCTACTTCTTAAGGTGGCCTCAAGAGAGGTTTTTGTAAAGGAGAATTCGATTACACTTACCGCTTATGAATTTGATATTTTATATCTGCTCCTTCAGCATCCGGACAGGGTCTTTACAAAGGACCAGCTTTATCAGGAAATATGGAAAACCGGATATTATGGTGAGGACAATACCATCAATGTACATATCAGTAATATCCGTAAGAAAATAAAGGACTATGATGAGGAAGCCTATATAAAGACGGTCTGGGGAATTGGATTTAAAATGGATGCAAATTAGGTTGCATCTTTATACTTTCTTTAAGATTCATTAAGTACTTGTTTAAAGAAAGCCCCTATAATGATAGATATCAAATCAATCATTTGAAAGGAGTATAAAGGTGCAGGAAGTTATATTATCAGCAAGAAAATTGTCGAAAATGTATGGTAATCATATAGCTCTGAATGACGTGAATGTGGAACTGAAGCAAGGCGAGATCTATGGTCTGGTCGGAAAAAACGGAGCAGGGAAAACTACATTTCTAAGATGTATTACAGGACAAACCTTTGCTACAGAAGGTGTTATCTCTTTGTTTGGAGTAGGCTCGGAAAGAGAGCTTAACAAGCAAAGAAAGAGAATTGGTGCAATTATCGAGACACCAAGCTTTTATTCTTATATGACAGCAGAACAGAATCTGGAGTATTACAGAGTTCAAAGAGGAATTCCAGGTAAGCACTGCGTAAGGGAAGCATTGCATGAGGTAGGCCTTTTGGATGCCGGTAAAAAGAAGTATAAAAGCTTCTCACTAGGTATGAAGCAGAGATTGGGTCTTGCTCTGGCCCTTATGAATCAACCGGAACTTTTGCTATTAGATGAGCCGATTAATGGTCTGGATCCATTTGGAATAGTAGAAATACGAAATCTGTTACTTAAGCTGAATAGAGAAAAGAATATCACCATATTGATTTCCAGCCATATTTTATCGGAGTTAACGAATTTGGTTACTTATTATGGCTTTATTGATCAGGGAAGAATGGTACGTCAGTTGTCCAGTGAGGAGCTGGCTCAGGAAAGTAAGCAATATATTGAATTAAAGGTGGATAAGGTGGAAGAGATGACCGCTCTTCTTGAAACCAGGCTCGGTTGTACCTCCTATAAAGTAACTCCAGAATTAACAATCCATATCTATGATTACTTGGATCAACCCTCCAAAATCAGCGAAATGGCGGTAAGGAATGGCATTGCATTGAATGCTATTACCATTAAGGATATTAATTTGGAGAATTATTTTATCCAATTGGTAGGAGGTAAGTCAAATGATTAATTATCTTAAGAGTGAATTTTATCGGATATTTCATGCAAAATCCACGTATTTATTTATAATTATCTGCTCCGCATTATTAATCAGCGCTAGTATCCTGCTGGCGATAGTTAAATTAAGCGAACCGGATTTCCCATATGCTACTACGTACTTTGCAATATCTTTAATGATTTCCAATGTAATGATTGTTTATTTTCTGTGTATTACGGTTTCCAATATGATATTTGGAAATGAACATACTAATCATACACTTAAAAATACGATTTCCTATGGTATTTCCAGAAGCACCATATATTTTGGAAAGTTAATGGTACAGATCGTATATGCATTTTTAGCATTTGCGCTTATCGTCGGATGTTATATAGGGAGCAGCTATTTATTACTTGAGAATTCCGGTCCGGAAATAATGGAACTATTATTTAAAATGTATGCAGCTGTGGTACCAATGTTCCTATTCGCTCTGGCAGCAACGAATTGCTTTACCTTTATCATGGACAGTGAGGCCGGTTCTATTGCAGCTACCTGCGGTTTAATGATAGGATTTCCTATTGTAACAGGATTTTTAGGTATGAAATTCGAGTTTATTAATAAGATATCGAATATTACACCATGGAATTTAATTGGAAACATTGATATTGATTTTGAGAATTATGTTTTAACATTATTCTGGCAGGAGAACGGGCATGTAAAATACTGGATTGCGGGATTGGCACAAATGCTCATTGTAGTAATTGTTGGCTTTGTGGTATTCCGTAAGAAGGAGATTAAATAATTCGTAGTAAGGGAATAAAAATGTAGAGGAGGTGTGATCGGAATGGTATATGCAATAATCGGTATGTTTATTGTGATATTTGTTCTGGTCACATTTCGCATTCGTCAGAAGTATACGATCAGATCCGCTATCGCTCAGATGGAAGAGATAGAGCAGCATCCGGAAAAGAACAATCAGCTGAAAGCACTTTCATCGGATAGGGATTTAGAACATCTCTTTACTAGAATTAACCTAATCTATAAAGCGAGGCAGCAGGAACGAATCGTATATCAGAGAAGAGAAACTCAGATTCGTCGTGAGATAGAAAACATCTCACATGATTTACGAACGCCCCTGACATCCATTATCGGTTATATCGATTTAATTCGTTCTTCCGATAATCAGGCTGAGAAGGATGAGTATATGGATATCATTCAACAAAGGGCCAAGGTACTACAGGGATTCATTCAGGATTTTTATGAATTATCAAGGATTGAGACAGATGATTATCCTTTACTTTTTGATACCATATCCGTTCAGAATGCGCTATCAGAGGCAGCTGTAGCATACTACAATGAGTTTGAAAAACGTGAGATTTCAGTTCAGCTTGAAATGGATGAAAAGCATTGTTATATTGTTGCAGATCAAATTCAATTGAACCGTATCTTTAATAATCTGATACAAAATGCTTTAAAGTATGCGGCTAATAGTTTTCGTATAAAGCAATATTGTGATCATAAGGAATGCGTCATACGGTTTATGAATGAAAAAGGAAACATGACAGAGAAGGAACTCTCTTTTATCTTTGAGCGTTTCTATACGGGTGACATATCACGTAATAATAATAGTACAGGCCTTGGACTTACAATAACCAAAATATTAACCGAAAAAATGAAAGGAAGAATTGATGCCAGACTTGAGGGTGAATGGTTTGTGATAGAGCTTAGATTTCCGTCAATATGATGGTAATATGAGGAGAAGCCACTTGAGTTTCCGCAAATTGCACTTTGAAAATGAATAAATCTAATGACAGTGCCAATTTGCTGATTTTTTTAAGTGTAAGAGTGGCAGTATCTAGATCAGAAGAAGCTTAATAAGCCCCGTTTAAAACCGGACTTCGGGATAAGTATTCTTTTATCTATTTAAGCGATTAGCTTAAAGCAAAGTTGACGGTATGCAGGACGTTTTGTCCTGAACCATAGCCTGACGCCTTCTTTTGCATACGAGAGTATGCCGGAGATACCTTTTGCTAACCGATAATAGCAGAACTGAACTTTCTCCTTAACAGGAGCTGCTGTCTGTATGATTGAAACCTTTAGGGCATTTGTTTCTGCTTTCATTGAAACCAGAGCAAGAAATGCCATACACAAGGTGATATAAAAATTGAGAGCATTAATTGCTTTCAGCTTCCGGACACGGAAGTTTTCAAACTGGAAAACCTGTTTCTTGCAGCGGAAATATTCCTCAATGCGCCAGCGGGAGAAATAAAGCCTTGCAATTCGTATTACATCTTCTCGGGACTTTATCTCCTTGTTTGTTGCGAGCATCATCGGATGCTCTGTGATGCCATAGACAAGAACCAGATAAATATCCTTTCTGGATGCAGTGATTTGAACCTTCACATGGGATAGATAAGCTTCCCTTTTTTTGCCCTTATAGAACACAGGTGTTGTGATTTTGCCTTTTCGACGATTTCGCAGTTCAGTAGCGGCCACCCATTTGTTATGAAAAAGTAGCTTTCTTTTAGCTGTAAGTCGGATCACATAGTCCTGCTTTAATTCATCAAGCTTAAGAAACATCTTATTATCATCATAGCCCCTGTCCATTACAAAAGTAGCTTTGCCAAACATTGCTTTTCCGCGCTCCATGGCATCAAAGGTTACGTTATTGACAGAGGTGAAGGTCTTTTCTTTTGAAGAATGGATTTTAGAATAAATGCTGACAGGATGATTGCTTTTAGTCATAACACAAGCCTCTGTTACATGGTAGCCCTTCTCATAGACATTTTTGGTATCGGTGCTTTTGGAACCATCCCGAACAAGTCCCAGTGCTTCGAACTTGTAGCCGTCAGGCTTGATGATATCACTATCATCGATATGGATAACTGGTTGATCCGGCACCCATTTACGTATTGTATGCAGATACGAAGACAAGGCAGAATTATGGATTCCCTTATTGAGATGTCGGGTAAGTCTTTCCACGCTGTTGACCTTTTTGGAATCTTCGTGAAGCTGATCCACAACATCAGTCAGAAGGCAACTGCCAGAAGCTAACATGCCATAAGTCATGTCTGCAGTAAACTTTCGATCCGGTTTGGAAAGCTTTCGGGATATTTTGTTTGAAAAAGATAAAATTTCACGTTTCAAAGTGTAAGTATTTGTAGTAGAATTAAGCATAAGGAGTCCCTTTCTTTATTGTTTAGTGTAGATTTTGCTTAGACACCATTATTCTACTACAAAAAGGATGAGGATTCCTTATATTTTGGGCATTTTCTAAAAGTTGTTTATTACAATACTGATGAAACAGGGATACTGTGGATAAAACTACGGAAACTCAAGGAGAAGCCATAGTTGACATGGCCAGCTAGCGATGATAGAATATGCTAAATAAACATATTTCCGGTATATAACCACAAGAAGATGATTTCTTGTGGTTTTTATAGTATAGAAACTATTATAATACGATTTATGCAGATGAATGGAGAGTAGCTATGGCTAAATTATTGTGAACGATCTTACCTTTGGATATGATACAGCCTATGACAATGTCTTTGAACATGTCAGCTTTAAATCGATACGGACTAATTTCCCTTTGAAATAATAAATCCTGAAGTAGCTAAAATCAGTATATGGACTATAGTAATAGGAAAAATGATCCGATATAGGATATAACAGCACTGTTTTAATTATCCCACGGAACGAAAAGCTATTTACTAAGGATAAATCGGAGATTGGAGTTGAGTATATGAATATCACAATCAAGAAGGTGAACGAGACAATTCGCAACTATAATAATGGGGTCAATAATAAATCGGAAGAGAAATCTCCTCGGGAAACTGCATTTGAAAAGATAAAGGCAATGATGCAGCCGGAGAGTCGTATGACTGAGGAGCAAAAAAAGGCCTATGAAGATAAAATATATCAGAAAGCGAGAAATGGGGAAAAGCTTACTCCAAGTGAACTGGAATATATAAGAAGAACCAATCCTGAAATGTATATTCGTATTAAGCGCGTGCAAATGCAACGAGAAATGCTGGAGAGAAAGTTGAAATACTGTAAATCAAAAAAGGAAGTGGAAGAAGTATATATGCAGAGCATGTCCAGTATTGGGAAGAAAGATCCCGATCGGGAAATGTTATATCGTGCATACCAGAAAGTGACCATGGATTTTAAGAAAACACTGAAATATAAATCGTTGCCGGAAGTTGAAGAGGATGAGAAGGAGAAAGGTGGAAGAAAGAAGAAGCAACGGGATAACGGTTTAGCGGAATATATAGACGATGGCATATGGGATGATATGGAGATATCGACGTTTGATGCCAAAGCCTAGAGACTATATCAAAACCGAATTAGTATAGGGAATGAGATCCAGATAAGCTGTGTTTATGATTTATAAATGATGAAATAACATCGCATTCGTATATTTCTACGAACTAAGGAAACCATAATTTAATAACAAGAGTTAATTAGATCAAAAAATAGTTACGCTTTATTTCTAAAGCCGTAACTATTTTTCGTCTGGTTTAAATTCTGCAATATCTGAGATTTTGCAGTCAAGTATCTGGCATAATTGATCTAAGGTTGAGGTATTAATTCCTTTGTTATGCTTTAGTTTATCAATTAGGCTCTTACTTAGTTTGTACTCTTCAATCAGAGTATAGGTAGTTATATTTTTTTTCTTAATAGTTTTCCAAAATGGTATATAACTAATCAACAAAATCACCCTCTTGTTAATAATTGTATGGTGAGATTTAAGGATTGCATATACTCCTAATTTAGAGTATAATAAAAGAAAATGCTGTCATAATATGATATTATATCACATAAAAAGGAAATTAAATAGCTTCTGATTTACAGGTAATACCATATTCATAACGATGGGAGCGATAGCAAATGAGCGAGCAAAGATTGTTATTCAGATTAGAGTATGAGTGGAGAGTATTCCGGTTTTATCGAAAAGTTATGAATTATCTAGTAAGGAGGGGCATGAGCTTATCATCACCAATTTTATGTTATATAAAGAACAGATTGGACAAGCACTATTTTATCATTATGAATATGAAAAGAATCTATGAAAAGCAAACAGGTGAAAGCATTGTATTTTATAAATGCGATGATATATAGAATGATGATAATATTATCTGCAAAATAGTAATGAGGGTGTTGACACACCCTCAAAATTGTACCTAAGTTATTAAAGAACGGAAAAGGAGAGCTAAAATAACGAAGTGACTATGCTTTCTTTTTTTGCTTTTTAATTAATTCGGGTTCCGCCATCATGGGTTTTAATGATGGTAAAGCACTGGTCTCTGATTTTTTCTTTTTCTTAACTTCTTTCTTGATATCCCTATTAGCCATGAAACCACTCCTTTAAGTATATTCTTTACTATAAGTTCATTACGATTATATATAATTATAATTACATAAGTTGAATTCGTCCAGCATATTTTTGAATTACTCCGCCGTCTAAACCATTATTGTATGTATTATTTTTGATAATCCAGTAAATAATACATAAGTATAGCAATAAGCGGTATTTGGAGGTAAGAATGAAGCAGTACAAATTAGGAATTGATATTGGTTCGACGACGGTGAAAATTGCTGTTTTAGACCATAATAATAAATTGATTTACAGCAACTACCAACGACATTACTCAGATATGAAAAATACGGTTATACAATTGGTGAAAGATTGCTATGACACTATCGGTAATGTGAAGATTCAGTTGAGCATGACTGGCTCAGGAGGATTGTCCGTATCCAAGTGGCTTAACATAAGCTTTATTCAGGAAGTAATTGCATGCTCTAAAGCGGTAGAGACGTTTATTCCTCAGACAGATGTTGTGATAGAGCTAGGTGGTGAGGATGCCAAAATAACGTATCTGAAGGGTGGAATCGAGCAGAGGATGAATGGCAGCTGTGCGGGAGGTACGGGCGCTTTCATTGATCAAATGGCTGTATTACTAGACACAGATGCAGCAGGCTTGAACGAATATGCGAAGGGACATAAGGTGATATATCCTATAGCCTCCCGTTGTGGAGTATTTGCAAAAACCGATGTTCAGCCACTCATTAATGATGGTGCCAGTAAGGAAGACATTGCGGCTTCTATATTACAGGCAGTCGTGAATCAGACTATTGGCGGACTGGCCTGCGGAAAGCCTATTCGTGGGAAGGTTGCCTTTTTAGGCGGACCGCTTCATTATTTATCTGAATTGCGTAAGAGGTTCTGTGAAAGCTTAAGATTGAATCCGGATCATGCAATCTCCCCGCCAGACTCACAGCTTTATGCAGCGATGGGTGCTGCATTATCTGTGTCAGGAGAAAAAGTGATTTCCTACCAGGATTTGATGAAGCGAATCGAACGAATTTCGAATTATCAGGAGGAAGAAGCAGCCAGACTTCAACCACTATTTCAGGATATTGATGATTATATTCAATTTATCAGACGACATGAGCAGAATCAGATTAAGAAGGAAAAGCTAAGCGATTATAGGGGTAGAGCCTATCTTGGTATTGATGCCGGTTCCACTACAACGAAGCTTGCACTAATCGGAGAAACTGGAGAGCTATTATATTCCCATTACAGTAATAATGAAGGTAATCCGCTTACAAAGCTCATAGACATTCTGAAGGATCTATATCATGAATTACCCAGGGAAGTTATGATAGCAAAATGCACCGTTACAGGTTATGGTGAAGCTCTTATGAAAGCAGCGTTGCATGCGGATGACGGAGAGATTGAAACGATAGCCCATTACAAGGCAGCAAAGCATTTACTTCCCCAGGTTGATTTCATTCTGGATATCGGCGGACAGGATATGAAATGTCTCAGAATTAAGAACGGTGCAGTCGATAGTATTCTGCTAAATGAGGCATGTTCCTCAGGTTGTGGTTCTTTTCTTGAAGGGTTTGCCAAGTCTTTAAATCTATCTGTAAAGGAATTTGCAAAGGAAGCATTAAAAGCAAAGAATCCCGTTGATCTTGGTACGAAGTGTACCGTGTTTATGAATTCCAGAGTAAAACAAGCGCAGAAGGAGGGGGCAAGTATCGCTGATTTATCGGCAGGCCTCTCTTATTCCGTGATTAAGAATGCACTATTTAAGGTGATAAAGGTACGAGATGAAAAAGACTTGGGAGATAATATCATCGTTCAAGGTGGTACCTTTTTAAATGATGCAGTATTAAGAAGCTTTGAATTAATTACCGGTAGGAATGCAATACGACCAGATATTGCTGGCCTTATGGGTGCGTATGGTGCTGCGCTAATCTCAAAGGAGAGATATCGGGAAGGAGAGAAAACCTCTCTTCTCCCGGTTGAGGCATTAAACCATTTTCAGATGACTACAACAAACAGGCGTTGTGAGAACTGTGGCAATCATTGTCTTCTTACCATAAATACCTTTTCTGACGGAGAAAAATTTGTTGCCGGGAATCGATGTGAAAGGGGTTTGGGCATAGAACAAGATAAAACCGAAAAACTACCGAACCTGTATGAATATAAGTACCGTCGTACCTTTGGCTATAGACCACTAAGCCCGAAAGAGGCCATCAGAGGAGTAATCGGAATTCCGAGAGTCCTTAATATGTACGAAAACTATCCATTTTGGTTTACCTTCTTTACTTCACTGGGATTTCGAGTGGTACTATCTTCTCCATCCTCAAAGAAATTATTTGAAAAGGGATTGGAGACCATACCCTCAGAATCTGCCTGCTATCCAGCGAAATTGTGTCATGGACATATTATGGACTTAATTGATCGGGGAATTGACACGATTTTTTATCCTGCCGTGGTTTATGAGAAAAAAGAATACAGGGATGTGGCGAATCATTATAACTGTCCTATCGTGATTTCCTATCCTGAGGTGATTCGAAATAATATTGATGAGATTAAACGCAGGCGCATAACTATGATTACCCCCTTCCTCTCTCTGGATAATATAAGAGTATTGACCCGACGAATGCAGGATGAGCTGCAAGGCTTCCATATTCCAAAAGAGGAAATAAAGAAGGCGGTAATGGAAGCAGTAAAGGAGCAGGAAAAATACAAGAGGGATATACAAACGAAGGGAGAAGAGGTGTTGGCATTTCTAAGGAGGACCGGAAAGAGGGGAATTGTACTTTGCGGGAAACCGTATCATGTTGACAACGAAATTAATCATGGAATGGCGGAGTTAATTGTGTCCTTCGATATGGCAGTGTTAACAGAGGATAGTATCGCTCATTTATCAACCTTGAAGAAGAAGCTGAGGGTTGTGGATCAGTGGGTATATAACTCAAGATTATACAGGGCGGCCAGCCTTGTTGTAGAAGAGCCTTGCCTGGATATGATTCAACTGAACTCCTTCGGTTGCGGACTAGATGCGGTTACTTCGGATCAAATTGCTGAAATATTGGCGGATGGCGGTAAAATCTACACCATGATTAAAATTGATGAAGGGAATAATCTGGGCGCGGCTAAGATTAGAATACGTTCCCTAAAGGCAGCAATTGAGGAACGATCTCAGAACAAGCTATTTCAGGTTATGCCGGAAGAGACATTACCTACTCCGCTATTTACCAAAGAAATGAAACGGACTCATACTATACTGGCACCACAGATGGCACCCTTACATTTTGATTTGATTCAGGAGGCAGCCAGAGCCTGTGGATATCAACTGGAGGTGTTACCGGCAATTGACCGTTCAGCAGTGGATGAGGGGTTGAAATATGTGAATAATGATGCCTGTTATCCGGCGATCATTATGATTGGGCAAATTGTAAAAGCACTGAAATCCGGTAAATACAATTCGGATCAAACCTCGGTTATCATTACACAAAGCGGCGGAGGATGTCGAGCAACCAACTATATGGCATTTTTAAAGCTTGGACTAAAGCAGGCCGGATTTGCTCATATTCCGATCATATCCATTAATACAGTTGGGTTGGAAAAACAACCGGGATTTAAATTCTCCTTGGGACTCATTAATCGATGCATAATGGCTTGCGTATATGGGGACTTATTTATGCGAGTTCTTTATCGGACAAGACCTTATGAAAGATTTCCCGGATCTGCCGATCTTTTGTACCAAAAATGGAATGAACGGGCCAGAGAAAATATCAGAGAAGGAAGTAAACGTAAATTTCATCAAAATATAAAAGGAATTATCCGTGACTTCGACCATTTGGAATTAGTGGATATTAAGAAACCCAGGGTGGGAATTGTCGGAGAAATTCTTGTGAAATATCATCCAACAGCAAATAACGATATTGTAAATATTATCGAGGAGGGAGGAGCAGAAGCCGTTGTACCTGATCTTATGGATTATTTCTTATATTCTGCTTTTAATTCACGCTTCAAATTCAAGTATCTTGCCGGGACGAAACTAAACCAGCAGTTAGGCGATATGGCGAAAAACTATATTATGAGTTATCGAAACATTATCAATACCGAGCTGGCTAAAAGCAGAAGATTCCTTCCTCCCACATCCATTGACGAGCTGGCAAAGATGGCATCATCCGTACTTTCTCTGGGCAATCAGACAGGAGAAGGCTGGCTTGTTACCGCGGAAATGATAGAATTCATTGAACAGGGGACCAGTAATATTATATGTGTGCAACCTTTGGCATGCCTCCCGAACCATATTACAGGCAAGGGAATGATTAAACCGGTGAAGGAACTGTTTCCCCAGGCGAATATTATGCCCATTGATTATGATCCGGGGGTATCCAATGTAAACCAGCTTAACCGTATAAAACTAATGCTTTCTGTGGCGATGAGAAATATGACGGAGAGAGACAAACAGGATAAATGATGTAGCCTATGTCCATGTAGATGTGAATAACAGATAGAAAGATGCCAGCCGGAAGCTGGAAATATATCCGCCACGGAGCCGCTTGCGCTTAATTGCACTACGTAACGGTACGTAAGGCACTAAAGTACAGAGCCTAAGTACCGACGAGTGCAAATACTCCGACTCTGGATATATTTCCAGCTTCCGGCTGGCATCTTTCTATCTGTTATTCATCGGTACATAATGTTCTAAAGAACAGAACCTAATTACCGAAGTGATGCCTTTCGAAAGAGGATATGCAGATAGCGGTTCTTTAATGAGGGGTGGTAGGGTGAATGGTGACCGAAGATTTTTGGCTTTTATGTCGGTAGCCTTGACATATCATTTGGGAGTGTTAGAATTGGTATATTGAATGTATTAATATCAAGTAGTGGAGGATTCACATTGAAAACAGTGTTTACATATCTGAAACCCTATGCTGTTCGTATGAGCTTCGGTTTTGTGATAAAGGTATTAGGGACCTTCATGGATTTAGGCTTGCCTTGGGTGCTGGCTTACATCATTGACGAAGTGATCCCTCATAAACAGATATCCTTGATTCTTTATTGGGGTATTGTAATGCTGGGCCTGTCTGTCGGAGCAAGAAGCTTTAATATTATTGCAAATCGAATGGCCGCCAGAGTGGCGCGGGATTCCATCAAAACTCTGAGACATGATTTATTTGAGAAGATTATGAAGCTTTCAGGTTCTCAAATGGATTATTTTACAGTGTCATCCATCGAATCTCGTATGACTTCTGATACCTATAATATCCATAATATGATTGGAATGATGCAGAGAATTGGAGTTCGTGCTCCGATTATACTCATTGGCGGAATTGTGATAACTGCTACTCTGGAGCCGGTACTTACCTTAGTGCTGGTAGGAGTGCTACCGTTTCTGGCGTTAGTTGTATATTTGGTTTCTAAGAAGGGAATACCCCTTTATCTAAAGCTACAGGAAACAGTGGATCGGATGGTTCGTGTAGTCCGTGAAAACATTTCCGGTGTCCGGGTTATCAAAGCACTATCTAAGACTCAATATGAAAAAGAGCGTTTTTCGAAAATTAATTCTGAAGTCGTGACAAATGAACTGAAAGCCGGAACCACTATGGCATTTACGAATCCGGTCATGAATTTGCTCTTAAATCTTGGATTAACCATGGTTATCATTGTGGGGGCCTTCCGTGTGAATAATGGGTTTTCCCAGCCGGGAAAAATCGTTGCGTTTCTATCCTATTTTGCAATTATGCAGCACGCAGTTATGGCCATTACCCGTATTTTTGTCGTCCTTTCCAAGGCTACAGCCTCCGCAGCTCGAATATCAGAGGTTCTTATTACACAAGAGGATATGCCTGAAGAAGATCCTAATCCTATACAAGAGAAATCGCCCATGCATGTTGAATTTCATCAGGTTCAGTTTTCTTATACCAAGGAGCCATGTATTACTTCCATGAGCTTTAGTATAGAGAAGGGAAAGAGTCTGGGGATTATCGGATCAACGGGCTCCGGTAAAACGACCTTAATTAATCTTTTAATGCGCTTTTATGATGTGGATGAGGGAAGTATTACTATTGATGGACGGGATATCCGGAGCTTTGAGAAACAGGAGCTGCGTAAAAAGTTTGGTGTGGTATTCCAAAATGATATTCTGTTTGCGGATACAGTTTATGAAAACATCAGTATTGGAAGAGATTTATCAAAAGAGAGTGTGTTGGAGGCAACGAAGCATGCGCAGGCCTTTTCGTTTGTAGATGAACTGGATGGGAAGCTGGACTATAAATTAGCAATCAAAGGTAGTAACCTTAGTGGCGGTCAGAAACAGCGTTTGCTCATAGCAAGAGCGATGGCAGGAAAACCGGAGATCTTAATATTTGATGATTCCTCCAGTGCACTGGACTATAAAACAGATTCCCTAGTGAGAAAAGCAGTAAAGGAATATTATAATGATATTACCATGATAGTGATTGCGCAACGTATCAGCTCCGTGATGAAACTGGACCATATCCTGGTTATCGAGGAAGGTCAAATGGTGGGGTATGGTACGCACGATGAATTGCTTCAGAACTGTGAGGTATACCAGGAGATTTATCAGTCACAGTTAATGGCCTAATTAGTAATGATAGTATTTGCCTGAATACAGATTAATGGAGGTTGTTATGCCAGCAAATGCGGGAAGAGCGTGGATAAGTGATAAAACGGATAAACCCAAGGATACGAAATATGTTATAAAGCGTCTTTGGTACTATATCAGTCATTATAAATGGATGCTTATACTGGCAATTCTATTAACAATAGCCAGTAATTTATTTGCTTTAATAGGCCCCATGCTATCGGGCTACGCCATCGATGCTATCGAGCCAGGGAAAGGACTGGTTGTATTTAAAACGGTATTTTATTATGCGGGATGGATGATTGCATTCTACATATTATCTTCTGTTCTGTCCTATCTGTTGTCCGTTCTAATGCTTTATCTCAGTCAGAAGATCGTTAATAAAATGAGAGAGGATGTATTTACGAAATTAGTTGATCTACCGGTAAACTATTTTGACCGAAATCAGGCCGGAGATATTATCAGCCGTATATCATACGATATTGATACAGTAAATACATCATTATCAACGGACGTTGTACAAATATTTACCAGTGTCATAACAGTAGCCGGGTCCCTGGTCATGATGTTCTTAATATCACCCGTGCTTGTTCTGGCTATGCTCATAACGATTCCACTTTCGATCCTTTACACTCGTTACATGGCAAAGAAAGTTCGTCCGTTGTTTCGTAAGCGCTCTGCCAAGCTTGGTGAATTAAATGGTTATATTGAAGAAATGGTATCAGGGCAAAAAACGATAAAGGCCTATGCAGCAGAGTCCTCTGTAATTAATCGGTTTGACAATTTAAATGAAGAAGCAGTGAATGCATACTATGATGCAGAATATTATGGAAGCATCACTGGACCAACCGTGAATTTCATCAATAATTTATCACTGTCGCTGGTTACTGTTTTCGGTGCTATCCTATACCTGTTAGAATATATGACATTGGGCAATATCTCTTCTTTTGTTCAATATAGCAGAAAATTCTCCGGACCAATCAGTGAAACAGCCAATATTATCAGTGAGCTTCAGTCGGCAGCTGCTGCAGCAGAGCGGGTATTCAAGCTTGTAGACGAGAAACCGGAGGCGCTAGATAAACCGGATGCAGTGGAACTTTCAGAGGTAAAAGGGGACGTCTCTATTGAGAATGTATCCTTTGGATATCTTCCTGATAGAATGATTATTAAAAACTTATTCCTCCATGCGAAGCCTGGTAGCCTGACAGCAATAGTCGGACCGACCGGTGCAGGTAAGACCACAATGATAAATCTTCTTATGAGGTTTTATGATGTGTGGCAGGGAAGTATCTATATTGACTCTAAGGAAACCAGAAACCTGACTAGAAATAGTCTTAGAAAAGCATATGCAATGGTTCTTCAGGATACCTGGCTGTTTCAGGGAACCATTTTTGAAAATATAGCCTATGGAAAAGAAAATGCAACGATGGAGGAAGTGGTATCCGCTGCAAAGCTGGTTGGTATGCACTCCTATATTAAGAGACTTCCAAAAGGATATGATACCGTTGTAAATGAGGATGGAATTAATATATCAAAAGGTCAAAAGCAGCTTCTGACCATAGCCAGAGCAATGCTGTTGGATGCTAAGATGCTTATATTGGATGAGGCAACCTCCAATGTAGACACCAGAACTGAGATAAAGATACAAAAGGCTATGAGAAAGCTGATGGAAGATAAGACTTGTTTTGTAATAGCTCACCGCTTATCCACCATTCAGGGAGCGGATAATATTCTGGTGGTGAATCAGGGTAATGTAGTAGAACAAGGAACACATAAAGAGCTGATGGAGAAGAAGGGCTTCTATTATAAACTGTATCAGGCTCAGTTTGAATAAATACATAAATAACGGACTGTAAAATCTAATTTTAATGCAGTTTACTTATCCATTAAAGAAATAAAATCAGAAAATGAAATAAAATCAGAAAATGAAATAAAGGTATAAAATCAGAAAATGAAATAAAGGTGTTGACAGAATGGAATGAAATTAGTATACTTCCAGTAATTCAATCAAAACAAATAAGATAAAGCGATGATAAGAAAGAGTAAGAATACTACGTTCCAACAGAAAGTTACCGGTCGATGAGAGGTGCAGGAAAATGTGTTCCGAATACATCTTTGAGCTTCACACCGAACAGTGAACACTAAGTAGGCTGTTGACGGATTCCCTGCACCCGTTACCGTGCTAGAGTATAACCTAATTTGGCGTACTCAAAGAGGTCAGCTATGTGAATGGTTGATAAATATGAGGTGGTACCGCGTGAGATTTCCCGCCCTCTAAGTAATTAGAGGAGCGGGTTTTTTTATTCAATATTACAGTCATTGTCACGTTTTTATTGAATAAAGGGATTTTGCTTGTTTCATTATGAATTGGATTAATCAATAATGAAGAAAGAAAGGAAGAGTTATCATGAAACGAATCAGTATTGAGGAACAAATTAAAATCATCTCAAAAGGAGCAGCTGAGCTTATCTCTGTGGAGGAGCTGAGAGAAAAGCTTAGCGAGGTTGAGAATGAAGGGAGGCCACTGATAATTAAGCTAGGTCTGGACCCTACTGCTCCGGATATTCATTTAGGACATACGGTAGTACTTCGAAAAATCAGACAGATGCAAGAGATGGGGCATCATGCAGTAATCATCATCGGAGACTTTACAGCGAAAATCGGAGATCCGACCGGAAAATCGAAAACACGGAAACCATTATCCGAGGAGCAGGTGCGTAAAAATGCCATGACATACACGAATCAGATTTTTAAGGTTATTGATAAAAGCAAAACAACGGTAAGGTTTAACAGTGAGTGGCTTTCTAAATTACAATTTGAGGAGGTACTGAGATTAGCAGCCAGCACAACGGTTGCAAGATTATTGGAACGGGATGATTTTCAGAGCCGCTTCAGACGTAGTGAACCCATTGGGCTCCATGAATTCTTTTATCCCTTAATGCAGGCTTATGATTCCGTAGAAATCAATGCAGATCTTGAGCTTGGCGGAACGGATCAGACCTTCAATATCCTTATGGGAAGAACGCTGCAAAGCAGTATGGGAAAGAAACGTCAAATTGCTATGTTTATGCCGATTCTGGAAGGCCTCGATGGCGTTGAGAAGATGAGTAAAAGTTTAGGTAACTACATCGGTATCTTTGAGCCGGCAGAGGTGATGTTTAAGAAAGTCATGGAAATACCGGATCACCTAATACTTCGTTACTATGAACTGGTAACAGATGAGCATCCCGACCGTATAGCGGAGATCAGAATGGAGCTTGAGAACGGGAAAAATCCGAGAGATTGCAAGCTGGAACTGGCTAAGATTATTACAGGCCTCTACCATAGTGCGGAGGAGGTTCAAAAAGCAGAGGAATACTTCCATATGGTATTTCAGAAGGGTGAATTGCCGCAGGAGATGCCGCTAATCGATGCCGGTGATCGAGGTAGGACATTGATGGAGCTTATTCCGTTACTGGTCGAACATGGTATAGTTCCTTCCGGAAGCGAATTCCGCCGTCTAGTACAACAGGGTGGGGTACAGTCAAATCAAATGAAAGTAACCGACCTTAATATGGAGCTGATGGAAAAGGAAATCGTACTAAAAGTAGGAAAGAAAAAGTTCGTTAGGGTTATACGGAATATATAATGCAGAATTTTGATATAGAATAAACTCCTTATTCCTTTATGGAAAGAAGGAGTTTTATTTTTTCATTGTAAGATAGAGTTAGATAATGGTAGAATTTACACATTAATATGTAAGTCAGTTATTCGAAATTGTAAGCTGGTAGTGTAAGGATTGATTTATCATAAACCGGATGATATTTTAAGGTACATAAGGAGGAACGAAATATGAAACTTTTCTTAGAGCAGAGAAAGGAAAAGGAAATCGAAGTCATTGTCAGATATCATGAGATGAATTCCGATGTGAAAAGATTGGTCCAGAAAATAGAATCTTGTAATCATACGGTGGTCGGTTCTGATAACGGAAGGCAGTACAAGATAAGCATTTATGACATTTATTATATTGAAAGTGTGGATAAGAAGACCTTTATCTATACCAGGGATCAAGTCTTTCGCTCAGAGAAGAAGCTATATCATTTTGTGGAGGAATTGAAGGAATATGATTTTGTACAGGTTAGTAAATCCTGCATACTGAATCTGGATGTATTGGAATACATAAAAAGCCTTTATAACAGTAGGATGGAGGCAACATTGATTAATGGTGAGAAAATAACCATATCAAGAACCTATCTTCCGATTATTAAGGAAGCATTAAGTAAGGAGGTAGAACAACAATGATTAAGACATTCATTAAGAAAAGCATGCTCCTTTTCACGCTGATTGTACTTGTTGTATATACTGTACAGGCAATCTTACAAGGTAAATGGGGGGATACTCTGTTTTTATGGCAGCTGGTCTTTGTGTCCGGACTGATTAGCCTGGCCCAGTTGTTACTTAGTAAGTTTAAGAGTAATTACTATCTACTAGAGGTTATCATAGAATATGTTATGGTTTGTATCATTGTCAGTATGGCAGGACTGGCCTTGGGATGGTTTAAGCTATATTATCTGTGGCAGATCTTCTTATATATTACACCAGTATATATTATTGGATATTTCTTAGATTTAAGCAGAGCAAAACGGGACGTAGATTATATCAATGAGAAAATAAAACAGAGAATGGAAAGAGGGAAGCGATTTGAACCAGGTGATAATAAGGACGAAGAGTGTTAGTAAAAGCTTTATTTTGAATAATCAGGAGATTCCGGTGTTGAAGAATATCGATCTGAACATTCAAAAAGGGGAGTTTGTTTCGATTATGGGACCCTCGGGTTCTGGTAAGAGTACCCTGCTATACTTATTGGGTGGCTTGGAGAATGCAACAAAGGGATCTATAGAGATAAATACGAAAAATATTGCTGACCTAAATGATGATCAACAAAGCAAAATGAGAAGGCAGGAAATTGGTTTTGTCTTTCAATCCTATAATCTGATACCGAATCTTACAGTGGAAGAAAACATTCTTATCCCGTTACTTTTAGAGGGGAAGAAAAAGAAAGACCTAGAAGCAAAACTAAATGATATTCTCGACATCGTAGGCTTATCCGCTCATAGAAACCATACTCCTAAGGAGTTATCCGGTGGTCAGCAGCAGAGAGTAGCCATTGCGAGAGCAATCATTACTGATCCAGAGATACTGTTTGCCGATGAACCCATTGGTAATCTTGATAGTGTTACCGGAATAGGGATTTTGGAGCTGTTACGAAAGATCAATCAAGAGAAAAAAACGACGATTGTAATGGTGACTCATTCGGAGGAATCTACCCGGTATGGAACAAGAGTGATTCGTCTAAAGGATGGAATGATTATTGATTAGGGCTGTAAACTATTCTGAGGAATGAGGGAAATTATGATACTATTTAAATATTTATGGAAAAGTCTATTGGAAAAAAAGGCAAGAACCTTCTTGGTGCTTTTCTCAATTGCAGTTTCTGCTGCTTTGATTTTTGCAAATGAAGGATTTAAAGGTACCATAGAATATATGTTTCATGAAGCGAATACCAGAAATGCCGGTAATTCCGATTTTCTTATCGAGGTAAAGAAGGAAGCAGGAGCGGTAGAATGGGTGGATATTGATCTTCTGCGTGAATATCGTAAGGAACTGGAATATGTATGTCCCATTCAGTCACAGCAGGCTTTATATGCTCCGAACGTAGAGGACATGTACTATTTTCAAATATATGGTGTTAATATGAAGGAGTTTCAGGAGCATAATCCATTTGGTCTACAACAGGGAAGTTATGAGGAATGGAACGGCTTTAAGGTGATAATAGGAGATATTTATGCCAAACGGTATAGCTTTTCAGTAGGAGATACCATAATCTTGGAGATGAACGGAAATAAGCATAGCTTTACAATTGCAGGGATCGCAAATCAGGAGGGGATTTACTCAAGAGAGTTAGCAGACGGAGGCAGGCTGTTTATGCCAAAGGAAACCTTGGAAGCTATATATGGTGAGGGATCTAATATCGTTTACCTGAAGGTGAAAGAACCATCAAAGCGAGAGGAGTTGTACGAAAGGCTCAGCAGAACCTTTTCCGACTATCAGGTAGAATACACAGTAGATTCGAAGCTCATTGATGCAGAGATCTCTAATTATTTATTACCTTTTCGAGCATCCTCTCTGGCAGTCATTTTTATGACTATGTTCATTATTTCAACCGGATTTGGGATGATTACATCGGAACGGATCTCTTCCCTTGGTATATTAAGAAGCCTCGGTGTTACAAGGAAAAGGGTAAAGAGAATTCTCATATTGGAAAGCGCGGGAATCGGTGCCATTGGGGGATTGATAGGATGTGTATTCGGCATCGGTGTACTTGTTTTAATTAAGGACTTATTCTTTCAGGATGATGGCAGCTTTGCCAATAGTGCACCGTTACAGTTTGGAATGAAGGAAATTATTACAACTACTTTGGCTGCTATATTGATTACAGGCGCATGTGCCATCCTTTCTATAAATAAAGTTGCAAAGTTACAGATCAAGGAGATCATTCTTTACCAAAGAAATCAAAAGCTTACGAAGAAATCGAAGCTATGGATGGTCGGTTTCGTATTCATACTCACCGCGCTTGTCCTGCCACCTTATCTTCCTACCTCAATATTTGGAATGGTGGTTGGTTGTATTCTGGCAACGGGAGTTTTAGCCGGTCTGGTATTGATTATTCCAGGTTTCATCGGGATGCTGGCAGAGGCCTTCAATAAGCTTGGGCTTCCCCAGGAGATTTATCTTGGCATTCGTAATGTTTCTGAAGACAAAGCCTTACTTGGCAACTTAAAGCTATTTTCAGCTATGATTGCAATTGTTGTCTATATGGCGTCCATTTTTCATACGATGTCCTATGATCTTCATTATACATGGGATCACCAACATCTCTATGATGTAAGTTTTATTCTGAGAGAAGCAGATGAAGAAAGCTTGAAGAGAGTAAAGGAAGTGGATGGTGTAACGGAGGCAGTTGGCTATTATGAGAATTACAATTGCAAGCTGGGTGAGGATGAGCTGTTCCTCAATATGTTGTATGGTATTGAAGACGATTCGTTCTTTGAAATGAATGTAGTTGGAGGGCTGGATGAAATAAAGCCTGCTTTGTTAGAACTGAATCAGGGGAAACATATTATAATCACAAATATTCTAAAGATGAAACTAGGTGTACAATTGGGTGATACACTGAAGATACGATACGGAGAGAAGGTTGAGAACTATAAAATAACTGGATTTGTTGATACAAATCTGGGTATTGGACATGTGGCTTACATCTCTGGAGACAACTTTAAGAGCTTTATTGGTGCCGCTTACTATGATACCTTTAAAGTCGATGGAAATGTTGATCCAGATACGTTGAAATTAAATCTAAAGCGTGAATTTACGAAGGATATCCTGTCAATCAATACGAAACAGGAACAGGAACGAGCAAATGCAGATAAAGTAGACACTATGTTTAATGCCATCAGTATCTATACTTACTTTGCTGTAGGAGTTGGTATGCTTGGTATGTTCAATAATATCATGTCAGGATTCCTGGAGAGAAAACGAAGTTTCGCTTTATATCGTTGTATCGGCATGAGTAATAAGGGAATTAGTAAAATGCTGATATCGGAATCAATTACCATAGGGCTATCAGGTAGCTTGATCGGACTGACAGCTTCTTTAATCATGACTGCAACAATACCGCAAATTGTAGGTGTCATGTGGGGGAAAGTAGCTACCCAGCCGGCATATACGGTTATGGCTGTCCTTAGTATCACCGGCTTTATCACTATGCTTATGGTATCGATTCTGCCGCTTACGAAAAGCAGGAAAATCAGTATCATGGAAAGCATGAGATATGAATAGCTTGAGTTATCTGTAGAATAACGATAATTAGTGATGGCTATACATAGTAAGATTATAGTATTTGCAGCTTCCTTAAATCCGAATAGAAATTGGGATAAGAAATATTAACGCATTCTGCACCACGGATTTCGGTATCACCCTCTGCCATCAGGCTGGCGATTGCAAAGGACATAGCAATTCTATGATCATCCTTGCTGTCAATGACTGCGCTGTGCAGAGGCTTACCACCATTAATAATCATACCGTCTTCAGTCGCTATAATGTCAGCACCCATTCGAGAGAGATTATCCACCATAACATCAATACGGTTGGATTCCTTTACCTTCAGCTCGGCTGCATCCTTAATAACTGTCTGGCCCTTAGCGAAGCATGCCAATACAGCAATAATCGGTATTTCATCAATAAGGGTGGGGATAACAGAGCCACTCACTTCGGTAGAGTAAAGTTCACTGTGACGTACCACAAGATCAGCCACTGGCTCACCACCATGATCGATGATATTCTCGAGACGAATATCTGCGCCCATTTGCTTACAGACGCGCAGGATGCCATCTCTGGTAGGATTAATACCAACGTTTTTGATAATAACTTCAGAATTAGGGACCATCAATCCTGCTGCTATAAAGTAAGCAGCGGAGGAGATATCTCCGGGTACTTGGATTTTATGACCTGTTAAGTGAGGATTCGGTGTAATTGCTGCTGTAAGGTCCATTGATTTTATATCCGCACCGAATTCTCTCAGCATCAATTCGGTATGATTTCGGGATAGGGAGGGTTCAGTTACACTGGTTTCTCCCTCTGCATATAAACCTGCCAGCAATACACAGGACTTTATCTGAGCGGATGCTACAGGAGATTTGTAATGAATACCACGTAAGCGGGTATTATTCTTCTTTGTCTTATTAATTGATAAAGGAGCGCAGTTGTTACCTCTGATACTTTCAATCTCAGCCCCCATCTGTGTAAGAGGTGTCATAATTCTGCCCATGGGTCTTCGTTGTATGGATTCATCACCGGTTAATGAGACAGGAAAATTCTGTCCACATAGAATACCGGAGATAAGACGCATCGTGGTGCCGCTATTGCCGACATCTAGCATATCCTTAGGAGGAGTTAAGCCATAAAGTCCTTTCCCGTGTACGATAATCCGATCAGAAGCGGGATCGTCATTGATGTCAATCCCTAGTTGACGAAAACATCTTATTGTGGAGAGGCAGTCAGCACCCCGTAAGAAATTAGTGACCTCAGTGATACCTTCCGCCAATGCACCGAACATAATAGCCCGGTGTGATATGGATTTATCACCTGGTACAGCGATTGTACCTCTTAAGGGACCTTGTTTTTGAAAAATCATGAATGTAATCTCCTTTATTATCATAAAACGTTGTTATATTACTTAATATTGTATATTCTAATATCATCTGGCTTAATATCGATAACCTATTTTCTTTCATGTATTCTATAATTATAGCGGCCTAATAATTCCACTGCCTGCATTTTTGCCTGTTCATCGTAAAACTCTATTTTCAATACGCCTTCTTCAAACTCCCTGTTATGAATAATTCCGATATTCTTAATGCTGATCTGGTTACTGGCAAGTAATGTAGCGATTGTTGCAATAGCACCGGCCTCATCACGGATATCCAGATAAATCTCGAATAGCTTAATAATCATTCCAGTTGATTTATTTGGAATAGCATTGCGATACTCACCTGCAGTATCAAACATTTTATATAGAAAGTCCCCATCATTTTGTGCCAAAGCGTCAGAAGCAGCCTTTAAGGATAATATGTATCGGTCCAGAAGCTGTATGATTACATTCGCATTGGTTAAGCAGATATTTTGCCACATAATTGGTGATGAGGAGGCAATTCTTGTAATATCCTTAAAGCCGCCAGCTGCAAGGGTTCTCATCTTCTCCGTTTCATCATCAGAATCTCTTACAAGATTAACCAGCTGTGCAGCTATGATATGTGGTAAATGGCTTATGGCAGCAGTGATCTCATCATGCTCATATGCATCAAGAATAATCGGAATAGAACCCATCTTTTTTACCAGGCTCTGTAGCAAATCGATCATATCCTTTGGTGTTTGCTTTGTTGGAGTTAAGATATAATAAGCATTCTCTAAAAGCAAAGCATAGGAGTTGAGATAACCAGTTTTCTCGGAACCGGTCATGGGGTGACCTCCAACAAATTGACTCTCCATATTAAGCTCAGAGACTGCAGTGTGGATATTACTTTTAACACTACCCACATCCGTTATAATACAGGTAGGGTTTACGATAAGTTTTAATTCCTTTAGATATTCAATATTCTTCAAAACAGGTGCACACAGAAAAATGATATCACAATCATGAAAATCATTTAGTGAGTGTGAGACCTCATTCAGAACTCCATCGTCGAGAGCTGCTTTTAAGTCAGTACTCGGATTGTCCTTGTGATAATCATAGGCTATAAGATAATATTCTATATTAATCTTTCGTAATGCACGTGCAATGGAGCCTCCGATTAACCCAAATCCAATAAATCCAATCTTAAAATCAGTCTCTAAATCCTTCATGAAAACCTCCTGTATCTTGTTTATCTTATCATTTTTTCTATGTTCCCTATTATAGCTGTTGCATTGTTATATGTGCAACATAAATCTAATTCATACTGAGCATGTAAATTATTCATTCTCTTGCTGCTGTTTATTATAACTTTTTTCCCATCATTGCTGCCAGTGGTTTAAGATCCTTAGTTAAATCTTCAAATTGCTCAAAGGTTAGTGATTGAGGACCATCGGATAAAGCGCAGGAAGGATTCGGATGAGTTTCAATCATTAATCCGTCTGCACCTACAGCCACTGCGCCCATGGATAGAGGCTTTACATAGGCTCTAACTCCTGTGGCATGGCTGGGATCTACAATAATCGGCAAATGACTCTTTTCTTTAATGACCGGTACAGCGCTAATGTCTAAGGTGTTTCTGGTAGCAGTCTCAAAGGTGCGGATACCTCTCTCACAGAGTACCACATTGGGATTGCCTTCTGCAATAATATACTCGGAGGCATTCAGCCATTCATCAATGGTTGCGGAGAGACCTCGTTTTAATAGAACGGGAAGACCGGATTTTCCTGCTTCCTTAAGGAGATAGAAATTCTGCATATTCCTGGCTCCGATCTGAAGCATATCAACATATTTTACGGCTGCCTCAATTGCATTAAGACTGGTTACTTCACAAATAACTGGAAGACCAGTCTCTTCCCGAGCTTCCTTCATATACTTAAGGCCTTCTTCCTCTAATCCCTGGAAGGCATAGGGGGATGTTCTTGGCTTGTATGCACCGCCTCTTAATATCTGTGCACCTGCTTTCTTAATTGCATGAGCAGTTGCCAGCAATTGCTCCTTGCTTTCTACAGCACAGGGACCGGACATGATGACCAGAGAGTCACCACCGATCGTTACATTTCCAACCCTTATTACAGATGGCTCCGGATGAAATTTCTTATTTGCAAGCTTGTAACTTTCTGTAACTGCTACTATTTTATCTACATCATCAAAGATTTCCAGATTATGCTCCAGCAGTTTTGATTTATCTCCGACTACTCCGATTATGGTTACTTCCTTACCTGCGGAGATGTGGGCGTCCAATCCATTTTCTTCGATAATTGCTTTGATCCGTTCGATAGATTCCATTTTCGCACGGGGCTTCATTACGATAATCATTTACATCATCCTCTCTGTTAAACGTATTATGTTTATTATGTTTCATTTCTTTGATTGTATAAGCATATTTGGAAAATCTTCAAGAAATCATAAATCAAGTAATACATGCATTCACTAAGATTTATTAGTCCACGGTGTAGCTTAGTATACACTTGTTAGAAGTCCATGTCAATACATTAATACATTAAAGCGTTACGGTTTAAAGCGAAAAAGAAATCTAAAGTAAGAAACTACAGTGAATCTTTGTGTATATTTCCACAAAACTATTGTAAAAGTTATCTTCCTCTAGTAAAATATACTAAGAGGTATTCATGGGAGATTTATTGGACCCTACTACTTACTATAAGCGTATTGGAGGAAATCATTATGAATGTTTACACTTCAGAAAAGATTCGCAATGTTGTTCTGTTAGGCCACGGTGGCTGTGGCAAGACTACTTTAGTCGAAGCCATGGCGTATACAACAGGAATTTTAAAGCGTCAGGGAAGAGTGGAAGAGGGAAATACAATCAGTGACTATGACAAAGAGGAACAAAAGAGACTATTCTCAATTAGTACCACAGTAATACCTATTGAATTTGAAGGCATTAAGATTAATTTTTTGGACACGCCAGGGTACTTTGACTTTGTTGGTGAAGTTGAGGAAGCATTGGCGGTTGCGGATGCAGCGGTAATATTAGTTTCAGCAAAAGCAGGCGTAGAAGTAGGTACATTAAAAGCCTGGGATTTTTGTGAGAAATATAATTTACCTAGGATTTTCTTTGTAACTGATATGGATGATGATAACGCAAGTTATCGTGAGGTAGTTGAGAAATTAACGGAGCTATATGGTAAGAAGATTGCTCCATTCCATATTCCGATTAGAGAAAATGAGAAATTTGTTGGATTTGTTAATGTTGTAAAGATGGCAGGCAGAAGATTTACAACAGCAAGTAATTATGAAGAATGTGAGATTCCAGATTATAGTCAGGAAAATCTATCGAAGTTTAGAGAAGTCTTATTGGAAGCGGTTGCAGAAACCAGCGAAGAATTAATGGAAAAATATTTTTCAGGCGAGGAGTTTACTCAAGAAGAAATCTCTAGTGCGCTTCGAAATAATGTAATAGATGGCTCAGTAGTGCCGGTAATGATGGGCTCCGGTATTAATGCTCAGGGAACGACTATGTTACTGCAGGCAATTGAAAAATACTTCCCGGACCCAAGTAAGAAGAATATAGTCGGAAAAAATACTAAGACTGGAGAAGAATTTACAGCAGATTATGATGAGAAAAAGCCGTTTAGCGCAAGAGTATTTAAAACCATTGCCGATCCGTTTATCGGAAAGTTTTCTCTTTTCAAAGTATGTTCCGGTGTGTTAAAATCTGATATGGCGATTTACAACGCAGAAAAGGATGCAGAAGAAAAAGTAAATCGTATCTATGTCTTAAGAGGTAAAGAGCAGATTGAGGTAAATGAGCTCCATGCAGGCGATATCGGAGCACTGGGTAAGCTTACTAATACCACTACAGGAGATACCCTGTCAACCAAGGCAAATCCTGTGATATACGATCGTATTGAGGTATCAACGCCTTATACTTATTTACGCTATAAGACGAAGAATAAGGGTGATGATGATAAGGTATCCCAGGCGCTTGCAAAGCTGATGGATGAAGACCTTACTCTAAAGATCGTAAATGATAAAGAAAACCGTCAATCTTTAATATATGGAATTGGTGACCAACAGCTTGATATAGTAGTAAATAAGCTTCTAACAAAGTATAAGGTTGAGATTGAGGTTATGAAACCCAGAATTCCCTTCCGTGAGACAATTCGTAAAAAGGTTCGGGTTCAGGGTAAGCATAAGAAACAATCCGGCGGTCATGGTCAATACGGTGATGTTCATATCGAATTTGAACCTTCCGGTGATCTTGAAAAGCATTATATCTTTGAGGAGAAGATTTTCGGTGGAGCCGTACCGAAGAATTATTTCCCGGCAGTAGAAAAGGGAGTAGCAGAATCTGTATTAAAGGGTCCAGTTGCCGGATATCCAGTAGTGGGAATAAAAGCTACATTGGTGGATGGTTCGTATCATCCGGTTGACTCCTCTGAAATGGCATTTAAGCTAGCGACCATTCAGGCTTTCAAGCAAGGATTTATGGAAGCGTCTCCGGTACTTCTTGAACCAATTGCTTCCCTAAAAGTACTTGTACCAGATAAATTCACCGGTGATATTATGGGTGATCTGAATAAACGACGCGGCAGAGTACTAGGAATGAACCCGGTTTCTGGCGGAAAACAAGAAATTATAGCAGATATTCCGATGGCTGAACTATATGGATATTCCACTGATCTAAGATCTATGACTGGTGGAATTGGAGAATTCTCATATGAATTTTCAAGATATGAGCAGGCTCCTTCTGATGTACAGCAAAAGGTTATTGAAGAAAATGCAAAGGAAGAAGAAGCAGAAGCTTAATGATTAATATCAGAGGGCTATCCGGTTACCTACGTTGTAGGATGGGATGAGAAGAATTTGCATCCTTACAGGGGAATAACAGGATAGCCTTCTATACGTTTTTTACAAAAACTCTTATCATACACTTGCTTGTTTACATTTGAGGGAACAAGGCATATTATTAAGAGCTGGGATTAGTATAATTGGGGGGGTCCATTGGATTTCTCTTTTTATAAAATTAAATCAAAGGAGAGTTTTTATGGAAAAGTTTTTTAAACTGAAGGAGCACGGAACGAGTGTTTCGACTGAAGTGGTAGCCGGTATTACTACTTTCTTTGCTATGGCCTACATCATCTTTGTTAATCCGGGAATGTTATCACAAACAGGAATGCCTGCGGGAGCGGTATTTCTGGCAACAATTATTGCATCAGTAGCTGGAACTTTGGTTATGGGATTATTTGCTAATGTTCCATATGCGCAGGCTCCTGGTATGGGATTGAATGCATTCTTTACCTATACCGTATGCTTTGGTCTGGGATTTACCTGGCAGGAAGCGTTAATGATGGTATTTATCTGTGGTATTATTAATGTAATTATTACTGTTACAAAGATCCGTAAGCTGATTATTAAAGCAATACCAGAGAGCTTACAACATGCAATCGGTGGCGGTATTGGTATCTTTGTTGCATATATTGGTTTATTAAATATTGGTATGGTTAACTTTGAATCTGGGGTTCCAGCACTGTCTAATTTTGATAATAAAGGACTTATCCTTGCGTTGGTAGGTATTGTGATTACCTTTATTTTACTTATATTAAAAGTAAAGGGTGCAATCATAATCGGAATTGCTGCTACAACCGTTCTTGGAATTCCGTTAAAGGTGGTAGATTTAAGCACTCTTGGTGCTACTGCAGGATTAGCTGACTCCTTTAAGGATTTGGGCACTACCTTTGGTGCTGCATTTGGTAGTGAGGGATTAGGCTCCCTGTTTAGTGATGCATCCCGTATCCCGCTTGTAATAATGACTATTTTTGCATTTAGCTTATCCGATACTTTTGATACCATCGGTACATTTATCGGTACAGGAAGAAAGTCCGGTATCTTTGATGAAGCGGATGAGAAGGCATTGGAAGAAGGTACAGGATTTAAATCTAAAATGGACAAGGCTTTATTTGCAGATTCTATCGCAACCAGTATTGGTGCTATCGTTGGTACCTCCAATACAACAACCTATGTAGAGAGTGCTGCTGGTATTGGAGCAGGTGGACGTACCGGTCTTACTTCTGTTGTGACTGCAGCTTTATTCCTGCTAAGTATCTTCCTTGCACCGATCGTAGGAATTGTTCCTACACAGGCTACAGCACCTGCTTTAATTGCAGTAGGTATTATGATGATTTCTTCCTTTAAAGAAATCAAATGGGATGAATTAGAAGAGGCTATTCCGGCATTCTTTGCTGCAATCTTCATGGCACTTTGCTATAGTATTTCCTATGGTATTGCTGGTGGATTTATCTTCTACGTAATTGTTAAGATTGTAAAAGGAAAGGCGAAAGATATTAACCCGGTATTATGGGTTGCAACCGCTTTGTTTATTGCTAATTTCGTTATTCTTGCGATTATATAATATATAGTTCATAGTAAGGAATTTATATTAAATCCTTTTATTGATGAAATGATGATACGTATAGGAATGTAAAAGAAGAGAGCATATGCTGAATTGTATTGATTATCAATTCAGCATATGCTCTCTTTTATGATGACGTCTTAATATAGTTTCTATTTATGACATTCTAACAATCAGGTTCTTATTCGGCTGTCTCTTCCTCTTTATCACCGATGGAAAGTAGAAGATTAATCAAGATGCCTACTACAGCTGCGGTAGCAAGTGCAGGGAACTCTACACCGAACAGAGGTATCATACCATTACTAAATCCGAAGGATCCACCAAGACCAATGATTAAGATGATAGCAATAATGGCCATATTCTTTGCTTTAAACATATCCACCTTACGATCCATCATAATGGTGATACCCTGTGCAGCAATAACACCGAATAAGTAAATGGAGAGGCCTCCAATAACTGCGGTTGGTATGGAGTATACAGCATTAATTAATGGTGTAAAGCAGGAGATTACCATAGTAATGATGGAAGCGGCGATCAGCACCGGTATGGAGAAAACTTTTGATATCGCCATGGTACTAATATTTTCACCATAATTGGTTCCTGCTGGTCCACCGATCATACCGGAAACGATATCACCAATACCATCACCAATTAAGTTCAGACCTAACTTATCTGCAATATTGAATACCTTACCACTTTTTTTCTTCTTTGCTAAGTCGTTTACATAAATATCTAATTGATATACATGAGCAGTTGATTCCGGAATGGTTGCAATTGCTATTGGCATGATTGCACCGATTGCAGCCAGTGACGGCTTCGGAAGAGTAAAGATTGGCAGACTTATGATACTGTCTGATTCAATCGTATTAAAGCTTACAAAAGGAATACCCGTTACTATACCAATGATAACAGCAACGATATATCCTGTTAAAAGGCCAAAAAGAATAGGCAACTGACTGAGTTTGCCTTTCAAATATACCGAATATAATATTGTGGAAATAAGAGTTACAATAGCAATGATCCAAGAATAATTTGCATATTGACCAGATTCTACAGCTGATACAATGGTACTTGAATAATCTGCTGGAGCTGCTAATACACCTGCGATATAGCCGGAGCTTGCTGCATTTCCCATAGCATTTGCCGCGAGGGATAAACCAATAATAATAGCGATACTACCAGTTACTGTAGCGGGAAGAACCTTATCAATTAATTTTCTTCCTGACTTCTGAATAATGATACCGGCTGCTATGGATACGAAACCTGACATTACGATACCGAATTGAGCAATTGCGATTTTATCGTTGTGACTATATGTTGCAAATTGCTCTGCAGACATGATAGAAACAATTGCCGTAATGTAAGAAAAGCTGGAACCGTAATACAAGGGGATTTTTCTACCGGTAATAAGAATAAAACATAGGGTTGCCAAGCCGCTGGCAAAAATGGTAGTGGATACGTGGAATCCAGTAAGAATAGCAACGAGAACAGTTGCGGGAAACATTACAACGATTTGCTGCAATGCAAATAAGATTAATTCCACGATGGGGGGTCTTTCGTCAGGCAAATAGCCGACGGGTTGTTTCTTTGAAGACATAATTACTTTACCTCCTGTGATTTTTTTTATTTTTGCATATTTTTATACTTTTGTAAAGTGGGATTCGTCATTTTTTTATAAAAATCTTTATGGAATATTTATAAAATTGTTAATAATTGCTATTGTATTTCTGTGGAAAAATAAAATTGCAAGCATAATTACTTATATTATCTAGCTATACATGGTAAAATATACAGTAAAGGTATGCGATGTATATTTTTATATTCTGAAAGCGGGAGGTTTCAATTTGAAAGATCAAAATCGAATGTTTGAACGGTTTAGTAGCATACAAGACACAATTACACGTTTTCCGATAACCGCTATATTATTATTCAGTGCAACAATTACGAATGGGATGTCGATTCATTTCTATAATGAGGAACAGTATAGCCGTCTGTTCCTTTCCTTGCTTCTTGCTTCTGCCTTATCCGTGTTAGGGCAGATGATCTTCGAGCGCTTTCTTCAAAAAGCTTCAATGCGATGGGCAATCTATTTGATTGCTCTGATTGTATCAGGATGCTACTATGTGGTCATACGGAATACCGAATGGGAGCAACCGGTTATCATACGTACCATAGTTATTTTCTTCATCATATTAATTGCTATTCTCTGGGTTCCGGTGATAAAAAGCAGTCGTAATTTTAATGAAAGCTTTTTAGCCATATGGAAAGGCTTTTTTACGTCATTAGCATTTTCCGGTGTGCTTTATATCGGAGTGGTTCTGATTATCCAGGCGATTGATCTTCTTTTCACCAATGTCAGTGGTGATTCTTATTCACACACTGCGAATATAATATTTGTCCTATTAGCACCGATATATCTTCTTTCCTATATTCCGGTTTATCCGGGAACACACTCACCCATGATATCGATATTGGATGAGGAAGAGACACAGGTAAGTAACCTAGTTCCCTCTAAATTTCTGGAAACTTTAATATCCTATGTTATGATACCACTTGCAGCAGTTTTTTCTATTATATTACTGGCCTATATTATGATAAATATTATGGGTGATTTTTGGACTGACAATTTAATGGAGCCTATGCTGCTATCCTATTCGATAGCTGTTATTGTTATTTACTTATTATCCTCGACAGTCAATAATAAGATAACGAACATGTTTCGTAAAATATTTCCGAAGCTTTTAGTTCCCATTGTATTATTCCAGACTGTTTCATCCACTCTTAGAATAGGAGAGGAGGGAGTTACCTCAGGCAGGTACTTTGTTATCATATTTGGATTATTTTCAACAGTAGCAGGAATCATATTCAGTTTCTGTCCAACTCAAAAAAATGGATTGATTGCACCAATTCTGATTGTGCTTTCTCTTATATCAATAATACCTCCCTTTGATGCATTTACCGTAGGCTACAGGAATCAGAGAAACAGGCTGGAGAAAACCTTGATACGCAATAATATGCTAGAGGGGGATACCATTCATCCGAATTCGAAGGTTGATGAAGAGGATCGTAACATAATCATTAATTCGGTTCAATACCTTCGAGTAAACAATGACCTTCGTAGAATTGAATGGCTCCATGAATATGAGAAGACGTACAATTTTGAGGGTACTTTTGGATTTGCTGAGTATCAGTACAGTCTTCCGGATTATAAGAATATTAATCTAATTAGGAATACTTATGAACCAATTCTGTTAGAGGGATATGACATATTGCTTCGCATCACAGTGAATGTGGGTAACAATCGTTATACTCTTGATGGTAATATGCTGACAGATTCGGAATACTTCTTCGAAATCCAGGGAGATACCATGGATGAACAGGAAATTGTTATCTTTCAAGATCGTCAAAACGAGCTTATCCGATTTCCAGTTAAGGATATCATGAAGCAATTTACCGATACAAATAGCGTTGATAAATATATACTATCTAATGATGAAATGACAATTCTTAAGGAGAATTCCAAGTCTGTGATAAAGATAATCTTTAATACGATTTCATTATCAGAATGGAATGAGGGCATTGAGGGATCAATTGACGCTAATATTCTTATTCGGATTAAGGATTTGAATTGACAGACATAATGCTTATGATGTACACTATTAGCGTGATTTTGAAAAGAACAGCATGATTATTCCAGATGTTGTAAGTATAATACATTAACCATCATGAAGGATAGTCATAGTAGTAATGATATACTACGAGGGGAGGAGAAAATTATATGAGAAAAAGGATGTCTGTCATAATTGCCGTAGCGGCTTTGGCTGTTATGAGTCTTACTGGCTGCGGAACAAAAGAACCAGCACAGAAGAGCGATACGCAATCCGGTGGTACATTTAAGGTGGGATTGGAAGCAGGTTATGCGCCATTTAACTGGACACAGATTGATGATTCCAACGGTGGTGTTCCGATTGATGGAAGTGCTGAATTCGCAGGCGGATATGATGTTGAAATTGCGAAGAGAATTGCAGAAGGATTAGGAAAAGAGCTTGTTATAGTTAAGACAGAATGGGATGGATTAGTGCCTGCACTTACATCAGGTAAGATTGATGCTATCATAGCAGGTATGTCTCCAACTGCAGAACGAAAAGAGACCATTGATTTTACGGATAACTACTATAAATCAGATTTGGTTATGGTTGTGAAAAAGGGCGGTGCTTATGAAGGTGCCACTTCAATTCAGGATTTCAGCGGAGCAAAGGTTACTGCACAGTTAAATACATTTCACTATTCTGTAATTGAACAGATTGAGGGTGTAAACATTCAACCAGCAATGGATAACTTTCCTGCAATGAGAGTTGCTTTGGAATCTGGAGTTATTGATGGATATGTATCAGAGCGTCCGGAAGGAGTTAGCGCAACAGCTGCTAATCCTAATTTTGCTATGGTTGAGTTCACAGATGGTTTTGTTACCTCTGAGGACGATACGGCCATTGCAGTAGGTATTAAAAAGGGCAGCGACCTGACTGCAAAAATAAATGAGATTTTAGCTGGAATTTCAGAAGAAGAACGCATTAGCATTATGGACGAAGCGATTAAGAATCAACCGGCTGCAGAATAGGTGTAAGCTTAGAGACTGTTCCAAAATCTTTGATACATCATTTGGAACAGTCTTTTCTATATTATATAGGTTATATATAGGAAAGGTTTGGTGAGAATATGACATGGGAGTGGTTTGTTAAAATAGTTGCCGAATTCTGGCCGATGTACTTAAGAGGAGCAGGGCTGACATTACTTATTTCAATTATCGGTACGGTATTAGGAGCTATCATTGGTTTATTAATAGGTACAATACGTACAATTCCTATGCCTGAAAAAGGATTTAAGAGAGGCCTGCTTAAGGTAGTTAATACCATACTATCAATATACGTTGAATTCTTCCGTGGAACTCCAATGATTGTACAAGCCATGGTTATTTACTACGGATCAGCGATGGCCTTTGGTATAGACATGGACAGGACTTTAGCTGCCATATTCATAGTATCAATTAATACTGGTGCATATACAGCTGAGATTGTCAGAGGCGGTATTATCTCAGTTGATAAGGGACAGTTTGAAGCAGCACATGCAATCGGTATGAATCATGCGAAGACTATGTTGTATGTTGTATTACCTCAGGTATTGCGTAATATTTTACCCGCTATCGGTAATGAGTTTGTTATCAATATCAAGGATACATCCGTATTGAACGTAATATCCGTATCAGAGTTATTCTTCCAGACGAAATCAATTGCCGGTAATAACTTCCGATACTTTGAATCCTTCTTTGTAGCTTGTATCATTTATTTAGTTATGACGCTTGTGGTTACCAGAATTCTTCGTTTCATAGAACGAAAAATGGAAGGACCGGAGAATTTTAATATTATTCCTGGTAATCAGATGCAGGTCTAGATTGGTTAGCTAATTGATATTAAGAGTACTAAGAAGAACAATGAGTTTGATATAGATATAGGGAGGTCGAAATGGAACGGGTAATTGAGATTCAACATTTAAGAAAATCCTTCGGATCCAACGAGATATTAAAGGATATAGATTTCTCTGTGAATAAGGGTGAGGTGGTCTGTATCATCGGGGCCTCGGGATCCGGTAAGTCTACACTGCTTCGATGTATCAATCTGCTGGAAAAGCCCAGTGGCGGAGAAATAATCTATAACGGAGAGAATATTCTTGACGATAAACATGATATTTATGCATACCGGACTAAGCTCGGTATGGTTTTTCAGCAGTTCAATCTCTTCAATAATCATAATGTATTAAGTAATTGTATGATTGGACAAATTAAGGTGTTAAAACGCTCGAAGGAAGAAGCGGAAGAGGTTGCAATGAAATACCTGAAGGTAGTTGGTATGGACCAATATATCAACGCAAAGCCGAAGCAGTTATCCGGAGGTCAGAAGCAAAGAGTAGCTATTGCCAGAGCTTTATCAATGGAACCGGATGTATTGCTGTTTGATGAACCTACTTCTGCTCTGGATCCGGAGATGGTAGGTGAAGTACTCAATGTAATGAAAGATTTAGCGAAGAGTGGTCTTACTATGCTGGTTGTTACCCATGAGATGGGATTTGCCAAGGAAGTATCCAACCGTGTCGTGTTTATGGATAAAGGGGTTATTGCAGAAGAGGGTACTCCGGAGCAAATATTTAATAATCCAGTACAGGAAAGAACGAGAGAGTTTTTAAAACGAGTATTAAATCAAGAATAGATACAGACATATACGATATAGATATAATACAATTGATTACAAAATACTAACTAAAATATGTACCCAGATAGATACCCCCACATAATACTGCGATTGATCAGTTACTGTCATTTCGTATTGTTATCGTGGGGGTTTATGGTACTATCATTCATATTCTGCTGCAGGTTAATTTGACTACGATTATAAGGAAATATGAGTGCACGAATGAGAAAAGATAAACTTTAATAATTCAGTGCTTATATATACATAATATATGTATAATCCACTCGAATATCATTTTATTTTAAACTGCTAATTAGAATATATTATTTACTGTTTAACAGTGAATGATGGAATATAGGTGAGAAAGGAGAAATCCAACTACCATATATGATGATTGGATAATTCGTAAATAAATGTTTGATATTTGTGAAAAAACGATAAAAGAACTCCAAGCCATGTTCTATGAGAAGAAACTATCAGTGAAGGAACTAGTACAAGAATATATTACACGTATTCAGAATATAGATCAGGGACCGAATGGTCTGCACAGTGTTCTGGAAATCAATCCGGATGCATTATATATTGCAGAAGAACTGGATCAGAAGGGAAATGATCAAAATAATCTATTATTTGGGATTCCTATTCTAGTGAAGGATAATATTGATACCGCCGATCGTATGCATACATCAGCTGGTTCACTTGCATTAGCGGATTCCTATGCCAGATGTGACGCGGAGTTGATACAAAATCTTAGAAAAGCTGGCGCAGTACTTCTAGGAAAAACGAATATGACTGAGCTTGCGAATTACATGACGGAGAATATGCCCGCAGGATATAGCTCCAGAGGTGGAAAAACAATCAGCCCATATAATAAGGAAAAAGACCCTTCAGGTTCCAGTACCGGTTCAGCGGTAGCAGTTACAGCAAATCTCTGTAGCGCATCCATCGGTACGGATACCAGTAATTCAATCATTGCTGCGGCGCTCGCGAATGGTGTTATAGGATTTCGCCCCAGTACAGGCAGTGTCAGCCAGAAAGGAATTATTCCTATCAGTCATACCTTGGATACAGCAGGGCCGTTTGCCAGAACGGTGGAAGACTGTGCAGTATTATATGCAGCATTAACAGGATATCCTGTGATTCGTGACCACAACAATAATCAAAAAGGTAAGGTGATTGGATTTAATGTCTGGAATATGGAAAATATGCCGAAGAATATTGTGACAAGAATCCAGAATGTAATGAAAGAATTAGAGGGAGAAGGAGCAGTTATTAGAAAAGTGGATATCTCCAAGACGAAGCATATCAGAGATATCATGAAATACGAGTTTAAATATGATATGAACCAATACTTAAGTACATTACCGGAAGATTATCCGATTAAGACCTTAAGTGATATTATTGAATTCAACGAAAGGCATCCAGAGAAGACCTTAAAATATGGTCAGACCTATCTGGTTGATGCACAGGAGAATACCTCAGGGAGGTTGGATGAAGACATTTATCAGTCTGTACTACAGGACCGCAGGGAACGAATGGCTACGATTAGAGAACAAATTAAGGAGTTCGATTTTTGTATCATGTTAAGCTGTAACAACATTTTACAATACACAGCATTACCGGGTATAACAATCCCATGTGGTTTACAAGACGATGGAATGCCCTTTGGAATTTATATGACAGCAAAGACGGATATGGAACTAATCGCATATGCCTATGAAGTGGAACGTGTAATCGGTCATAGAGTTCCGCCTCCATTTAAATAAGAAATATCATAAATGAGGGGATGTTTCATAATGTATCAGCCGGGACAATTACTTACCTCACACACAGACGGAAGGACACATCACTGATTTTGTATGTCTCATACGAATATGAATATTCGCATGAGACATACAAAATATAGCAATATGTTCTTCCGACAGTGCATTATGGTAAGTAATTGTCCCGGCTGATACATTATGCAACATCCCCTTTTTTGATGATGTGGTTTTGATGATTTTAACCCCTTATTTATACTTGAGTTTCCGCAAATTGCACTTTGAAAATGAATAAATCTAATGACAGTGCCAATTTGCTGATTTTTTTAAGTGTAAGAGTGGCAGTATCTAGATCAGAAGAAGCTTAATAAGCCCCGTTTAAAACCGGACTTCGGGATAAGTATTCTTTTATCTATTTAAGCGATTAGCTTAAAGCAAAGTTGACGGTATGCAGGACGTTTTGTCCTGAACCATAGCCTGACGCCTTCTTTTGCATACGAGAGTATGCCGGAGATACCTTTTGCTAACCGATAATAGCAGAACTGAACTTTCTCCTTAACAGGAGCTGCTGTCTGTATGATTGAAACCTTTAGGGCATTTGTTTCTGCTTTCATTGAAACCAGAGCAAGAAATGCCATACACAAGGTGATATAAAAATTGAGAGCATTAATTGCTTTCAGCTTCCGGACACGGAAGTTTTCAAACTGGAAAACCTGTTTCTTGCAGCGGAAATATTCCTCAATGCGCCAGCGGGAGAAATAAAGCCTTGCAATTCGTATTACATCTTCTCGGGACTTTATCTCCTTGTTTGTTGCGAGCATCATCGGATGCTCTGTGATGCCATAGACAAGAACCAGATAAATATCCTTTCTGGATGCAGTGATTTGAACCTTCACATGGGATAGATAAGCTTCCCTTTTTTTGCCCTTATAGAACACAGGTGTTGTGATTTTGCCTTTTCGACGATTTCGCAGTTCAGTAGCGGCCACCCATTTGTTATGAAAAAGTAGCTTTCTTTTAGCTGTAAGTCGGATCACATAGTCCTGCTTTAATTCATCAAGCTTAAGAAACATCTTATTATCATCATAGCCCCTGTCCATTACAAAAGTAGCTTTGCCAAACATTGCTTTTCCGCGCTCCATGGCATCAAAGGTTACGTTATTGACAGAGGTGAAGGTCTTTTCTTTTGAAGAATGGATTTTAGAATAAATGCTGACAGGATGATTGCTTTTAGTCATAACACAAGCCTCTGTTACATGGTAGCCCTTCTCATAGACATTTTTGGTATCGGTGCTTTTGGAACCATCCCGAACAAGTCCCAGTGCTTCGAACTTGTAGCCGTCAGGCTTGATGATATCACTATCATCGATATGGATAACTGGTTGATCCGGCACCCATTTACGTATTGTATGCAGATACGAAGACAAGGCAGAATTATGGATTCCCTTATTGAGATGTCGGGTAAGTCTTTCCACGCTGTTGACCTTTTTGGAATCTTCGTGAAGCTGATCCACAACATCAGTCAGAAGGCAACTGCCAGAAGCTAACATGCCATAAGTCATGTCTGCAGTAAACTTTCGATCCGGTTTGGAAAGCTTTCGGGATATTTTGTTTGAAAAAGATAAAATTTCACGTTTCAAAGTGTAAGTATTTGTAGTAGAATTAAGCATAAGGAGTCCCTTTCTTTATTGTTTAGTGTAGATTTTGCTTAGACACCATTATTCTACTACAAAAAGGATGAGGATTCCTTATATTTTGGGCATTTTCTAAAAGTTGTTTATTACAATACTGATGAAACAGGGATACTGTGGATAAAACTACGGAAACTCAAGTTATTTATATGATTGACAGGAAATTCCACTTATAATAAGATAAGTCCATATGATAAACGAATAGTAGCACATAATTATCGTGAAGCTATATTAAGTTTTATTTTTGAGGTGATTATTTGATTACTTAAGGGAGGGGTTATATATATATAATGAAAAGGAAGGGCTTATTTTGTGCACGTAATGCCATACTGTTTTTTGTATTCTTTTTGCTTACGAATTTCATTATTAATGGAAAACCATTCGGTTTAGCAAAGCTTATGGAAATCACTGGTGGACACAGTATTCTTGATATGGAGCTTATGGGATACTCTGTAGATAGGGCATATGAGATTTTAGATCATCTTGGAGCAGAAGGTAGAAGCTTTCATTTAAAGTACATAATGCCTATAGATATCATATTTCCTTTATCGTATGGACTTTTTTACTTTATAACGTTAACTCTTATTGTGAAAGAATTGTGGAAAAAAGTTAATAAACCCTGGCTTATTGGATTCATAGGATTGGCTGCTATGCTTTTTGACTGGCTGGAGAATATAATGATATTTATTCTATTGAATAATTATCCAAACCGAATGGATGGAATTGTACGAATAGCTAATCGTTTTACCCAGGTAAAGAGTTTCTTTATTATAATTAGTATGACTCTTATAGCTTCAGGATTAATTGCATTGGCGTTTAAAACGTTTGCTGTAAAAAGGAAGGCTGATTCAGTTTGATGTGCTGCCACTTAAATTCGCAGGTTGTCGATAGAATGGAGGGTAATATGAATTACGTCATACGTCCAATAAAATCCTCAGAAATAAAGTTGCTTGAGGACTTTTTATATGAAGCCATTTTTCAAAGGGATGAAAATAATCTAGTATCCAGAGAGATTATTAATCAACCGGAATTAAGAGTATTTATTGAAGACTTTGGAAAACCGGACGATTATTGTTTAGTAGCAGAGGTGGGAGGTAAGGTTGTAGGAGCAGTGTGGACCAGAATAATAGCTGGAGCTGTAAAGGGCTATGGCAATGTTGATGAGAACACACCTGAGTTTGCAATATCCTTATATAAAGAATATCGTGACAAAGGAATTGGAACCTCACTTATGAAGAATATGCTGATACTACTTAAGGATAAAGGATATCGGCAAGCTTCTTTAGCTGTTCAAAAAGATAATTATGCTACTAGAATGTATCAGGCTGTTGGTTTCGAAATAGTAAAAGAAACAGTGGAAGAATATATAATGATTTGTAATTTAAATAATTATGAGAATGATTAGTATATAAGATGAATTAGTGTATGTAAATTATGAATGGATGAGTAAAATTAGCCTAAGTGCGCTATATCTTAATTGTAAGAAATTGAATATAAAATTAATGCAATTTATTATTGACTTAACAATACAGATGTGTTAAGATTGACTTCCGCCGTTATTTAAGGGTTAACGAATAAGGAAATCCTTAGCGGAAAGGGAAAATAAAATTGTAATAAATTTTATACAAAATTCAAACAAATTGTTGTTGACTAGTGATGAATA